>JAJXTD010000080.1 GCA_021784035.1 Actinomycetes bacterium | reverse complement strand
GCGACTTCAGCAGGTTGCCGAGCGAGGAGGCCGTGAGCCCCTTGCCCAGGGAGGAGGCGACTCCTCCGGTGACGAACAGGTGCTTGGTCGTCTGCGGGTTGCTCACGGGGGTCCAGATTATCAGGGGCGTCGGACGGCGGTCGACGCCCGACTCGACCGTGTCCGGCCGCTCAGGCAGCCGGGGGCACGAGCATCGCGCCGACCCGCAGGATCGAGCGCGCGTACGCCGCGGCGAGGGCCGGCGACACCGTGAGCGGGAGCTCCACGGTGACGGCCGAGCCGGGGTGCCCGTGGTTGAACCAGGCGGTCATGGTGCCGCTGCACGGTCCGGACCGGCACGGGACGACCACGCTGCGCAGCCGCATGGCCGAGGCGAGCCGGAGCGACCACACCCGGACCTTGCCCGTCCCGAGGTCGACGGCCGTGTAGTGCTGGTGCAGCGACACGATCAGGGCTGGGCGCAGGCGGTCCAGGAACGCGACCATCGCCCGGACCTCGGGCTCCGTCCCGGACGCCCGGCCGGGGTAGTACAGGGCGCGGCTGGAGTAGCGGGAGCTCCAGAGGTAGGGGAAGTTTCGGTTGAGGTCGACGCCCCGGGCGTTCGTGCGGCGGCCGCGCGCGGCGCCGTCGGGGTTCATCGTGGGGATGGTCCACACCTGCAGCTGCGCCGGCGGCGCCAGCGCGCCCATGGCCCGGACGACGTCGCGGCCCCGTGGCTCGCTGCCGTGCATCTGCCCCAGCACGAGCAGGACGTACGGCGCGGTGGCCGGGCCCTGACGGTGCGCGACGATCGGGCGCCCCTGCACCGAGCGCCCGACCACGAGGGTGGCCGGCGCCGCGGCCCGCCAGCCGCGGGCGACGTCGTCGATCGTGCGCGCGGTCGGCGTCGGGGGCGTCGGAGCGGGCAGCGGCTCGCCCGCCCGGGCGGGCCCGGCCGGCAGGAGCGACAGCCCGAGCACGGTCGCGACCGCCAGAACGGTGCCGCGGATCCCGGTGGCCCTCACCAGGACCACACTACGAGGTGCAGCCACCCGCCGACCGTCCCGCGGGCCGCGTGTCACGCCGAGGCGAGCTCCGCACGCAGGACGGCGAGGCCGACGGAGCCGAGCGCGAGCGCCCGCATGTGCCACGCCTTCAGGTCGAAGTCGTCACCGGCCGCGGCGCGCGCGTCCTCGCGGGCGGCGAGCCACTCGCGCTCCCCCACCTTGTAGCAGATGGCCTGCCCCGGCAGGCCGAGGTAGCGGTCCACCTCGCTGGTCGAGAACCCCTCGGTCTGCAGCGCCCGGACGCGGAGGAACTCCCGGGCCAGCGCCGGGTCCCACACCGCGCCCGGCACCGCTCCGGCGACGCCGTCCAGCAGCGCCGGGTCGGCGTCGGCCGGGATCTCCAGACCGAGGTGCAGGCCGATGTCGACGACCACCCGGACCGCGCGCATCGCCTGGTTGGACAGGAACCCGAGCTCGTCGGCGGGGTCGGTGTAGTAGCCGAGCTCGTCCATGAGCCGCTCGGCGTACAGCGCCCACCCCTCGGAGTGCCCGGACACCCCGGTCATCCGCTGGAACCGCGAGAGCCGCTCGCTCTGCAGCTTCGCGTAGGCGATCTGCAGGTGGTGCCCGGGCACGGCCTCGTGGTGCCACACCGACAGCAGCCACCAGGTGCGGAAGCGGTCCTCCCCGATCTGCGGCAGCCAGGCGCGGCCGGGCCGGCTGAAGTCCTCGCTCGGGCCGGTGTAGTACGGCGCGGCCGCGGACCCGGGCGGTGCGAGGACGGCCTCGCAGGTGAGCATGCGCTCGGGGATGTCGAAGAACCGGCCGTTGAACGACGCGGTCGTCTCGTCGGCGACCCGCTGCAGCCACGCGCGGGTCTCCTCGGCGTCGACGATCGTGTGCTCCGGATCGACGTCCAGGCGCGCCTGCGCCTCCTGCGGCGTCACCCCGCCGTAGAGCCGTGCGGCGCACTCGGTCATCCGCCGGCTGATCGCCGCCAGCTCGCCCCAGGCCCAGGAGTAGGTCTCCTCGGGGTCGATGTCGGCGCCGAGGTAGACCCGCGCCATGCGCACGTAGCGCTCCCGGCCGACACCGTCGGCCTCGGCCGCCGCCGGGGCGTAGACGTCGCGCAGCCACGCCGTGAGGTCGGCGTAGGCCGCCGTCGCGCCCGCCGCGGCCGAGCGCAGCCGTTCGGCGAGGGCCGCGTCGTCGCCGGCGTAGCCCCCGACGAACCCCTCGAACCACGGCGTCGCGGAGCCGTCCGGTGCCGCGTCGACGCCGGCGCAGACCGCCGCGACCTTCGCCGCGCCGAGCACCTGACGGCGCGCCGGCAGGACGTCGCGGGCGATGCCCTCGGCGTACGCCGCGATCGCCGTGCCGAGCGACCACGGGACGGCCTCGAGCCGCTCGGCGATCGTGCGCCAGTGCTCGTCGGTCGCCGTGGGCATCACCGTGAAGACGTTGCGGACGAGCTGCACGGGGCTCCAGAGCACGTTGATCGTGCGCAGGTGCTCGGACGTCTCGTACTGCGCGAGCCCGGACCCGAGCCGCTCGCGGATGACGGCCGCCGCCAGCCGGTCGTCGTCGTTCTCCAGCGGGAGGGTGTCGAGCTCGGCCAGCCAGCCGAGGGTCTGCGCGTGCCGCGCGTCCTCCGCCGCGGGGCTCCAGTCGCTCATCAGGTGGTCGTGCCCGGGGATGCCCTGGTACGTCGCCACGATCGGGTGCGAGGCGGCGTTCTCCTCGACGATGCGGCTGGCCAGGTCGAACACGGGGGTCATCGGGCTGCCTTCCTGCGGGGCCGGGCCCCGGTGGGTGTGTCACGGTCCGCGTGGGCGAGGTCGAGCAGCTCCTGGGCGTGCGCGGCGGCGGACTGCGAGCCCTCGAGGCCGGCGAGCATCCGCGCGAGCTCGCGCACCCGGTCGTCCGGGCCGAGCACGCGCAGGCCTGAGGTGGTGACCCGACCGTCGTCGGACTTCTCCACGACGACGTGCCGGTCGGCGAACGCGGCCACCTGAGGCAGGTGGGTCACGACGAGCACCTGGCTCGTGCGGGCGAGGCGGGCGAGGCGGCGCCCGACCTCGACGGCCGCCCGGCCGCCCACGCCGGCGTCGACCTCGTCGAACACCAGCGTGGGCACCGGGTCTGCGCCGGCGAACACGACCTCCACCGCGAGCATCACCCGCGACAGCTCGCCGCCCGAGGCCCCCTTCGCGATGGGTCGCGCCGGGGCGCCGACGTGCGGGGTGAGCAGGAGCTCCACCTCGTCGACGCCCGAGGCGCCGAACGCCACGCGCCGCGGTCCGTCCGGCAGCCCGACGTCGAGACCGTCGGCGGAGTCGGTCCGGCGCAGCTCGACGCCGAGATGGGCGTGCGGCATCGCGAGCTCGACGAGCTCGCGGGTGACGGCGGCCGCGAACCGGTCGCCGGCCTCGGCCCGGGAGGCGCTGACGACACCGGCGAGCCGGCCCAGCTCCGCGCGCAGCTCGGTGCGCTCGGCGCGCAGCGACCCGAGCCGCTCGTCGTCGCCGTCGAGCTCGAGCAGCCGGCTCGCGGCGGAGTCCGACCACACGAGGACCTCGTCGAGCGTGGCGCCGTACTTCCGGGTGAGCGAGCCCAGCGCGGCCCGCCGGTCCTCCACCACCGCGAGCCGCGCGGGGTCGGACTCGAGGGACGCCACGTAGGAGGCGAGGTCGGCGGAGACGTCGGCCAGCTGCACGACGGCGTCGGCGAGCCGGTCGGCGAGCCGGCCGAGCTCGGCGTCGTGGCCGCGTTGCTGGTCCAGCGTGCGCCGTGCGAGGCCGACCAGCCCGAGGGCGTCGACGTCGGACTCGGCGACGTCGTCGGCGCGCAGCGCGGAGTGCGCGAGGGACGCTGCCGCGCGCAGCTGCTCGGCGTAGGAGAGCCGGTCGGCCTCAACGGCGAGCGCCTCCGCCTCGCCCGCCTGGGGAGCCACCGCCTCGATCTCCCCGAGACCGTGGCGCAGCAGGTCGGCCTCCTGGGCGCGCTCGCGCGCGTGGACGGTGATCTCCTCGAGCTCGCGCTCGACGGCCCGCAGCCGCTCGAAGGCGCGCCGGTAGGCCGCGAGCGGCTCGGCCACCGCGTCGCCGGCGTAGCGGTCGAGCGCCGCCCGCTGCCGCGCCGGCGCGAGCAGCCGCTGCTGGTCGCTCTGGCCGTGGACCGCGACGAGGTCGTCGGCGAGCTCGACGAGCACGGACGCCGGCACCGACCGGCCGCCGAGGAACGCGCGGCTGCGTCCCTCCCCCGCGACGGTCCGCGCGAGCAGGAGGGCGCCCTCGTCGAGGTCTCCCCCTGCCTCGAGCACGCGGTCGACCACGGTGCCGGAGACGCCGACGAGCCGGCCCTCGACCTCGGCCCGCGGATGGCCGGCGCGCACGACGCCGGCGTCGGCCCGGCCGCCGAGCAGCAGGCCGAGGCCGGTGAGCACCATCGTCTTGCCGGCACCGGTCTCGCCGGTGACGGCGGTGAATCCCGGGTGCGGCTCGAGGACCGCGTCGTCGATGACGCCGAGACCGCGGATGCGGATCTCCTCGATCACGACGCGGTCCCGTTGTCGGAACGCCGTCGCGTGCCGCGCCACCCCTCGACCGGGAGGTCGAACTTCGCGACGAGCCGGTCGGTGAACGGCGCCGGCTGGACCCGCGCGAGGCGGACCGGTGTCGGGTGCCGCGTGATCTCGACGCGCGACCCCGCCGGGAGCTCGACGAGCCGCCGGCCGTCGCACCACAGAACGCCACCGGTCTTGCTCGGCAGCAGCTCCATCGCAATGCGGCTGGACGGCGAGACCACGAGCGGGCGGGCGAACAGCGCGTGGGCGCTGATCGGCACGACGACGAGCGCCTCGACCTCGGGCCAGACCACCGGCCCGCCGGCGGAGAACGCGTACGCCGTGGATCCGGTCGGTGTCGCGGCGACGACTCCGTCGCAGCCCCAGCGGGACAGCGGCCGTGCGTCGACCTCGACGAGCACCTCGAGCATCTTCTCCCGGCTGGACTTCTCGACCGACGCCTCGTTGAGCGCCCAGGTCCGCGCGCACTCGACGCCGTCGAGCGTGACGACCACCTCGAGCGTGGTGCGCTCCTCGACCGTCCACGTGCGGTCGACGACGGCGCGCACGACGCTGCTGACCTCCTCGACCTCGGCCTCGGCGAGGAAGCCGACGTGGCCGAGGTTCACGCCCAGGAGCGGGACGTCGTAGGGCCGCGCCAGCTCGGCGCCGCGCAGGATCGTGCCGTCGCCGCCGAGGACGATCACGAGCTCACAGCCCTCGGCGGCGCGCGCCGGATCGACCGCCACGAGGCCGCACGCGACGAGCCGCACGGCCTCCGCGGACTCCGCCCGCACCTCGATGCCGGCGTCGCACAGGTCCTGCGCCACCTCGCGCGCGAGCGCGACGGCGTCGGTCCGTCCGCCGTGCACGACGAGGAGGACCCGCCGGGCGTCGGCCGTGTGCACCGGCAGGGTCACGGCGGTCCCTCCTCGATCGCGCGGGCCAGGGCGGACTCGTCGAGGGGCGCGGCCCCGCGGCGCAGGTGCAGGAAGTACTCGACGTTGCCGCTCGGCCCCGGCAGCGGGGAGGCGACCACGCCCACGGTCCCGAGCCCGAGCCCGAGCGCCGCAGCCGCGATCCTACGGACGGCGTCCGACCGCAGGGCCGGATCCCGCACCACGCCACCCGCGCCGACCAGGTCCTTCCCGACCTCGAACTGCGGCTTCACCATGAGGACGTGGTCGGCGTCGTCCGTGGCGACGGCGGCGAGCTGCGGCAGCACCAGTGCCAGCGAGATGAACGAGAGGTCGCCGACGACGAGGTCGGGCCGGAAGGGCAGGCGCTCCACGGTGAGGCCGCGCACGTTGGTGCGCTCGAGGACGGTCACCCGCTCGTCGGACCGGATCGGCCAGGCGAGCTGGCCGTAGCCGACGTCGACGGCGAGGACGGCGGCCACGCCGCGACGTAGCAGGACGTCGGTGAACCCGCCGGTGCTCGCGCCGGCGTCCAGCGCGTGCCGGCCGGCGACGTCGAGGCCGAAGGCGTCGAGCGCGCCGACGAGCTTGTGCGCCCCGCGCGAGACGTAGTCCGGGCCATCGGGGTGCGCGCGCACGACGACGCTGGCCGTGGGGTCGACCTGCGTCGCGGGCTTCGTGGCCACGACGCCGCCGAGCAGCACCCGGCCCTCCTCGACCAACGCCCGCGCCTGCTCGCGCGAGCGCGCGAGCCCGCGGTGCACGAGCTCGGCGTCGAGCCGACGACGCGGCACGACGCGCTAGCGGACGTCGGCGTCGGCGAGCGCGTCCTGCAGCCGACGGTGGACGTCGTCGTAGACCGCGACGTGGTCCGACGTGGGCAGGTCGGGGATCTCCACGAGCCGCGCGGTGGCGGCGTCGACCCGGGCGTCGCCGGTCATCTCGACGTCGCCGGCCGAGGCGAAGTGCTCGCGCGCCGTCAGCACGAAGGGCAGGGCCTCGGAACGGGCCGGGCCGCTCCCGGGCGCGGCTCCGACGAGGCCACCGCCGTCGTCGAGCCGGTCGAGCTCGGCGTCAACCTGCTCGTCATGGCGCGCGGCGACGTCCTCGTCGCGCCATGAGGTATCGGCGCCGTCATCCGCCAGACGCTCGTCCTGGGTCGGGTCGACGTCCTCGCCGGCGCCCTCGTCGCGCCATCCGGTGTCGGCGCCGTCGCCCCCGACGCGCTCGTCGTGGGTCGCGTAGCCCATGTCGTCGGCCGCGCGGGCGTCCGCGCCGCCCTCGGGCTGCCCGCTCATGACTCGGATCCGCCCTCGGTCGTCGCGGCCGGCTTGATCGCCTCGGCCGGCGCGACGGGGGCGACCGATTTCTTCACCGGGACCCTCTTCTTCGCCGGGGTCGCGGAGTGGGGACGGGCCTCGGCGGCGACCGGGGCGGCGCCGATCTGGGTGCGGACCTCGGCCAGCTGCGTCTCCAGCCGCGAGACGTGGCGGCGCACCGCGGCGAGCTCCTCCTCCCGCACGAAGCCGAGCCGGCCGGCCGCCCGGTCGACCTCCGCGCGGACCAGGCCGGTGAGCATCTCGCGGTTCTGCTTGCTCGTCTCGAGCAGGTCGTCGGCGAGCCCCTGGACCTGCGAGGCGGCGACGGTGGCGGCGCTGACGGCGGAGTCGCGACCGGGGACGTCGGGGACCTTGTCGAGGTCCAGCCCCTGGCTGAGCAGGGCGGCGGCCGCCTCGCGTGCCCGGGTCACCGTGACCTCGGTCAGCCCGGTGGCCAGCTGGATGTAGCCGCGCAGCGCGTCGAGCACGCCCGTCACCTCACTCACGTCGCGCGCGCCCCCGGAGGGCACGCCGTCGGTGCCCACGCTATCGCGAGCCCCTGCGATAGCGTCCCCGACGTCAGCGCCGACAGCGACTCGAGGGAGGGCCCGCGGCCATGGCCGACATCGAGACCGTCCGCCATGTCATCTCCCGGCTCGGGGCCATCCTCGACGACGCCGATCCCGAGACGCGGCGCAAGATCCCCGACCGGACCCTGTCGGCCTACATCAGGGACCTCGACGTCGCCTTCGGCGCGCGGCTCGAGTCGGGCGACCTGGTCGACGTCCACGAGATCCCTCCGGACGACCGTCGTACGGCGCACCTGCGGCTCACGCTCAGCAGCGACGACCTCGTCGAGCTCGTCGAGGGCCGGCTGCACTTCGGCAGCGGCTGGGCCCACGGCCGGATCAAGGTCGAGGCCCGCTTCCGCGACGTGCTCGAGCTGCGCAGGTTCCTCTGACCGGCGCGGCTCAGCGTGCGAGGGCAGCCGCCACGTCGGCCGACCACCGAGCCAGGTCCGCCGCGGAGGTCGGGTCGGGACGTCCCTCGTCGCGGGCCGCCCACGCCCGACGGCACCCGGCGCGCAACGCGGCGAGCCCGTCGACGCCGTCCGCGCCCGTGCCGGCGAGCACCAGGTCACCGGGCGCCGCCAGCAGTCCCCGCAGGTCGGCCGCGAGGTAGGTCGGTCGTCGGTCCGGCGGGGCGGCCAGCAGCGTCGCGACGTCGGTGACGCCGGTGAGCACGAGCAGGGTCGGGATGCCGCACACGTGGCCCGCCTCGATGTCGGTGTCGAGCCGGTCGCCCACCACGAGCGGGGACCGGGCGCCGACCCGCTCGACCGACTCGACCAGGAGGGGCGCGCGGGGCTTGCCCGCGACGAGCGGCTCGCGACCCGACGCGGACACGACGGCGGCGACGAACGCGCCGTTCCCCGGCGCCATCCCCTGGTCCGTCGGGATCGACATGTCGGTGTTGGTGGCGACGAACAGGGCACCGGCACCGACGGCGTACGACGCCTCCGCGAGCTCACGCCACCCGACGTCCGGCCCGTAGCCCATGAGCACGGCCGCCGGCCCGTCCGCATAGCGGCTCACCGGCTCGAGACCGCGGTCGCGCAGCGCCTCGGCGACGCCGGGACCGCCCACGGCCAGCACGCGGCTGCCGACAGGGACGCGCGCGGCGACCTCCCGCGCACCTGCCTGGGCCGACGTGACGACGTCGTGCGCGGTCACGTCGAGCCCGAGCTCGCGCAGGTGCTCCGCCACGACGGCGGGCGGACGTGCGGCGTTGTTCGTGACGTAGGCGGCGGTCACGCCGCGCGCCCGGGCCGCGGTGATCGCCTCGACCGCGTGCGGCACCGCGTGCGGACCGACGTAGACCACGCCGTCGAGGTCGAGCAGCAACGCGTCGTGGTCGTCGAGCAGCACGTCGTGCGTCGGCCGGTCCTCGGGGCGGGTCACGCGAGCCGCTCGTCGGGGCGGCCCACGGGGTCCAGCCCGGCCTGCTCGCGGGCCGCGAGCGTCGCGCGGACCTGCCGGAGCGCCGCGGCGTACTCCGCCCGGTCCGGCCGCATCACCGCGGCCATCGCGAGATGGTCGGCCGCGGAGGGGAACCGGCGCAGCCGCCAGAGGGCCAGGCCGAGGCCGAACTGCGCGTAGTCGTCGTCGGGCGCGAGCTCGACGAGCAGGCCGAACTCCCGCGCGGCGTCCGCGAAGCGTCGTGCGTCGTACAGCGCCCGGGCGAGGGCCTCCCGGGCCGAGCGCGCGGTGGGCTCCTCCTGGACGGCCCAGGCGAGCAGCTCGGCCGCGGCCGCCGGGTTGCCGGACTCGAGGAGCGCGGTCCCCCGTCGGTACCAGTCGTAGGCGTCACCCGCGGGGGGATCCGGCCGCTCGGTCGCTGCGGTCACCCCGCCATGGTGGCACGCCCGGCCGCCGGCGCCCGGGCGACCCGCGAGGCGGCGACCACCTCGACGTCGTAGCGGGAGGCGGCGCCCCCGGCCGCCCGGAAGAACCGGCGGCGCAGGCTCCCCTCGACCTCGACGACGTCGCCGGCCGCCCAGCGCAGGCAGCGCCGGCGCACGTCGGCGCGGAACACCGTGCAGTCGAGCGTGTCGACCCGCGCGGACGATCCCGACGCCGTGGGCCGGACCGGGCGGTCGACCACGAGGCGGAAGGACACAACGGTGTCGCCGGACGGCAGGACGCGCTGCTCGGGCGCGGCACCGAGCCGGCCGCGCAGCCGCACCTCGTTGACGGCGGCGGTGTCCGGGGCGGGAACGACGTCGGTGTCCCCGACGCGGTGGCCTCGGGCTGCTCGTGCGGTCATGGGTTCTCCTCGACCGGGATGCCCCGACGGCATCCGCCTGCGTCGTACCCTGCGAACGACGGACGACGACGGAACGCCCCCACGCGATCGTCGGTGGGGACGGCACACCCGAAGGGCCAGCTGTGGACACGACACCCGCACCCCCGGTCGACCTCGGCCACGACGTCTGGCTCGTCGACACCCGCATGGGCGGCTACGACGGCATCACCGCCGGCTACCTCATCCGCGGGGACCGCCCGTGCCTGGTCGAGACCGGTGCCGCGCGCTCGGCCGGCGACGTCGTGCGCGAGCTCGCCGGCCTGGGCGTGGGTCCGCAGGACCTGGCCACCATCGCCGTGACGCACATCCACCTCGACCACGCGGGGGGCGTCGGCGACCTGGCGGCGGCGTTCCCGCGCGCGCAGGTCGTCGTCCACGAGGCGGGCGCCCGGCACCTCGCCGATCCCGAGCGGCTCATGCGCAGCGCGCGGCTCGTCTTCGGCGATGTCCTCGACGAGATCTTCGGCGACCTGCGCCCGACCGACGCCGCCCGCATCCGGGTGCTCGCCGACGGCGACTCGGTCGACCTCGGCGGCGGGCGCACGCTCGGCTCGTTCGACTCCCCCGGCCATGCCCGGCACCACGTGGGCCTGCTCGACTCGCTCACCGGTGACCTCTACACCGGCGACGCCGCGGGCGTCTGGACGCCCGAGACCGGCGACCTGCGCCCGGCGACGCCGCCGCCGGACTTCGACCTCGACGCCGCGCTCGCCTCGCTCGAGCGGATGCGCGAGCGGCGGCCCACCCGGCTGCTGTTCAGCCACTTCGGTCCGGTCACCGACGTCGACACGACCCTGGACCGCTCCGTGGAGGAGCTGAGGCTGTGGGTCGAGCTGGTCCGCGAGGCGCGCTCCGACGGGCTGGACCTCGACCACGCCGTGGCCCGGGTACAGGAACGGACCGCCGAGCGTTACGCCCTGCGGTCCGTTCCCGAGCTGGAGCACAAGATCGAGGTGCTCTCCAGCACCGAGGCCGACGTCGCCGGCATCTGGCGCTGGCTCGACCGTCAGTCGGAGCTGGAGTCCGGCTCGTCCTGAGCCGAGGTCGCCGCCGCGGGCCCGTGGCCCGACGGGTCGTCCTCGGCGAGGGCGAGGTCCTGCATGCTCGGCCCGTCGGTCTCGAGGACCGGCGGGGCGAACTCCCCGAGGTTGTCCTCGTCGATGTCGTCGTCCAGGTCCTCGTCGTCACCGAGCTCGTCCAGGCGGACGTCGTCCGGGTCGTCGACGAGCAGCGGCGGGCCCACCGGCACGGTGCCCTCGTCCTCGGCCAGGTCCTCGTCGTCCTCGTCCTCGGCCAGGTCCTCGTCGTCCTCGTCATCGGCCAGGTCCTCGTCGTCCTCGTCCAGCTGGTCGAGCTCCTCACCGTCGAGGGTGTCGACCCAGACGATGCCGTCGAGGTCGGCGAGGCGCTCGGCCGCGTCGGTCTCGTCGGACTCGTCGACCTCGACGGTCTTCGCGAACCACTCGCGGGCCTCGTCCTCACGACCGGCGGCCAGCAGCGCGTCGGCGTAGGCGAACTTCAGCCGCGCGGACCACGGCTCGGAGCTCGACGACGACAGCTCCGGACACTGCAGCGTGACGACCGCCGCGTCGAGCTGGCCCAGGTCGCGCCGGGCGCCGGACGCGACGATGCGCATCTCCACCCGGCCGGCCCGATCGAGCCGGTCGACCTCGTCCGCGCCCGCCATCGAGATGGCGCGCTCGGGGCGGCCGAGGCCGCGCTCGCAGTCGGCCATGATCGGCCAGTAGCTGTCCGAGCCGGAGATCCGTCGGGCCGCACGGAACTGCGCGAGCGCGTCGGCGTACTCCCCGGCGGTGTACGCCGCGACGCCCGCCGCCTCGCGCACGACGGCGAGCCGTCCGCCACGGGCGACCGCAGCCTTCGCGTGCTCCCACGCCAGGTCCGGACGGTCCTCGAGCAGCCGCGCGGTCATGACGAGGTGACGCGAGACGATCTCCGCGGCCTCGAGCGAGAGCGTGCGCAGGTCGCCGCGGATCGCCTTGTCGAGCTCCTGCCCCGTGACGTCGTCCGGGATCGAGGGACCGATCGGACGGGTCGGACGGGTGCCCCGGTCGTCCCGGCCTCCGCCACGGGTGTCGCGCGGAGCGCCGCCGCGGCTGTCGTAGCCACGCGGACCGCCCCGGTCGGGGCGTGAGCCGTACGCCGGGCGCTGCGGACGGTCGCCCTGGGGACGATCGCCGTACGTGCGCGGCGGGCGGTCGCCCTGGGGACGGTCGCCGTACGTGCGCGGCGGGCGGTCGCCCTGGGGACGGTCGCCGTACGTGCGCGGCGGGCGGTCGCCCTGGGGTCGGTCGCCGTACGTGCGCGGCGGGCGGTCGCCCTGGGGTCGGTCGCCGTACGTGCGCGGCGGACGATCGTCGTACGAGCGCGGCCCACGGTCACCAGCGGGACGCCCCTGGCCACCCTGCGGA
>JAJXTD010000079.1 GCA_021784035.1 Actinomycetes bacterium | reverse complement strand
GCAGGTGCTCATGAACACCGGCCTGCGCGCGGGCATCACCGTCATCACGATGCCGCGGTTCGACCTCGAGCAGTTCCTGCAGCTCCACCAGGAGCACGGCATCACGCGCTCCTTCGTCGCCCCGCCCATCGTCGTAGCACTGGCCAAGCACCCGATGGTCGACAACTACGACCTGTCCGCCCTCCGGCAGGTGTTCTCCGGCGCCGCGCCGCTGTCCGCCGAGCTGTCGCTCGAGTGCGGTGCCCGGCTCGGCTGCGACGTCGTCCAGGGATACGGCATGACCGAGCTGTCGCCCGTCTCGCACCTCACGCCGCCCGGCCAGTTCAAGCCCGGCTCGTGCGGCGTGACCGCGCCGAACACGCTCTCCCGGGTCGTCGACCCGGTGACGCAGAAGGACCTCGGCGTCGACCAGGACGGCGAGCTGTGCGTCAAGGGCCCGCAGGTGATGCTCGGCTACCTCCACAACCAGGCGGCGACCGACGCCACCCTCGACCGCGACGGCTGGCTGCACACCGGCGACATCGGCCACATCGACGCGGACGGGCACCTCTGGATCGTCGACCGGCTCAAGGAGCTCATCAAGTACAAGGGCTTCCAGGTCCCCCCGGCCGAGCTCGAGGCACTGCTCCTCACCCACCCGGCGATCGCGGACGCCGCAGTGGTCGGCCTGCCCGACGAGGAGGCCGGCGAGATCCCGGTCGCGCACGTCGTGCTGCGCCCCGGGGTGGAGGCGACGCCGGAGGAGATCCAGGAGTTCGTGGCCGGCCAGGTGGCGCACTACAAGCAGATCCGCAAGGTGGTCATCACCGACGCGATCCCGAAGTCGGCGTCGGGCAAGATCCTGCGCCGCATGCTCAAGCAGCAGGACGGCTCCGCGCCGACGCCGTAGACCGGCGTGTTACTGATCATCGGGTCGCCACCGGGCTCGGGAAGCGACCCGATGATCAGTTACATCTGCGCGCGTCCCCTGGGGACGCGGGTCCGCACCTGCCCGTCCGGGCTAGCGGTGGGCGGGGACGTCGAGGACGACGTGGCCCTCGGCGTCGGCGTGACCTCGGCCGTCGACCTCCGAGGGCCACCAGAACCGCTCGCCGAACACGAACGCCAGCGACGGCACCAGCACGGTCCGGACCAGCAGCGTGTCGAGCAGGACGCCGATGCAGACGATGATGCCGACCTGCGCCAGCGCGATGAGCGGGAGTACGCCGAGGACCGCGAACACCGCCGCGAGCAGGATGCCGGCGCTCGTGATCACCCCGCCGGTCGCCCGCAGCGCGGTGAGCATGCCTGCCCGGGTGTCGGCGACCATCGCCTCCTCACGCGCCCGGGTCGCCAGGAAGATGTTGTAGTCGACGCCGAGGGCGACCAGGAACAGGAACGAGAGCAGCAGCACCTGGTTGTCGAGGGCGGGGTAGCCCAGGACGTGGTCGAAGATCCACCACGAGACGCCGAGCGCCGCGAAGAACGTCAGGAGCACCGTGGCGACCAGCAGCAGGGGCGCCAGCAGCGAGCGCAGCAGCAGCACGAGCACCAGCGCGACGATGACCAGGACGATCGGGATCACCACCGACGCGTCGCGGATGGCGGCCTCCTTCGCGTCGAGCCGGGTCGCCACGTCCCCGCCGACGACCGCGTCGGCCCCGGGCACCGCGGCGACGGCCTCCCGCAGCGCGCGGATCTGGTCGTAGGACTCCTCGCTCCCCGGCGAGCCGGTGAGGATGACGTCGACCTGAGCCACGTCGGCGGACGTCGCGCCCGGGACCGCCACCACCACGCCGTCGACGGTCTTCGCCGCCGCGACGACGGCCGGCACCGACGCCGGGTTCGTCAGCACCGCGGCCGGGGCGCTCTGCCCCGCCGGGAAGGCGCTCGCGAGCGTCTCCTGGCCGAGCACGGCCTCGGGCTTGACCCGGAACTGCTCGGTCTGGCTGAGCCCCACCGAGACGCCGATCCCGCCGAGCGCGAGGACGAGCAGCGCCGCGGTCGACGCGATGCCGATGACGTGCGGACGCCGCTGCACGGCCTCGCCGATCCGCCCCCACACCCGGCCTTCGCGCGGCGCGTCGCCGACGTGCGGCACGAACGGCCAGAACAGCCCCCGGCCGAACACGACCATGGCCGCGGGGAGCACGAACAGGCCGGTCAGCATCGCGACGAGCACGCCGACCGCCGAGGAGAAGCCGATCGCGCGCAGGCTCTCCTGCTCGGCGAGCAGCAGCGCGAGCAGCGACAGCGTGACCGTCAGCGCCGAGGCGATGATGGCCTCCGCCGTACGCCGTAGCGCCACCTGCATCGCGTGGAACCGGCTGTCCTCCAGGCGCAGCCGGTCGCGGTAGCGGGCGATGAGCAGCAGCGCGTAGTCCGTGGCCGCACCGAAGACGAGGACGCTCGTGATCCCCGCGGCCGCTGGGTCGACCACGATGCCGAGGTGCGGCGCGAGCAACGCCACGAGCTTCGTCGTCACCTGCTCCGCGATGCCGACCACGGTGAGCGGCACGAGCCAGAGCCACGGGCTGCGGTACGTGATGAGCAGCAGGACCGCGACGACGGACGCGGTCGCGATGAGCAGTGTCGTGTCGGCGCCCTCGAAGACCTTCGTGAGGTCGGTGATGAACGCCGGGCCACCGGTCACCTGCGCCTGCAGCCCCTCCGGCAGGTCCGCGGCGGCGACGGTGCGGATCTCGCTGACCTTCGCGCCGACCGCGGCGTCGTCGGTCGTGTCGACCGGGACGGCGACCACCGCGACCGTGCCGTCCGGGGAGTACGCCGGCGGCGCGACGGTCCCGCCGACCGCGAGCGGCGCGAGCTCGCTCGCGCGCGCGGTGACGGCCGCCTTGTCCTCGGCGGTGAGCGGTCCGCCGTCGGTGCTGCTGTAGACGACGATCGCGGGGGCGACCCCGGAGCTCGGCAGCGACTCCTGGCGCAGCTCGGCCTGGGCCGACTGGTAGCTCGTCGGGAGGCCCGAGGACACGAGCGGGGCCACCTTCGCGGGGGCCGGGATCGCGAAGATCGCGGCCACGAGCAGCACGACGAGGCCGAGGACGGCCAGCGCGGTCCTCCGTGTCGCGACGTGGCGGGTCGGCATCGTCATCGGAACTCCCCGTTGTGCTGCGGCGCTGCCCTCGCGCTTCGGCTGCGAGGTCGCTAGTCTGTCTAGTGACATGGACGCTACCGCGACCGCAGCGAGCCGGCCACCCGGGACTCCGGAGGGCTGGCCGGCCTCGCCCGTCGCCCGCGCGCTGTACGACGTCCTGCGCGCGAACCCGGACACCCGGGCCGCCGTCGCGCACCGCCTCGGCCTCAACCCCAGCGAGGTCGACGCCATGGAGCACCTCATGGGCGCGCCGATCGGCCCGGTCGAGCTCTCCCGCCGGCTGCACATGACCTCGGCGTCGGCCACCGCCCTCGTCGACCGTCTCGAGGAGGCCGGGCACGTCGTGCGCGAGCCCGACGCGAACGACGGGCGGCGGCGGCTCGTGCGCCCGACGCCGCAGGGCGCCCGGGCCGTCTACGCCCAGATCGGGCCGATGGTGGCCGACCTCGTCTCCGCCGAGGACGGCATGACGCAGGCCGAGCGCGACACCGTCCTCGCCTACCTCCGCCGCGTCGTCGACGTCCTCGAGCGGCACGCGGGGCACCCGACTCCGGGCTGATCGACGGCCGGCGCGGGGGACCGGCCGTCGATCAGCTCGGGTGGCACTGCTACGAATGCCTCGTGCAGACCAGCGTGAGCGTCCGCGAGATCGACCGTGCCGACTGGGCGGCGGCGACCCCGCTCGCGGCGCGCGCGTTCTTCGACGAGGAGTTCATCGTCGGGATGCTCGGGCCGGACCCGCTGCTCCGCTGGGTCGACGCCCACCACTTCTACGCCGCCGAGCCGTTCGACGGCACCGCGGTCCACCTCGGTGCGTTCGCCGGCGACGTCCGCGTCGGCGTCATCCGCGTCTCGCCGTTCGGGTCCTGCTTCGTGTGCACGCACGTCGACCCGCAGACCCCGCCGGACGACCCGATCCTCGCGAAGGACTGGCGCTTCGAGGTCGAGGTGGTGCGGGCGCACCAGGACTACGCCGGCCACGCGTGGATCAGCCGCGTGGCGGTCGAGCCGCAGCTGCACGGCACCGGCATCGGCAAGCTGCTCCTCACGGCGGCGCTCGACCACCTCGAGCGCTCCGGCTCCGGGACGGTGCTCCTCG
Organism: Actinomycetes bacterium; assembly: GCA_021784035.1. Taxonomy (GTDB): domain Bacteria; phylum Actinomycetota; class Actinomycetes; order S36-B12; family CAIYMF01; genus Longivirga. Next base: position 8,026 of record JAJXTD010000079.1, on the reverse strand, counting down.
AGTGCCTCGCCCAGCGCGAGGGCTTCTACACCGGGCGCGGGTTCCGTCGCGCCGCCGAGGTCGTCGACGTGCACGCGGACACGTCGTACCTCATGCGCATCGACCTGCCGCGCGTGGCCTGACGTCCGTCGCGTGCCTGACGTCCGTCGCGTGTCCGACGCCGCCGCGCGACCTGAGGCGCGGCGCCCGATGCCGGTAGTCGCGCCGCGGGTCGCGGGACCGACGCCGGTCGCGGGACCCGGCGGCGGTCAGGGGATCAGCAGCTGGCGCAGGGCGTGCCCCGCGGCGAGGTCGCCGAGGGCCGCGGCCGCCTCGGCGAGCGGACGGCGCGCGGACACCATGGGCTCGAGCCGCAGGTCGCCGGACATCACCAGGTCGACGAGCTGGGGGATGTCGACCGCGGGCCGGATGCCGCCGTAGTTCGAGCCGAGGATGCGCTGGTCGAGCTCGACGAGCACGAGCGGGTCGAACGACGCCGACGACCCCTGGGGCGGGATCCCGACGACGACCGCCGTTCCGCCCAGGCCGATCATCGCGATGGCCTGCTCGGTGGTCGACGTACGGCCGATCGCGTCGAACGCGTAGTCGACGCCGTCCGGCGCCAGCTCGCGCACGGCCGCCTCGAGCTCGGTCCCCGAGCCGACGAGCGCGTCCGTGGCGCCGAGCGTCAGCGCGAGGTCGACCTTCTCCTGGAGCAGGTCGATCGCGATGATCCGCGCCGCGCCGGCGAGGCGCGCACCCTGGACCACGCTGAGGCCCACGCCGCCGCACCCGATCACGGCGAGCGTGGACCCGGGCTCGACCTTCGCGGTGTTGCGCACCGCACCCACACCGGTGGCGACGGCGCACCCGACGAGCGCGATGAGGTCGAGCGGCGCGTCGTCGCGCACCTTGATCGCGCCCGAGGCCGGGACGACGGCGTACTCGGCGTAGGAGGAGACCCCGAGGTAGTGGTACGCCGGCACGCCGCCGATCGAGAGCCGCGTCGTGCCGTCCATGAGCCCGCCCGTCGGTCCCACGACGTTCGCCGCGACCTCGCAGCGCGCCTCGGCGCCGGCGCGGCAGTGCCGGCACTCCCCGCAGGGCGCCACCCAGGACAGCACCACGTGGTCGCCCGGTGCCAGACCGGTGACCCCCTCGCCGAGCTCGACGACGGTGCCCGACCCCTCGTGCCCGAGCACCGCGGGCACGCGTCGCGACCACTCGCCGCGCACGACGTGCAGGTCGCTGTGGCACACGCCGGCCGCGGCGATGCGCACGAGCACCTCACCGGCCCGCGGCGGCGCGAGGTCGACGTCGGTCACCTCGAGGTCGAGCCCGGGACCCCGGAACACTACGGCCTTCATGCGTCCTCCCTCGTCGAGCGATCGGCTCTTCCCCGGGCGTCCGCTCAGTCCACCCGGAACTCGTCGAACCCATCGGCCACCCGCGGCCACGGCCGGTGCGCCTCCCACAGCGCCGCGACGTCGAGCAGCTGCTCGTCGTACCACCGCGGCGCGGTGATCTGCAGGCCGTACGGGAGCCCGCCGTCGTAGCGTCCCGCAGGGACGGTCACCGCGGGATGACCGGTCACGTTCTGCACGGCCGTGGAGTAGACCTCGGGCGGCGTCATCCCGGGCCGGCCCGACTCGGTCGTCCGGCCGTCGGCGTACCACTCGTCCACCGCCACGGTCGGCGTGAGCAGGACGGCGTCGCCGCCGAGCAACTCGTCGAGCCGGCGGGCGTACGCCGTGCGGCGCCGACGGGCCGAGAGGTACTCGTCGACGTCGACCGCGAGGCCGTGGCGCAGGAACTCGGCCGAGGAGGGGTGCATCGCGTCGAGCGACTCCTCGACGTACGACCGACCGAGCGCGTTCACGTGCTCGGCCGTCGCGAGAGTGAACCAGTCGAGGTCCGGGTCGCCGAGGCCGGCGAAGACGTCCTGCGGCTCGAGGCGCAGGACCTCGGCGCCGAGCAGCGCGCCGAGGTCGGCCGCCGCTATGGCGAACGCGGCGGCCACCGCGCCCGGGAGCGGACCGAGCGGCGACGTGCGCTCGGCCACGACGACGCGGCTCGGCCGCCACGGCTCGTCCCTCACACGGCGCGGGAAGGGCGCGGACGACGGGTCGCCGTCGACGCGACCGACCATGAGCGAGAACAGGATCCGCAGGTCGTCGACGGTCGTCGTCAGCGGACCGTAGGTGGACAGGTCGATCCAGTCGGCCACCGGCCATCGGCCCACCGCGCCGTGCGTCGGCTTGAGGCCGACGAGCCCGCACAGGGCGGCCGGGATCCGCACCGACCCGCCGCCGTCGGTCGCCGTCGCGATCGGCACCATGCCGGCCGCGAGCGCGGCCGCGGACCCACCGCTCGACCCACCGGGAGTCATGCGCCGGTCCCAGGGGTTGCGCGTCGTCCCATCCAGGAGGTTGTCGGTGAACCCTTCGATCGCGAACTCCGGCAGGTTCGTCTTGCCCACGACCACGGCGCCGGCGCGGCGCAGGAGCGCGGGAACGACCTCGTCGGCCGTCGCCGGCGCAGCGCCGGCCAGCAGCCGCGAGCCCTTGCGCGTCGGCATGCCCGCGACGTCCTCGAGGTCCTTCACCAGGACGGGTACGCCGTGCAGGCGCCCCAGCGCGCCACCGCGAGCACGTCGCGCGTCGAGCTCTGCCGCCTCGTCGAGGGCGTCGTCCACCCGGAGCGCGACGACGGCGCCGAGGTCGCGGTCGCGCTCGCGGATCCGGCGTATGCACTCCTCGACGGCCGCGACGGCGGACGCGCGGCCGGCGGCGATCGCGTCGGCGGTCGCCCGGATCGCTCCGGGGGCCGGGGTCACCGGACCACGAGCACCGGGCGGTCGGACAGCTGCACCAGCCGATCGGTGACGCTCCCCACGAGCAGGCCCGCGAGCCGGCCGAGGCCGCGCGGACCGACGACGATGATGTCGGCGTCCTCCTCGCGGGCCACGTCCATGATCGCCTGCGCCTCCTCGCCCTTGAGCCCGCGGAGCACGCGCCCGGTGACCGACGCCGCGCCCGCGGTCGTCAGCACGGCGACCGCGGAGTCCACGATCGACTGCGCCTGCGCGGCAGCCTCGTCGGACGGCGCGGCCGGTCCGTGGTCCAGCGCCTCGTCGCTGCGCTGGTGGACGACGACGACGTCGGCCCGTGCCGCGGCAGCCAGGGAACCCGCGGCGGCGACCGCCTTCGCGGCGTGGTCGGAGCCGTCGACCGCAACGAGCAGCTTCATCTCGATCTCCCGTCGTCGTGCGTCATGTGCCCGCGGCGCTCGTGCGCCCGGGCCGATCGAGTGCCATGAGGCCGAGCAGCTCGTAGACCACGTTCGCCGCGGCGATCGTGGTGAGCTCGGCGTGGTCGTATGCCGGTGCCACCTCGACGACATCGCCGCCGACGAGGTTCACGTCGGTGAGGCCACGGAGGATCAGCTGCAGCTCGCGCGTGGTGAGCCCGCCGGGCTCCGGCGTACCGGTGCCGGGCGCGTGCGCCGGGTCCAGGACGTCGATGTCGATCGACACGTACACCGGCCGGCCGCCCACGCGGGTCCGGACGCGGTCGATCGCCTCGTCGACGCCGCGGCGCGCGACGTCCTCGGTGCTCACGATCGCGAAGCCGAGCCGCTGGTCGTCGATCAGGTCCTGCGCGGCATAGAGCGGACCGCGGATGCCCACGTGCGCCGACACGTCGAGATCGAGCAGCCCCTCCTCAACCGCCCGGCGGAACGGCGTCCCGTGGGTGTAGGGCGCCCCGAAGTAGGTGTCCCACGTGTCGAGGTGCGCGTCGAAGTGCACGAGCGCGACCGGGCCGTGCTCAGCCGCGACGGCGCGCAGCAGCGGCAGGGCGACCGTGTGGTCGCCCCCGATGGTGACGATCCGGTCCGCCCGCGTCAGCAGGCCGCGCGCCGCCGCCTCGATCTGGTCCACAGCGGCCACGAGGTCGAACGGGTTCGCCGCGACGTCGCCGGCGTCCACGACCTGGTGCACGTCCCACGGGTTGATGTCGAGTGCCGGGTGGTACGGCCGCAGGAGCTTCGACCCGGCCCGGATGCCCGACGGGCCGAACCGGGCGCCGGACCGGTAGGACACTCCCGCGTCGAACGGGATCCCGAGGACGGCGACCCCCGCGTGCTCCACCTGGTCGAGCCGCGGCAGTCGGGCGAACGTGTCCGGTCCCGCGAACCGCGGCACCTCGACGGCACTGGGCGGCCCGAGGGGCCGGTCGACCCCGGCGGACGGCTGCCCCTCGGTCATGGCGTCTCCTGCGGGTCGGGCGAGAGGTGCTCGTGCACAGCGAGCCACGAGCCGTCGGCCCCGCGCCGGAACACGATCGTCTCGCGCTCGCGCTGCACGTCGCTCACTCCGGCCAGGCGCGTCCGCACGCGGTGGGTGAGTACGGCGACGTCCGGCGTCAGGAGGTCGATCCTCCGGCCGGACGTCTCGCACCCCTCGACCCGGAAGCCGTCCGACTCCCAGGCGGCCCACTCCTGCTCGTAGGCGGCGCGCGACGTGAGGACGTCCGCCGACGTGTGGAACAGGAACGTCGCGTCCGGCGCGAAGGCCGCGAAGTAGCCCTCCCGGTCGTGCGCGGCGAACGCGCCGACGAGCGCATCGGCGGCCGCGCCGACCGAGAGGAGGTCGCCGTCCGACAACGTCATCGGGCGGCTCCGGTGTCGGACAGGGTCTGCTCGCTCGCCTCGATCGCCCGCTGCTCCGCCTCGCGGTCGAGCGAGCGGGTGAACACGAAGTAGAGAAGCCCGGACACGACCATGCCGACGATCCACGAGATGTCGACGAGGCTCAGGTAGTCGTTCGCGATGAACCCCACGTACGTGGTGCCCACGACCATGAACGGGACCTCCACGGCGATGCCGATGAGGTACGCGACGATGCCGCGCCACGCCCAGGAGCCGTAGATCCCGGTCGGCGTGAACAGGTCGGTGATCGCGTAGTGCCCGCGCCGGACGAAGAAGAAGTCCATGAGGTTGATCGCCGTCCACGGCGCCAGGAGGTAGAGCATCGCGAGCAGGCTGTTGCTGAGGGCGGAGGACGCGTTCTCCAGGAGGTTGCCGAGGACCAGCCAGATGACGGCGAGCACGATGATGACGCTCACCCGCAGCGCGCGGGTCGGCCGCACCGGGCGCAGCGAGTCGATGCCGGTGACGACGGTGAGCATGCCGCTGTACGCGTTGAGCCCCATGGTGGCGACGAGGGCCAGGACGGACAGCACGGCGAGGATGCCGCCGAGACCGCCCACGACGTTGTTGCCTGCGGTGTAGATGCCGACCAGCGGGTCGGACGCGCCGAGCGACGCCCCGAGCCACGCGCCGAGCGGGATGAGCCAGATCGGCGAGCCGGCCGCCCCGAAGAACACGGAGGCGACGATCGAGCGGACCTTGGTGTCGCGCGGGAGGTAGCGCGAGTAGTCCGAGACATACGGCGCGTAGGTGATGTTGTACGACGCGGCCACGGTGAACATGCCGAGGAAGCCGGCCGTCGTGAGCTCGGTCGGCGCCGTCTCCTGGCCGCCCGCATGGCCGGTGACGATCCCGATCGTGAGGACGACCCAGAACGGCAGCGACACCCAGAAGAGCACCTGGAACACACGGTGCAGCCAGTCGTGGCCGTAGATCGCGAGCACGGTTCCGATGATCGTGATGCCGACGGCGACGGTCGTGGCGTTCCAGCCGAAGATGCCGTTGAGGCCGAGCTTGATGATGACCGCGTCGACGACGTTGAACATCACGAACGTGAACGCCGTCGCGATGAGCGCCAGGATGACGCCGCGGTAGCCCAGCTGCGCGCGCGACTGGATCATCTGCGGCAGGCCGAAGGTCGGGCCCTGCGAGGCGTGGAACGCCATGAAGACGGTGCCGAACAGGATGCCGAGGATCCCGGCGACGGCGGTCTGCAGGAGGGACAGCCCGAAGACCGTCGGTCCGAGCAGGCCGATGCCGACGGTGAACGGCTGGAAGTTGCCGAGGAACCAGAACGGCCCCTGCGTCCAGACGCGCCCGTGACGCTCGGAGTCCGGGACCCAGTCGATGGACCGCGTCTCGATGCCCCCGACGACCGCGGGAACCCGCTCGCTCACGACCTCGCTCATGAAGCCTCCCGACTTCTCGGCAGCGCCCGGGCCGGGCGCGCTCGTCCACGCCGGATGGTGCCGGTAACCGGGTCCCGATGTCGCTGGAGAATCCTGGCCAATTCTCCGTCCTCTGTCGTAGATTCCTCCAGTGCCCACGACGATCCGCGACCTGCTCGACGAGCCCGCTCTCGGCCTCGAGCTGCTCGTGGACGGCGATCTCGACCGGGAGATCCGCTGGGTCCACGTGACCGAGCTGGCCGACGCCTCGCCGTACCTCGTGGGCGACGAATTCGTGCTGACCGCCGGGGTGTGGCGCGGCCGGCGGCACTCCGCCGAGGGGTTCGTCCGCGCCCTGCACAGCCGCGACGTCGCCGGGATCGGCTACGGCCTGCTCGTGGGCGACGACGGCGTCCCCGCCGCGGTGCGCAAGGCCTGCAAGGAGGCCGGCGTACCTCTTCTCGTCGTCCCGCTCAGCACGCCGTTCGTGGCCATCTCCCAGTGGTTCGTCGACCGGCTCGCGGCGGACCGCGAACAGGCACTCCGGGAGACGCTGCGGCTCACCGCCGACCTCCTGGTCGCGGCCGAGCAGCCGTCGGCCGACAGCGCGCTGTCCTCGGTGGCCCGCCTGCTCCGCCGTTCCACGGGGCACGACGTCTGGATCGCCGACGACGCCGGCCACCTGCTCGCCCGCGCCGGCGCGGCGCCCGACTCGCCGACCAGGCAGCGGGCGGCGCTGGCCGCCGCGCACGGCCGCACCGAGATCGATGGCTGGGTGGTGCAGCCGGTCGGGAGCGGGCGCACCCCCGCCGCTGTGATCGCGGTGGCAGTCGACGACACCGACGACCTCCAGGTGCGGTCCCGCATCGACGCCGCGCGGCCGGTGGTGGGACTGGTGCTCGCGCGCGAGCGGGCGGTCAAGGAGTCGGAGCGGCGCCTCGCCGGCGAGGTGGTGTCGCTCGTGCTCGGCCGCCAGGTGGAGTCCGCGGCGGCGCGCATGCCCTACTACGGCCTCGATCCCGACGGCTCGCTGCTGCCGTTCGTCTGCGCGGTGGCCGACCGTGAGCATGCGCTGGACTCCGCCGAGCGCTGGCTCGAGGACACCGACGTGAGCGGCGTCGTGGCGCTGCGCGGCGACGAGCTCATGCTGGTCGTCGACGGCCGGCCCTTCCGCGACTCGGCCGGGGCGGTCGCCGCGGCCAGCGCCCTCGCCCAGCGCGTCGGCGCCATCGCCGTCGGAACGGGATCGGTGGCCGACGACGTGAGCGGGCTCCGGCGCAGCCTGGTCCAGGCCCGCCAGGCCTGCGAGCTCGGACGGCGCCGGGGCGGTGGCGCCGTCGTCTCCCACGACCTCACCGGAAGCCACACGCTGCTGCTGGCTCTGCAGGACCAGGACGTTCTCGACGCGTTTCGCGAATCGCTGCTCGCCCCGATGGAGGACTACGACGCACAGCATGGGAGCTCTCTCGTCGCGACGCTGAGGACGTTCCTGGACACCGGCGGGCGCTGGCAGGAGACGGCCGACCTGCTGCACGTGCACGTCAACACGCTGCGCAACCGGCTCGAGCGCGTGGAGTCGCTCACCGGACGACGTCTCGACTCGACACCGGACCGGGTGGACCTGTGGCTCGCGCTGCAGGCCCCGAGCGCCGGGACGCCCGCACCCGAAGCCTGACCCTCGCCCCGCTGCGGAGCCGGCTACCGCGCGACCGCGCGGATGTGGAGCGCGCGGCGGTACTCGTCGATCTGGTCGGACAGGCGCCGGCGCGCCACTGCCGTGGTCGCCGGGTCGGCCGCGGCGGCCTCGGCCAGGTGCAGCGTGCGCTCCGCGACGTCGTGCCACGGGAACCCGGCCCAGATCAGGGCATCGGTGACCGCCGGGCCGCGCCGGGCCGACGTCAGGCAGGCGGCCGGGAACCAGGGCTCGACGTACGGCCCGAGCAGCGCGC
>JAJXTD010000078.1 GCA_021784035.1 Actinomycetes bacterium | reverse complement strand
GCGCTGGAGCGGCTCGGCCAGTGATCTTCCTGGAGCTGGACGATCTGCTGCACGTCGCTGAGCGCACCCTCGGCGTATCCCCTCAGGTCCGGGACGTCGGTCTGCTCCAGTCCGCGCTGGCCCGCCCGCGAACCAGCGTCCTCGGCGAGGACGCCTACGACTCGATCCACACCAAGGCAGCGGCGCTCCTGCACTCGCTGGCCCGCAACCACGGGCTGGTCGACGGCAACGAGCGGCAGGCCCTGGCCGCCGTCCTCGCGTTCTACGGCCTCAACGGGCTGCGCCTGTCCCTGACCAACGACGAGGCGTACGACCTCGTGGTGGCGGTCGCCGCCGGGGGGCTCGACGACGTCGACGCCATCGCGCCCGTCCTGGAGCGGGCCGCCCGACCACGACGCTGAACGCCGGAGGGCGGAGCCGCTCCGGGCCGGCACCGCCGCCAGCATGACCGCTGCACCGCCCGGAACCTCGGAGACCGGCCCGGTTCCCGGCGATTCGGCGGTGCGGCGCGCCGCAGCGGCTCAGCCGGCCTCGAGGCGCCGCTTGAGACCGCCGACGTTGGAGTCGGCGAGGACGGCCGGGCGGGCCCTCGACGTTGGTGGAACACCGGATAGTGGTCGACGATGCGGGTCTGCAGCACCCGGGCGAACCGGTCCCACTCGACGACCTCGTCGAACCACATGATCGCGTCGATCACCATGAGGTTGTGCGCGCGGTCGGCGTTCAGCCAGATGTTGTCGACGGCCCCGACCGGGCGGCGCCTCGCCATCGTGACCACCACGCTCCCCGGGCCGGTCCGGTCACCGGACCCCGTGCTCGGAGCGTACGTCGGGCGGCTGCGCGACGCCCGACGGGCGGCCGGACCGCGGCGGGCTCAGAAGTCGCCGGCGTCGCGGCGCATGCGGCGCAGCACCGACACCAGCGACGTGACCGACGACGGGCTCAGCCCCGGATCGGCGAAGACCTGCGCGTTGAGCGCCGCCGTGGCGCGCTCGGCGAGGGCGGCACCCGCCCTCGTGAGCTCGACGAGGGTGGCGCGACGGTCGGTCGGGTGCGGCCGGCGGACGACGAGCCCGGCCTCCTCGAGCCGGTCCACCGCGTTCGTCACGCTCGTCTGGTGCACCTGGAGACGCGAGCCGATCGTGCGCATCGGGAGGGACCGGCGCCGACTGAGGTACAGCAGCATGAGGACCTCGTAGCGCGCGAACGTCACGTCGAAGGGCCGCAGGACGGACTCGACGCGCGACAGCGCGATCTGGTGGGCCCGCATCAGCGAGGTGATGGCCGCCATGCCGTCGGCCGCGTCGCCCCAGCCGTGCTCCACCCACTGCCGATGGGCCTCGGCGATCGGGTCCGCGGCGAGGCGGGGCGTGGGGTCGGACATGGCCGCATCGTAACCAGCCCTCCGGCCCGAACGATGACTATGGCCCTCCAATAGTCGGATGTCCTACTATTTTTCCAGCCGCCACCCCGCGGCACCCCTCAGTCGGGAGCACACGTGAGCACCACCGAGCTGCACGTACCGGTCAACCCGGTGCGCTTCGTGACCGCCGCCAGCCTCTTCGACGGGCACGACGCCGCGATCAACATCATGCGGCGGCTGCTGCAGTCCCAGGGCGCCGAGGTGATCCACCTCGGGCACGACCGCAGCGTCGAGGACGTCGTCACCGCCGCGCTCCAGGAGGACGTCCAGGGCGTCGCGGTCTCGTCGTACCAGGGCGGGCACGTGGAGTACTTCACCTACCTCGTGGAGCGGCTGGCCGAGCGCGGCGCCGGTCACGTGCGCGTGTACGGCGGCGGCGGTGGCGTGATCGTGCCTGCCGAGATCGAGCAGCTCGCGGCCATCGGCGTACGGATCTTCTCCCCCGCCGACGGCCAGCGCCTCGGCCTGCCCGGGATGATCAACGAGCTCGTCGCCGCGTGCGACGTCGACCTCACGCGCTCCGGCGTCGACCTGGCCGCGCTGCGCTCCGGCTCCCAGACCGCGCTCGCCCGCGCGATCACCGTGCTCGAGGCGGGCACCGACCCCACCCTCGCGACCGCGGTGCGCGCGGCCGCGGCGACGCACCGCGTCCCGGTCCTCGGCATCACCGGGACCGGCGGCTCCGGCAAGTCCTCGCTCACCGACGAGCTCGTCCGCCGGCTGCGCCGCGACAGCCAGGACAAGGTGCGCGTCGCCGTGCTCGCCATCGACCCGACCCGGCGCCGCGGTGGCGGCGCGCTGCTCGGCGACCGCATCCGGATGAACAGCATCGACCCCGACGTCGTGTTCTTCCGCTCCCTCGCCACCCGCGAGGCCGGCGCCGAGGTGCCGGCGGCGCTCGACGACATCACTGCCGCGTGCGCGGCCGCCGGGTTCGACCTCGTGGTCATCGAGACGCCGGGCATCGGCCAGGGCGACGCGGCCATCACCACCCACGCCGACGTGTCGCTCTACGTCATGACGCCGGAGTTCGGCGCCGCGTCGCAGCTGGAGAAGATCGACATGCTCGACTTCGCCGACGTCGTGGCGATCAACAAGTACGAGCGGCGCGGAGCCGAGGACGCGCGCCGCGACGTCGCGCGCCAGCTGGTCCGCAACCGCGGGGCCTTCGGCGTCCCGTGGGAGGAGATGCCGGTCTTCGGCACCAGCGCCGCACGGTTCGACGACGACGGCGTCACGGCCCTCTACCAGCACGTGCGCGACCTGCTGTTCGCCCGGGAACTGACGGCGTTCGATCCGGTCCTGCCCCCGGTGACGGTGCGCGCGTCGACACGGCTCACGTCCGTCCTGCCGCGCGGCCGCGAGCGCTACCTCGCCGACGTCGCCGACACGGTCCGGCGCTACCACGCCGACACGGAGCGGCAGGCGGCCCTCGCGCGGCAGCGCCAGCAGCTGGCCGCGACGCACGAGCTGCTCGCCGCCGCCGGCGAGCACCACGCCGCCGACGCCGTCGCGACCCTGGCCGCCAGCACCGACGAGGCGCTCGACCCCGCTGCCCGGTCGCTGCTCGAGGGCTGGCCGCGGGTGAAGGCGGGCTACCAGGGCGACGAGCAGGTCTACGTCGTCCGGGGCAAGGAGGTGCACACGCCGCTCACCCGCGTGACGCTCTCCGGCTCGCACGTCCCGCGCGTCGCGCTGCCGCGCGACGACGACCACGGCGCGCTGCTGCGCTTCCTGCGCGCGGAGAACCTGCCCGGCTTCTTCCCGTTCACCGCCGGGGTGTTCCCGTTCAAGCGCACCGAGGAGACGCCCGCGCGCATGTTCGCCGGCGAGGGCGACCCGGCCCGCACGAACCGCCGCTTCCACCTGCTGTCGCAGGGCCAGCCCGCGACGCGGCTGTCCACGGCGTTCGACTCGGTCACGCTCTACGGCCGCGACCCCGCCCCCGCGCCGGACGTGTACGGCAAGGTCGGCACCTCCGGAGTCTCCGTCGCGACGCTGGACGACGTACGCGACCTGTACGCCGGCTTCGACCTGTGCTCCCCCACGACGTCGGTGTCGATGACCATCAACGGGCCGGCGCCGACGATCCTCGCGATGTTCTTCAACGCGGCGATCGACCAGCAGGTCGAGCGGTTCCGTGCGGAGGAAGGCCGCGGGCCCGACGCCGCGGAGCGCGAGGAGATCGCCGCGCGCACCGTCTCCACCGTGCGCGGGACCGTGCAGGCCGACATCCTCAAGGAGGACCAGGGCCAGAACACCTGCATCTTCTCCACCGAGTTCTCGCTGCGCGCGATGGCCGACATCCAGCAGTGGTTCATCGACCACGACGTGAAGAACTTCTACTCGGTGTCGATCAGCGGCTACCACATCGCCGAGGCCGGAGCCAACCCGATCAGCCAGCTCGCGTTCACGCTCGCGAACGGCTTCACCTACGTCGAGGCCTACCTCGCGCGCGGCATGGCCATCGACGACTTCGCACCGAACCTGTCGTTCTTCTTCTCCAACGGGATGGACGCCGAGTACACCGTCATCGGCCGCGTCGCCCGCCGGATCTGGGCCGTCGCGATGAAGGAGCGGTACGGCGCCGGCGAGCGCGCGCAGAAGCTGAAGTACCACGTGCAGACCTCGGGCCGGTCCCTGCACGCGCAGGAGATGGACTTCAACGACATCCGCACGACGCTGCAGGCGCTGTGCGCGCTCTACGACAACGCGAACTCGCTGCACACCAACGCCTATGACGAGGCCGTCACGACCCCGTCGGCGGAGTCGGTACGCCGCGCCCTCGCGATCCAGATGATCATCGACAAGGAGTGGGGTCTGTCGACGAACGAGAACCCGCTGCAGGGCTCCTACATCGTCGAGCAGCTCACCGACCTCGTCGAGGAGGCGGTTCTCGCCGAGTTCGAGCGCATCGCCGACCGCGGCGGCGTGCTCGGGGCGATGGAGACCGGCTACCAGCGCGGCAAGATCCAGGACGAGTCGATGACGTACGAGCACCGCAAGCACGACGGCTCGCTGCCCATCGTCGGCGTCAACACGTTCCTCGCCGACCACGCCGGCGCCGTACCCCCGACCCTCGAGCTGGCCCGCGGCACCGAGGAGGAGAAGCAGTCCCAGCTGCGCCGCGTCGCCGACTTCCAGGAGCGGCACCGCGCCGAGGCGCCGGCCGCGCTCGCCCGGCTGAGGGAGACCGCCACGAGCGGGGGCAACCTGTTCGAGGCGCTCATGGACGCCGTACGGCACTGCTCGCTCGGCCAGATCACCGAGGCGTTCTTCGAGGTGGGCGGACAGTACCGCCGCAACGTCTGACGCACGCTCTCCGGACGCGAGTGACACCTCCCACCGACCGGTTCACCCGCCCGGACAGGTCGGTCCGAGGTGTAACTCGTGCAGGGTGCGGTCACCCGTTCGGCGTAGTCGGGGGGTGAGGCCTCCAGTCTCCGCCGGGACCGGCCGAGTCCTGATAGGTGACAACGGACCGGCGCCTGCACCGACTCGCGGCCTTCGCGGCCGCCAGCGTGCTGTTCGCCATCACCTCGACCGTCTCCGCGCTCGCCTCCTCCGGCGAGGCGAAGAACCACGACGCACCGCCCGCACCGCCCGCCGCGGTCGCCGTCGCGGCCGGCCCGACCGACTACCAGCCGTCCGCCTCGAGCATCGCGAAGACGATCCGCCCGGCCGTCGTACCTGCGGTCGCCGCAGCACCCGCGAAGGCCGTCGTCGCGAAGCCCGCCGTCGTGACGCCCGCGAAGCCCGCGGCGAAGCCGAAGCCCGCTGCCAAGGCCAGCACGAGGGCGACGACCCGCACGACGACCACGACCCGCGTCGCCGCGGCCCGCGTCGTCACCGCCCGCACGATCACGATCTCGCGCTACGTCGACGCGCCCGGATCGCAGAAGGCCATCGACGCCTGCAACCTCGTCCTGTGGACCCACGCCCCGCTCTGGCTCGCCGGGCACAACTACTGCGGCTTCCAGTGGCTGGCCTCGGTGCCCACCGGCACCACGGTCCGGGTGACCAAGGGCGCCGCCGCCGGCACGTTCGTCGTCACCGGCCACCTGCGGCTGAACCGGCAGAGCGGGGCGCTCCCGGCTCTGCGGGCGGACCTCGTGCTGCAGACCTGCGTCGGCTCGGGCACCGGGCTCACGCTGCTGCGTCGCGTCTGACGACGTCCGGGTACGCCGCCGGGTCGCGTCCGACGACGTCGGGATACGCCGCGGGCTCGCAGCTGACCGGGCCCGGACCTCGTCCCGCTCCCGGCGGCCCGTCCACGCGGGCCGTCAGGACTCGCGGCGATCCGCCATCCGACGTCGCACCGCCGTGCCAGTCTGACGCCGAGGCGCGCGGCGTGGGGGTGAGGCAGCATGCGGTCGGTTCCGGTGGTGCCGACGAAGTACCGACGGGCGTGGCTCGGGGCGGACCTCGTCGCGGGGGTGACCCTCGCCGCCGTCGCCATCCCCGAGGTCATGGGCTACACGTCCATCGCCCAGACGCCCATCGTGACCGGTCTCTACACCGTCATGTTCCCGACGATCCTGTTCGCACTGCTCGGCTCCAGCCGGCTGCTCGTCGTGGGGGCCGACTCGGCGACCGCCGCGATCCTCGCCGCGGGCCTCGCCGGCCTCGGCGTCGCCGGGCTCACGCCGTACTCCTCGGAGTGGGTCGCGTGGTGCTCGCTCACCGCGCTCGTGACCGCCGCGCTCCTCGTCGTGGCCCGGCTCCTGCGGCTCGGCTTCATCGGCGACTTCCTGTCGGCCTCCGTGCTCATCGGCTTCCTCACCGGCGTCGGCGTCCAGGTGCTGACCGGGCAGCTGCCCGACATGCTCGGCATCCCCAAGGGCTCCGGCAACTGGCTCCAGCAGCAATGGCACGTCCTCACGAACCTCGGCGCGACGAACCCGTGGACCCTCGGCTTCGCCCTCGGGACGCTCGCGATCATTCTCGTCTGCCGCCGCTGGGCCCCTCGCGTCCCGGGCGCCCTCGTCGCGGTGGTCCTGTTCATCGCCGTCTCCCAGGCGGCCGACGCGGCCGCGCACGGCGTCACCGTGGTGGGCGAGGTCACGGGCGGCTTCCCCCCGGTCGGGCTGCCGACGGGCGTGACCCTCGACAACGCGCGAGACGTGACCGCGATCGCGACCTCCTGCCTCGTCCTCATCATCGCCCAGAGCGCCGCGACCGCCCGCAGCTTCGCGATGAAGGCGGGCGACCGGGTCGACGTCAACCGCGACATCCTCGGCCTGTCCGCAGCCAACGCCGCCGCGGGACTGACCGGCACGTTCGTCGTCAACGGCAGCCCGACGAAGACCGAGATCCTCGACGAGCAGGGCGGCCGCAGCCAGGTCGCGAACCTCACGATGGCCCTCGTCGTCCTCGTCATCGCGCTGTTCGCCACGGGACTCCTGGCGCCGATGCCGAAGGCGGTGCTCGGCGCGATCGTGTTCCTCATCGGGTACAGCCTCATCGACGTCCTCGGCCTGCGGACGATCCGCACGCGCGCACCCGTCGAGTTCGGCATCGCGCTGATCACGGCGGTGGTCGTCTGCCTCGTCGGCGTGCAGCAGGGCCTCGTCCTTGCCATCCTGCTCTCGATCGTGCAGCTGGTGAGCCGGCAGTACCGGCCGAGGGACTTCGTGGTCGGCATCGACGCCGAGGGCGAGCCGACCTACCGGGCGGCGGAGCCCGGCCTGCAGAGCCAGCCCGGGCTCATCGTGTTCCGCTACGCCGCCGAGCTCTTCTACGCGAACGCGAACCGGTTCGCCGACGACGTCGAGGCGCTCGTCCAGCAGGCGCCGGACCCGGTGGCCTGGGTGGTGCTCGACTGCTCCGGCATCGACGACGTCGACTACTCGGCGGGCATCGCGCTCAACCACCTCGTGGACTACGTGCACGCCCACGGTGCGCACTTCGCGGTGGCGCGCGCCGACAGCCGGCTGCTCCAGACGCTCGAGGTCATGGGGACGATGGACAAGTTCGGGCGGGACCACGTGTTCGGCAACCTGACGGACGCGTTCGACGCCTACCGCGCCGACCCGAGGCCGCGCGCCTCCCACGCCGACACGGGCGAGCCCCCGGTGCCGCCATCCGGGTGACGTGGTGTAACGCCGCAGCGGTGCCGCCCGACGCCCCGGGTTAGCCTCGGTGGGAGGCGCGGACGAGGGTCGGAGGCGGGACATGACGACCACGGACCTGATGGTCGCGGTGCACGACGCCGGACCGCGGACTGCGACGTCCTACCCGCTGACACCCCCGCCGCTCGACCCCGAGGCCGTCGCTGACGACCTGACCATCAGCTGGCCGGTCATCCTCGTGACGCTGCTGGTGATGCCGCCGCTCGGCATGCTGCAGCTCAGGCACCGACGCGACGTCCCCGTCGGGCTGCGCGTCGCGATCGCGACCGTCGCGCTCCTCGTCGTCGCCCTCGCGTGGGCGTGCGGGCTGGGCCTCGTGCCGCTCACCTGAGCGTCGCGCGGAACCGCGCCCGTCGGGTGGACCGCGGCGATAGCGTCGGGCCGTGACCGCACTCGCGCCCACGCACCCGGACTACGCCGCAGCCGTCGACCGCCTCCGGGACGCCTACGCCGCGATCCCGCACGGCTCGCCCGTGCGCTTGGCGAAGCGCACGTCGAACCTGTTCCGCGGCCGCACCCCCACCACCGCACCGGGCCTCGACGTGTCCGCGTTCAGCGGCGTCCTCGAGGTCGACGCCGGGGCGCGGACGGCCGACGTGCTGGGCATGACGACGTACGAGGACCTCGTCGCGGCGACGCTCCCCCACGGGCTCGTGCCGCTGTGCGTGCCCCAGCTGCGCACCATCACCCTCGGCGGCGCCGTCACCGGCCTCGGCATCGAGAGCGCGAGCTGGCGCAACGGCTGCCCGCACGAGTCGGTGCTCGACCTCGACGTCCTCACCGGCGACGGCCGCGTCGTGACCGCGTCCGCGACGAACGAGCACGCCGACCTCTTCCACGGCTTCCCGAACTCCTACGGCTCGCTCGGCTACGCGCTCCGACTGCGGATCGAGCTCGAGCCGGCGACGCCGTACGTGCGGCTGCGCCACGTCCCGTGCGGTGACGCGGCCGGCCTCGCCGCGACGATCGCCGAGGCGACCGGCACGGGCACGTACGACGGCGAGCGGGTGGACTACGTCGACGGCACGGTCTTCTCGCGCACGGAGTCCTACCTCACGCTCGCGACGTACGCCGACGCCGCGGAGCAGGCGCCGAGCGACTACACCGGCGAGTCCATCTACTACCGCTCGATCCAGCAGCGCCGGACCGACGTCCTGACCATGCACGACTACCTGTGGCGCTGGGACACGGACTGGTTCTGGTGCTCGCGCGCGTTCGGCGCGCAGAACCCGATCGTCCGTCGCGTCTGGCCCAAGGACAAGCTGCGCTCGGACGTCTACTGGAAGCTCGTCGCGCTCGACCGGCGTACGTCGT
Organism: Actinomycetes bacterium; assembly: GCA_021784035.1. Lineage (GTDB taxonomy): Bacteria > Actinomycetota > Actinomycetes > S36-B12 > CAIYMF01 > Longivirga. Next base: position 3,363 of record JAJXTD010000078.1, on the reverse strand, counting down.
TCTCGGCCCGGCTCGGCGCGCTGCGCCGGCAGCCGCCGCGCGAGCAGGTCGTGCAGGACGTCGAGGTGCCGGTCGACGCCCTGCCGCAGTTCCTCGACTTCTTCCACCGCGAGGTCGGCATCGAGCCGGTCTGGGTCTGCCCGCTGCGCCAGCGCGACCCCGACGCCCGCTGGCCGCTCTACGAGCTCGACGCGGGCACGACGTACGTCAACGTCGGCTTCTGGTCGACCGTGCCGCTGCCGCCCGGCGTCGACCCGGCGGACGGGCGCGTCAACCGGCGCATCGAGCAGGTCGTGACGGACCTCGGTGGCCGCAAGTCGCTCTACTCGACCTCGTTCTACGATCGGGCCGAGTTCGCGCGGCTCTACGGCGGCGCGGTGTACGACCGGCTGCGCGCGGAGTACGACCCCGACGGCCGGCTGCCGGACATGTGGACCAAGACCGTGCGGCGCGGATGAGGACTCACCGCGGGGAGAGGGGCACCGGATGACGATGAAGCTGGCCGAGGTCGTGTCGATGTTCGTCGGACCGGACTCCGACGTCGAGCTGACGGCGTACGACGGGAGCCGCTACGGGCGGGTCGGCAGCGACATCCGGCTCGACGTGCGGTCCCCGCGCGCCGTGTCGCTCATGATGTCCGCGCCGGGGCAGCTCGGACTGGCCCGCGCATACGTGGCCGGGGAGCTCGAGGTGCACGGCGACCTGTACACCGCGTTCGACCGGCTCGCGCGGCTCGGGCTCACGGCGCCGTCGCTGCCCGACCAGGTGCGGCTCTACAGTGCGCTCGCCCCGTTCGTGCTGCGCCGCGTGCCGCCGCCGCCCGAGGAGGTCCGGCTCGGCGGCATGCGGCACTCGAAGAAGCGCGACCACGACGCGATCTCGCACCACTACGACGTGAGCAACACGTTCTACCGCTGGGTGCTCGGCCCGTCGATGGCCTACACCTGCGCGGTGTTCCCGAAGGCCGACGCGACGCTCGAGGAGGCGCAGGAGGAGAAGTTCGACCTCGTGTGCCGCAAGCTCGGGCTGCAGCGCGGCCAGCGGCTGCTCGACGTCGGCTGCGGGTGGGGCGGCCTCACGCTGCACGCCGCCAAGCACTACGGCGTCCACGTCATCGGCGTGACGCTCTCCCAGCAGCAGGCGCAGTGGGGCGCCGAGGCCATCGAGCGCGAGGGCCTCGGTCACCTCGCGCAGATCCGGCACCAGGACTACCGCGACGTCAAGGAGCGCGGCTTCGACGCGATCTCCTCGATCGGGCTCACCGAGCACATCGGCAAGGACAACTACCCGGCGTACTTCCGCTTCCTGCGGTCGCGGCTCAACCCGACGGGCCGGCTGCTCAACCACTGCATCACGCGGACCGACACCTCCGGGCGTACGACGTACAAGAACGGGTTCATCAACCGCTACGTCTTCCCCGACGGGGAGCTCGTGCCGGTCGGCCGGATCATCTCCGCGATCGAGGACCAGGGCTTCGAGGTGCGGCACGAGGAGAACCTGCGCGAGCACTACGCCCTCACCCTCATGCACTGGTCGCGCAACCTCGACGAGCACTGGGACGAGGCCGTGGCGGAGGTCGGCGTCGGCAAGTCGCGGGTGTGGCGGCTCTACCTCGCGGCGTCGCGGATGGGCTTCGCCCGCAACATGATCCAGCTGCACCAGGTCCTCGCCGTCTCCCCCGACGAGGGCGGCCACGCCGACGTCCCGCTCCGCCTCGGCTTCGACCGCCCCTGACCCCCGCCCCCCGTACCAGCCGCCGAGCCCCGAGTTACACGTCGGACCGCCCTGTTCAGGCGCCCGAACCGGTCGGTTCGAGGTGTAACTCGCGCAGGGGGCGGGGTGACGGGCGGGTCAGGACGTGCCGAAGGCGGAGCCGGGACCCGATACGTCGAGGCCGCCGTCGACCACGATCGTGGTGCCCGTGACGTAGTCACCGGCCGGTGAGGCGAGGAACGCGAGCATCGCGGCGACCTCGTCGGCCGACTCGAGCCGGCCCGCGGGGATCACCGTGGACACCTGCGCGGGGTCGAGGCCGTAGCGCTCCCACGCCTCGGTGTGCACGATGCCCGGCGCGACCGAGACGACGCGCACCCCGTGCCGGCCCCACTCGACGGCGAGCGTGCGGGTCAGCGACTCGACCGCCGCGCGGGCGGCCGAGGAGTGCGCCATGCCCGGCATGCCGCGCCGCGGTGACATCGTGATGCTGAGGACCTTGCCGTAGCCGCCGGGGATCATCGAGCGCGCGGCCACCTGCGTCGTGACGTACCACGTGGCGTCGAGGTTGAGCCGGGCCACCGCCCGGAATCCCTTGTACGACACGGTCTCCGCCGGTGCGACGAACTGACCTCCGGCGTTGTTCACGAGGATGTCGATGCGCCCGAGCGCCCCGAGCACGGTGTCGAGCATCGCGTCGACCCGCTCGGGCTCGCGTACGTCGCACGCCACCGTGAGCACGCCGCGCTCGGCACCCGACGCCGCGGCCAGCGCCGCCGTCCCGTCCAGCGCCTCGGGGCGCCGGCCGGTCACCGCCACGTGCGCGCCGAGCGTCGCGAGCAGCAGCGCCGTAGCCCGGCCGATACCGCTGCCGCCCCCGGTCACCAGCGCGGTGCGCCCGGCGAGGCAGCCCGGGGCGAGGACGGCGAGGACGTCGGGGCGGGCGGGTGCGGTCACGCCCGAAGGCTACGGCGCGGTCAGCCCCGCGGCGCGGGTCACTCGCGACGCAGGTCGCTCGGCGCGGGTCACTCGGTGTGTGGTCCCTCCGCGCGGGTCACGGGCGGTGCGGGTCAGCGGACCGGCTCGACCGGGCCGGGCACGAACGGGCGGCGCAGCACACCCGCCGCGACCTCGAGCCCGGCGACCAGGCCGCCGTCCATGGCCACGGCACCGACGAGGGCCTGCACGCCGTCGGCCACCGACCGCCGGTCGCCCGCCCCGCCGCCCGGGCCGAGCCGCAGGTCGCGGGCCCGCGCGGCGATCGCGGCGTTGGACGTCGCCGTACGCCGCTCCTCGCTCAGCTCGGACTCGCGGGCAGCCGGCGACTCCAGGTACTGCGCGGTGGCGAAGGCCGCCTCGAGGACGGCGTTGCCGACGACCGCCAGCCGCCGCTGCGGTGCCGGGCCGCCCCGGCCGGCGGCCGCGCCGTACCAGGCCGACGTCACCGGCTCGTGCCCGCAGGCGCGGGACGCCGACTCGTAGCGGTCGTCCCCGTCGGCCTGGGGCACACCCGCCAGCCGCGGCAGGTGGCGGAGCCCCGGGCCGACGACGAGGTGCCGGGCGACCCCCTCGGCGGCCACGATCCCCGTGTCGGCCCAGGCCGCCCCGATCGCGGCCTCGACGCGGTCGGCGAGACGGTGGCGCGAGGCG
>JAJXTD010000077.1 GCA_021784035.1 Actinomycetes bacterium | reverse complement strand
CTGCTGACCTGGCCACTCGTGGTCGAGCTGTTGCGCGGGGGAGCGGTACGACCGCCGGACCCGGGTGCCCCCGTCGAGGATGCAGGGGCCGCGGGAGGCCTGGCACTGGCAGTGGTGACGAACTTCATGCGGCCGTTCGTCCCGGCCGCCTGGCCGGACCCGATGATCTGGACCGGCGCCGTCGTGGCGACCTGCGTGCTGATCGTGGTGTCGGTCCTGGGGGCCCGCCGCGTCTGGGCCGAGCCGCACGGTCGTGCCGTCGTGCTGCTGGTCGTCGCGCTCCTCGGACTCGCGTTGATCGCCCGCGTCACGACCGGAGCGTTGGTGACCAGCCCTTGGTACGGCAACGGCAACCGGCTCGTGGCACAGGTCGCCGCGCTGCTTCCCGTGCTGCTCGGCAGCGGGTTGGAACGGCTGCTCCCGCGGGTCCGCGCCGGCGGTGCCGCGGCGGTCGCCGCGGTCGCGGTGGGGCTGTGCGTGGTCGCTGCGCTCGTCCAAGGAGTGGTGGCCGCCGAGCAGGGGCTGGGCGGGTCGTCCGTCGTTACGGCGGACGACCGGCTCGCGTTCGCCTGGCTAGCGGCCCACGTGGGACCGGGCGAGCACATCCTCAACGATCACCGCGACGGCTCGGTCTGGATGGTCGAGGCGACCTCGGGGGTCGACCAGCCGCTGTTCGGAGGCAAGCCGGGTGGTGGCTTCGAGGCGGATCCGGCGTGGGCCGACCGCGTCTACCTGCGGGACAACGTGGCTGACGTCGACACCGATCCGAGGGTGCGCGAGATCGCACAGAGATGGAAGGTGAGGTACGTGTTCTCGGGCGAGCGTACGTTCCTCGAGTCGCCCCGGCTCGTCGACGCGGCCGCTCTCGCTCGCGTCCCCGGGGTCGTCGAGGTCTTCCGGAGCGGGGACGCCCGCGTGTTCGAGCTGCCCGGGACCTGAGCCGTCGGGCGGTCTGGCAGGGTCGGCGGCATGACTGCGTCGGACCTCACCCACGTGACCGCCGACGGGCGTCGCGTGGTCGTCGCGGCAGCGCTCGAGCGGCGCGGCCGGCTGCTGGCGGCTCGTCGCACCCGGCCCGCCTCCGTCGCGGGGCGGTGGGAGCTGCCCGGCGGCAAGGTCGAGCCGGGGGAGGACCCGGCGGCCGCGCTCGTGCGCGAGCTGCGCGAGGAGCTCGCCGTCGACACGGCGGTCGTGGGCCGGGTGTCCGGCCCACGTGACGGCGACTGGCCGCTCGACGCGACGTCCGTCCTGCGCGTCCTGCGCGTGCGCATCGAGCGCGGCGACCCGGACCCGCACCCGGCTGTCGCTCACGACGAGGTCCGCTGGCTGTCCCCGCGCGAGATCGCGAGCGTCGACTGGCTCGACGCCGACATCGCGCCCGCGGCCGCCGCCGCGGCACGGCTCGACACGTGGGTGGACTTCCCGTCGGGCGCCGTCGAGGGGGAGGGGGTCGTGACGGTCGTGAGCCCGCGCGCCGACGGCCGGGTCGCCGTCGTCGTCGACCGGACGCCGTTCCACCCCCTCGACCACGGCTGGCCGGACCAGGAGGGGGACACCGGGCTGCTCGCCGGCCGGCCCGTCCTCGACTCCCTCACCGGCGCTCTCGACGACGCCGGGAGGCTGCTCGTGGACGGCGAGGTCGACGTGCGGAGGGGTGATCCTGGTCGCACGTGGACGGTCGCGCACCTGCTCGACGCCGCCCACGCCCCCGCGGTCGGCGACGTCGTGGCGCTGTCGGTCGACGCGGCCCGGCGTACCTCCCTCTCCCGCGGCCACTCGGCGTGCCACCTCGCCGCGCTCGCGCTCAACCAGGCGACGGCGCGGTTCTGGTCGAAGGAGCCGCCGCGGCGCGACTCCCGCGGGTTCCCCTTCCTCGATCAGATCGCCATCCAGGTCTCACGCATCCGTCCGGACGCGGCGTACGACGCCTACCGGTGCGGCAAGTCGTTGCGCAAGGCGGGATTCGACGCCGCGGCCTTCCTCGCCGAGCGCGCCGTCGTCGCCGACGAGGCCAACGACCTGCTCGCCGGCTGGGTCGCGCGCGGGGCGGTGAGCCGCATCGACACCGGCGGCGACCCCACCCTCACCGCCCACCGCCAGTGGTTCTGCGACGTGCCCGGCGGTCCCGCCGTGATCCCGTGCGGGGGCACGCACGTCACCGACGTCGCCCTCCTCGGTGCCGTCCGTGTCGACTACCTGCCCACCGCCGAGGGGTTCGAGGTGCTGACCACGGTGGGGTGACCGGCCCCTCGGCCGTGCTCGCGCGGTCGGGGGGAGCCGCTCCGGGCCGTAGACTTGGGGCACTCCCCCGTTCTCGACCCCGAGGTCCTCCCATGCCTGCCCACGGTTCTGCCGTCCGTCACGACCTGCGCAACGTCGCGATCATCGCGCACGTCGACCACGGCAAGACCACGCTCGTCGACGCCATGCTCTGGCAGTCCGGGGCGTTCACCGCGCACCAGGCCGACGAGGGGTCGGTCAAGGAGCGGGTCATGGACTCGATGGACCTCGAGCGCGAGAAGGGCATCACGATCCTCGCGAAGAACACCACCGTCCGCTACATGGGCGACGGCGCCCCGGAGGGCGGCGTGCTGTTCAACATCATCGACACCCCCGGGCACGCCGACTTCGGCGGCGAGGTCGAGCGCGGGCTCGAGATGGTCGACGCCGTGCTGCTGCTCGTCGACGCGAGCGAGGGACCCCTCCCGCAGACCCGGTTCGTCCTGCGCAAGGCGCTGGAGAAGCGGCTCCCGGTGATCCTGCTGGTCAACAAGGTCGACCGTCCCGACGCCCGCATCGCCGAGGTCGTCGACGAGACCTACGAGCTGTTCTTCGACCTCGACGCCACCGAGGAGCAGATCGACTTCCCGGTCGTCTACGCCTCGGCGAAGGCGGGTCGCGCGTCGCTGAACCGCCCCGCCGACGGCGGCATGCCCGACAGCGAGAACCTCGTGCCGCTGTTCAAGACGCTGCTCGAGACCGTGCCGGCCCCGTCCTACGACCCCGAGACACCGCTGCAGGCGCACGTGACGAACCTCGACTCGTCGCCGTACCTGGGCCGGCTCGCCCTGTGCCGCGTGCACTCCGGGACGATCCGCAAGGGCCAGCAGGTCGCCTGGTGCCGTCACGACGGCACCATCGAGCGGGCCAAGGTGGCCGAGCTGCTCACGACCGTGGCGCTCGAGCGCGTGCCTGCCGAGAGCGCCGGACCCGGCGAGATCGTGGCGATCGCGGGCATCCCGGAGATCACGATCGGCGAGACCCTCGCCGACGTCGACGACCCGCGCCCGCTCCCGCTCATCACCGTCGACGAGCCGTCGATCTCGATGACGATCGGCATCAACACCTCGCCGCTGGCCGGGCAGAGCGGCACGAAGCTCACCGCACGCCTCGTGAAGAACCGGCTCGACTCCGAGCTCGTCGGCAACGTCTCGATCCGCGTGCTGCCCACGGAGCGCCCCGACACGTGGGAGGTCCAGGGCCGCGGCGAGCTGCAGCTCGCGATCCTCGTCGAGATCATGCGCCGCGAGGGCTTCGAGCTCACCGTGGGCAAGCCCCAGGTCGTCACCCGTGTCATCGACGGCAAGGTCCACGAGCCGATGGAGTACCTGTCCGTCGACATCCCCGAGGACTACCTCGGGGTCGTCACGCAGCTCATGGCGCTCCGCAAGGGCCGCATGGAGCACATGGTCAACCACGGCACCGGCTGGGTGCGCATGGAGTACGTCGTTCCCGCGCGCGGTCTCATCGGCTTCCGCACCGAGTTCCTCACCGAGACCCGCGGGACCGGGCTTCTGCACCACGTGTTCCACAAGTACGAGCCGTGGCACGGCGAGCTGCGCACGCGGCCGACGGGCTCGCTCGTGGCCGACCGGCGTGGCCCCACCACCGGCTTCGCCCTGGCCAACCTCCAGGAGCGCGGGACGCTGTTCGTCGGCCCCGGCACCGAGGTGTACGAGGGAATGATCATCGGTGAGAACTCCCGGTCGGACGACATGGACGTCAACCCGACCAAGGAGAAGAAGCTGACGAACATGCGTCAGTCCTCCGGCGACATCCTCGTGCCGCTCATCCCGCACAAGCAGATGTCGATGGAGCAGGCGCTGGAGTTCTGCCGCGAGGACGAGTGCATGGAGGTCACCCCGGCCACCGTGCGGATCCGCAAGGTCAACCTCGACCAGACCGAGCGCGGCCGCGCCGCGGCGCGCGCGAAGAAGACGAACTAGCCACGCGCGGCGGGGGAGCGGTCCGGAGACCGCTCGGACCGCCGTCCCGCGGGTGACACGACCGCGTCCGGTCCTGGTGCGACGTCGGCGACATCTCGCCGGATTGCGGACGGTTCTGGCCGTGACGTGGGCCGATGCCCGACGCGGTGCCCGCCGACCGCCGAGCCGTCCTGCGTCGGCGCGGCCACGCTCCGTCCCGTCACGGGCAGGTGGCGGGCGGGTGTCGGGAACATCCCGATTCGACCCGTGGCGGTCACGATCCGATCACGGGGTGGGGTGGTGCTTCTTTGCCCACCGCGAATGACATAGGTTTCGGGCGTCTCAGGGGTGGGGGACGGTCGGATCGCGTCGACCGAGTTCAGCCGCCTACTCTCGCCCCGACGCGAAGATCTCCCGGATCAGGTCAGGAAGGCAGCAGGTTCTCCATGGCAGTGGATGTTGACACCGAGGCCCGCGCTGCCGACGGTGCCGCCGTGCCCGAGGAGATCAAGGGCCGGTCGCTGTCCGCGATCGCCTGGGGTCGCTTCCGTCGGGACAAGACGGCGATGGTCGCCCTCGGCGTCCTGATCTTCCTGCTGGCGTGCGCGCTCTTCGCGCCGCTGATCACGAACCTGCTGGGTCTCGACCCGTACTCGCTGAACCCGGACGCGATCTCCGCGGAGAACGGCGGCGTGCCCAACGGCTGCGGGCTGCCGGACTCGAGCTTCTTCTGCGGTCTGTCCTGGCAGCACCCGTTCGGCGTCGAGCCGGGCACCGGACGCGACCTGCTCGCCCGCCTGCTCTACGGCCTGCGCATCTCGCTGTTCATCGCGTTCTCGGCGACCACCATCACGGTCCTGCTGGGCACGATGTTCGGCATCGTCTCGGGCTACCTCGGCGGGCGCACGGACGCGGTGATCGGCCGGCTCATGGACCTGATCCTGTCCTTCCCGACGCTGCTGATCATCCTGGCGCTGTCCGGCGTGCTCACCCAGCGGCTCGAGGCGATGGGCGTCCCCGAGGGCAACCCCGCCCGCATCACCTACCTCATCCTCGTGCTCAGCGTGTTCGGCTGGCCCTACCTCGCGCGCATCGTGCGCGGCCAGGTGCTCAGTGTCCGCGAGCGGGAGTTCGTCGAGGCGGCCATCGCGATGGGGTCCGGCACGCGCCGCATCCTGTTCAAGGAGATCCTGCCCAACCTCTGGGCCCCGATCATGATCTACGCGACCCTCACGCTCCCGACCTACATCGCGACCGAGGCCGTGCTGTCGTTCCTCGGCGTCGGCGTCCTGCCGCCCACGCCGACGTTCGGCGCGATCCTCGCCGACTCCGTGTCGTACATGAACATCATCCCGTCGTACCTGCTGATCCCAGGCGTGCTGCTCGCGCTCGTCGTCGTGACCTTCAACCTGGTCGGCGACTCGGTGCGCGACGCCCTCGACCCCCGTGCCGGACGGGTCTGACATCCGGATGACCACCACAGGTTCCCGGGCGGGCGGTGCGAGGAGACCCCTCATTCCGCTCGCGTGGGTGACAGGCCGAGGACAGAACCTCGGCGTACAAACAGGAGGAAACATGGGTAAAGCCAGGCCGGGCGTGCGCGCCGCCGTGCTTGTGGCAGCCGGAGCGCTCGCGCTCACGGCCTGCGGCGGGTCGGGTGGCAGCGGCACCAGCAGCTCCGCGGGCGGCGCGGGCGGAACCCCCACCAAGGGTGGAAAGATCACCATGCTCAGCCAGGCTGAGCAGTGGAACAACGTCGACCCGCAGCGGGTGTACACCGGTGAGGACTTGGCGTTCTTCAGCGGCACCATCTTCCGCACCCTGACGGCGTACAAGTTCTCCAAGGATGCCAAGGAAGGCACCTCGATCGTGCCCGACCTCGCGACCGACACGGGCACGGTGGCCGACGGTGGCAAGACGTGGAGCTTCACGCTGCGCGACGGCGTGACGTTCGAGACCGGCGCACCCATCACCTGCGCCGACATCAAGTACGGCGTCTCGCGCACCTTCGCGACCGACATCATCACCAACGGCCCGCAGTACGCGGTGTCCATGCTCGACATCCCGGCCGACCCGGCCGGCGGCTCGGCGTACAAGGGCCCGTACAAGAAGACCGGTCAGGACCTGTACGACAAGGCCGTGACCTGCTCCGCGGACGGCAAGACCATCACGTTCCACCTGAGCCGGCCCGTCCCGGACTTCAACTACACGACGACTCTCGCCGCCTTCGCCCCGGTCCCCCAGGCCGCGGACACCGGTGAGAAGTACGACGACAAGCCCGTCTCCTCCGGCCCGTACAAGATCTCGGTGTACAAGAAGGGCAAGGGCGGCCAGTTCATCCTCGTGCGCAACGACAAGTGGTCGCAGGCGAGCGACCCCTACCGTCAGGCGTACGTGGACTCGTGGGAGGTCGACTTCGGCATCGACCCGGCGGTCATCGACCAGCGCCTCATCTCGGGTGCTGCGGCCGACCAGGCCACGATCGCCTACGGCAGCCTCCAGCCGTCGTCGCTCCCGATCGTGTTCAACGACCCGAAGTTCGCCAACCGCCGGACCAACGAGTTCGACCCCTACGTCCGCTACTTCGCGGTGAACGTCAAGAAGGTGCCGAACGTCAAGATCCGGCAGGCGATCGCGGTGGCCCTCGACCGTGAGGCCCTGCGTACCAACGCCGGTGGCGCCTACGCCGGTGACTTCGCCGACGGTGTGATCAAGCCGAACATCGGCATCGACTACGCGCCCACGGGCATGTGGGACGGCCTGCTCGGCAAGACGATCCCGTCGACGGGTGACCCGGACTACGCCAAGCAGCTCATCCAGGAGTCGGGGCAGCCGGCACCGACCATCACGTTCGACTACCCGAACACGCCGACCAACGCCAAGGCCGCCGCGATCATCGCGTCGTCCGAGGCCAAGGCCGGCATCACGGTCAAGCCGAACCCGATCGAGGCCGGTCAGTACTACGGCGTCGTGTTCGACCCGGCCAAGGCCCACGAGCTCATCAACGCGGGCTGGGGTCCGGACTGGCCGAACGCCTCGACGGTCATCCCCGAGCTGTTCACCCCCTCGGGTGGCTTCAACCTCTCGCAGGTCGACGACAAGGCGTTCACCGCCGCGTCCGACGCCGCGAAGGTCGAGCTCGACCGGGCGAAGCAGGCGAAGATGTGGCAGGACCTGAACAAGCAGGCCTCCCAGCAGGTCTTCACGGTTCCGACCCGCTTCGGCCGTGACCAGCGACTGCCGGGTGCCAAGATCGGCAACGCGTACCTCTGGCCGGCGTACGGTTCATGGCCGTACGGCGACATGTACGTGACGCAGTGACATGACGGTACGGGGACGGGGCGCGATCCGCCCCGTCCCCGTACCATGTCCGCCGCACGACCCGCAGATCCCGACCCCCGATCTGCGACCCGGATCCCGTGTGACATGGAAGGCTTGGGCCCGTGAGCGGGTACATCGTCCGGCGCATCATCAGCATGGTGCTGATGCTGCTGCTGCTGACCCTGGTCGTGTTCCTCCTGTTCAGCGTCCTGCCGACCGACCCCGCCCGTCTCACGTGCGGCAAGGCGTGCACGCCCGAGGTGATCGCGGCCAATCGGCACAACCTCGGGCTCGACCTGCCGCTGCTCCAGCAGTACTGGGAGTTCCTCAAGGGTCTCGTCGTGGGCCGCACGTACGGCTCCGGGACGCAGACCTACAGCTGCGACGCCCCGTGCCTGGGCTACTCGTTCAAGCGCGGCGAGGAGGTCTCGGTCCTCATCAAGCAGGGCTTCCCGGCGACCTTCTGGCTCGCGACCGGCGCGTTCGTCCTCTGGATCGGCGTGGGCGTCTCGGTCGGCATCTACGCCGCGCTGCGCCGCGGCAGGTGGCAGGACAAGACCGTCATGGGCATCTCGCTCATCGGCTACTCGCTGCCCTCGTTCTTCATCGGCCTGGTGCTCCTCTACTTCGTCGTCCTGAAGTGGGAGCTGCTGCCGTACCCGTCCTACGTCTCGCCGTTCGAGAATCCGCTGCAGTTCCTGCAGACGATGATCCTGCCGTGGATCGTGCTGGCGATCCTCTACGCCGCCTTCTACATGCGGCTCACCCGCAACCAGATGCTCGACACGCTTGGTGAGGACTACATCCGCACCGCGCGCTCGAAGGGGCTCCCCGAGCGCACCGTGGTCCGCAAGCACGGACTGCGCGCCGGTCTCACCCCGATCGTGACGGCCGCGGGACTCGACCTCGCCGGCCTGCTCGGTGGCGCGATCATCACCGAGAGCATCTTCAGCCTGCCGGGCATCGGCTCGCTCGCGGTCAACTCCGTCGTCGACGCGGACCTGCCGCTCATCGTCGGCATCACCCTGGTGACGGCGACGTTCATCATCGTCGCGAACCTGATCGTCGACCTCCTGTACGCCGTCATCGACCCGCGGGTGAGGCTGGTATGAGCACGGGCAGCACCTCCGGGGCGACCGGCCCCTTCCTCGACGTGCGCGACCTGCGCGTCGAGTTCCCGACGGAGGACGGCCTGGTCCGAGCGGTCGACGGTGTCTCCTTCACCGTGAAGCGGGGACAGACCCTCGCCATCGTCGGCGAGTCCGGGTCGGGCAAGAGCGTCTGCTCGATGGCGATCATGGGCCTGCACAACCGCAAGTCGGCCAACATCTCGGGCCAGGTGATCCTCGAGGGCGAGGACCTCATCGCCACGAGCGACGAGGGCGTGCGCGCGCTGCGCGGCCAGAAGATGGCGATGATCTTCCAGGACCCGCTCTCGAGCCTGCACCCGTTCTACACGGTGGGCAAGCAGCTCATGGAGGCCATCCGCGTCCACCAGCCGGTGAGCAAGGACGAGGCCCGCAAGCAGACCGTGGCCATGCTCGACCGGGTCGGCATCCCCAACCCGGACCGTCGGGTGGACGACTACCCGCACCAGCTCTCCGGCGGCATGCGCCAGCGTGTGATGATCGCGATGGCGCTGATCAACAGCCCCACGCTCCTCATCGCCGACGAGCCCACCACCGCCCTCGACGTCACCGTGCAGGCGCAGATCCTCGAGCTGCTCAAGGACCTCCAGCGCGACTTCAACACCGCGATCATCATGATCACGCACGACCTCGGCGTGGTGGCCGACATGGCCGACGAGGTCGTCGTCATGTACGGCGGACGCCTCGTGGAGCACGGTCCGGTGAATGACATCTTCCACCGTCCGGAGATGCCCTACACGCTCGGACTGCTCGCCTCGATGCCGCGCCTGGACAAGGGCCGCGCGGCGCGCCTCGACCCGATCCCGGGGTTGCCGCCGTCGCTGATCCGGCTGCCCAAGGGCTGTGTCTTCCGACCGCGGTGCACGTACCACGACAACGTGCCCGACGGACGCTGCGACACCGAGCGCCCGGACCTCCTCACCACCGCTCCGGGTCACGAGGTCCGCTGCCACATGCCCCCGGAGCTCCGCCGGACGATCGCCGCAGAGCGCCTCGGCGCCCGGTTCGAGGAGACCGCATGACGACCCCCACGACCGCGAAGCGGGCCGAGCCGGTCCTCCGCGTCACGGGCCTCAAGCAGCACTTCCCGATCACGTCGGGGGCCGTGTTCAAGAAGGTCGTCGGACACGTGCGCGCCGTCGACGGCATCGACCTCGAGGTGGCTCCGGGCGAGACGCTCGGTCTCGTCGGCGAGAGCGGGTGCGGCAAGTCCACCGCCGCCCGGTCGATGCTGCGGCTGCTCAACCCGACCGACGGCAAGGTCGAGCTCGCCGGCGAGGACATCACTCATCTGTCGCGCAAGCAGATGGTGCCGTTCCGGCGCGAAGCGCAGATGATCTTCCAGGACCCGTACAACTCGCTGAACCCCCGGCACACCGTCGGCACGATCATCTCCGCGCCGTTCAAGGTCCAGGGCGTCGAGCCGACGGGCGGGATCAAGGCCGAGGTCCAGGCCCTCATGGAGCGGGTCGGGCTCAACCCCGAGCACTACAACCGCTACCCCAACGAGTTCTCCGGCGGTCAGCGCCAGCGGATCGGCATCGCCCGCGCGATCGCGCTGCGTCCCAAGCTCATCGTCTGCGACGAGCCGGTCTCGGCGCTCGACGTCTCGATCCAGGCGCAGGTCATCAACCTGCTCGAGGACATCCAGGACGAGTTCGGCATCGCCTACGTCTTCGTCGCGCACGACCTGTCGGTCGTCCGGCACATCTCCGACCGGGTCGCAGTGATGTACCTCGGGCACATCATGGAGCTCACCGACCGCGACGAGCTGTACGAGCGTCCGCTGCACCCCTACACGCACGCCCTGCTCTCCGCGGTGCCCGTGCCCGACCCGTCGGCGGCCGGCAAGCGCGAGCGCATCCTGCTCCAGGGCGACCTGCCCAGCCCGATCAACCCGCCGGACGGCTGCGTCTTCCACACCCGCTGCTGGAAGGCGCAGGAGCAGTGCCGCATCGAGAAGCCGGTGCTGCGCGAGCTGCGCCCGGGCCACCAGGTCGCCTGCCACTTCCCGGTGGAGGCCGTGGTCGGCGACGTCGTCGGGCCGCTCGACGAGGGCGTCGGGCCGGTCCTGCCCGACCAGGTCGACCGGCCCCAGCCGCTCGGCGTCATGAAGGAGATGGGTGCCGGCATGTCGCCGCAGCACCTCGAGCCCTCGCACGTGGACTACCGGGACGGCGACGAGAGCTAGACCGGCGGCGGTCCCGACGGCCCGGCCCGGCCGTCCCGTCGCGGGTCAGGTGCCGAGCGCTCGGCGCAGGAACGCCAGCTCCAGCAGGAGCTTGTTCTCCGCGACCTCCTCCTGCGGCGTCATGTGGGTGACGCCGGACAGCGGCAGCACCTCGTGCGGCCGGCCGGCGACGGTGAGCGCGCCGGAGAGCCGCAGCGTGTGCGCGACGACGACGTTGTCGTCGGTGAGGCCGTGGATGAGCAGGAGCGGCCGGGTGAGGCCCGGTGCGAGACCGATCAGGGAGCAGGCGTCGTACGGCGCCGGATCCTCGGTCGGGTCCCCGAGGTAGCGCTCGGTGTACGCGGTGTCGTAGAGCCGCCACTCGGTGACGGGCGCACCCGCGACGGCGGCGTGGAACACGTCCGGGCGGCGCAGCACCGCCAGCGCCGCGAGGTAGCCGCCGAACGACCAGCCCCGGATGCCCACGCGCCCGGTGTCGACGTCGTCCGGCCACGCCTCGGCCACGGCCGCGAGGGCGGCGACCTGGTCCTCGAGGACCGGCGTCGCCAGGTCGCGGTGGACCGCGCGGTCCCACGCGGGACCCCGTCCCGGCGTGCCCCGACCGTCGGCGACGACGACGCAGAAGCCCTGGTCGGCCAGCCACTGGTCCTCGCCGAACGCGCCGGCCGAGGCGACGACCTCCCCGTGGTGCGGTCCGCCGTACGGGCTCAGGACGACCGGCAGCCGTGACGAGCCGGGGACGTGGTTCGTGGGGAACAGGACGGCCGTGCGCAGCCGCGCCGGCCCGGCCTCCAGGAGCGCCACGCGCGGGGTGACGACGGGTCGCTCCGCACGGCTCGTGATCGCGTGCCTGCGCTCGCCCGTGACCAGGGTGTAGGTGACCTCGGTGGTGTCGAGCGCACGCGACACGAC
Organism: Actinomycetes bacterium; assembly: GCA_021784035.1. Lineage (GTDB taxonomy): Bacteria > Actinomycetota > Actinomycetes > S36-B12 > CAIYMF01 > Longivirga. Next base: position 471 of record JAJXTD010000077.1, on the reverse strand, counting down.
GACGCCGGTCCCGCCCGCCGACCGGGCGAGGTGCCACCCCGTCGCCGGGCTCCGCGGCGCGACCGACCCGTCCCAGCCGATCCGCACCACCGTCGCGTGGACCGGGTCGGGCGCGGCCGAGACGACGACCCCGTCGTCGTCGACGTCGACCACCCCGCGCACCTGCAGCCCGGCCGGACCGAGCCAGGAGCCGCCGACGTGCAGCCGGTAGGTGTCGGTGTCGTGGTCGGCGCGCAGGGTGAGCAGCCGGCCGTCCGGCGTCCACCGGGTCGCCCCGTGGAAAGCGTCGACCCATGCCTCGTCGTGGATCGCGTCGACGACGCGCGTGCTCCCCGTGGCGGGGTCGAGCGCGAGCACGAGCTGGTCGCGCTGGTCCCGCGTCATCACCACCAGCAGCGGGTCGCCGTGCTCGGTCCAGGAGACGTCGACCAGGTAGGGGTACGCCGCGGAGTCCCACAAGCAGAAATAGAT
>JAJXTD010000076.1 GCA_021784035.1 Actinomycetes bacterium | reverse complement strand
CTACCGCGACCTGCTCGCCGCGGCCGCCGCCGCTGGCACTGACATCGACCACTACTGCACCGGCGTGCTGCCGGCCGGCTCGCACGGCCCGTCGGTCACCCCGAGCGGCCGGCCGACCGTGCGACCGACACCGAGCCACGCGACCCCGGATCGGCCCACGCCGAGCCGCAAGCCGTCGGACGTCCCGAGGTCCGACGCGGCCCCGGCCCCGGCCTCGAGCGACCGGGCCGCCGGCCGCTAGCACCGCCCCCGCCGCGGACCGGCAGGGCCGGTCCGCGCCCGTGGGCGCGCGACGTCGCCGGCCAGGACACGGCGGCGTCGCGCCCACATCTCGTGCTACTCCGGCTCGGTGACGTCCGCGATCGTCGCCCCGACCGCCGTCAGGAACGCCATGGCGTCGACGCCGATCGCGACGTCGTGCACCCCGCTCCCGAGCGTGACCTCGCCGCGCGAGGCGAGGACGACGTCGGCGACGACCGGCCATGACCGGACCGAGCCGAGCGGCGTGATGGTGCCGCGCTCGAAGCCGGTCGCCGCGAACGCCTCGTCGGCCGGCGGCATGGACAGGCGGGAGACGCCCAGCAGGGCGCGCAGCTTCGGCCACGCGATCTGCCGGCCGCCGGGGACGAGCACGAACAGGTAGTCGTCGTCGCCTCGGCGTACGACGAGCGTCTTCACGACGTCGACGACGTCGACGCCCCGGGCCGCGGCAGCCTCGGCCAGCGAGCGCACCGGCGCCGTGTGCTCGATCACGCGGTACGGGAGACCGATCGACTCGAGGGCCGCGACGACGGGGGCGGCGGGAGGGGTCATGGCGCGATCCAACCAGAGCGGATCCGGGCCCGTGCTACAGCGCCGACGGACGGCTCAGCCTCGGTCGTCGACGGCGGCCAGCGCCGCAGCGAGGGCGATGGCGAGGCGGGCGCGCAGCGGCCTGGCCCGCTCGACGAGCTCGCGCTGACGGCGTACATACTCGGCCCGGCCCTCCGGCGTCTCGACCGCGACGGGCTCGTGGCCGAGCGCGCGCAGGTCGTACGGCGCCGCCGCCATGTCCAGGCCGCGCGCGTCCCGGGCGAGCGCGAACGTGTCGGCGACGAGGTCGCTGCCGACGAGCGGGGCGTACTTCGCGGACCACTTGTAGAGGTCCATCGTGGCGTGCAGGCACCCCGGTTGGTCGAGGTCGGGCTGGGTCGCGCGCGTGGGGGCGAGCCCGTTGCGCGGAGCCGCCTCGGCGGTGAAGAAGCGGAAGGCGTCGTAGTGCGTGCACCGCAGGCCCTGCTCGTCGACGACGTCGCGGATGCCCGCGGGGGACAGCCGCAGTGGCCACGCCTCGTGCCGAACCTCGCCCGGCTCGAGGCCGTAGACCATCGCCCACTCGTGCAGCCCGAAGCAGCCGAGGCGGGCCGGCCGCATCGCGCTTCGGCGGACGAGGCCCTCGACCCAGGCGAGACCGTCGCGCCGGTGCGCGACGTGCGCCGGGTCGACCGTGTGCACGCCGTCGGCGACCTCGCGGTACGCCGGATCCGCAGCGAGCTCAGGGGATCCCGCGAGCGCCACCCCGAGCCCGGGGTGCCAGCGGCGCAGCTGGCGGGGCCGGGTGGGGTAGTACTCGAACAGGAAGTCGTCGACCGGGTGGCGCTGCCCGCGGGCCCGGCGCCCGAGCCGCCCCGCCGTCCAGCCGTCGACGCGGCGCGCGTGCGCCGCCGCACGGGGCCGCCACTGCTCCTCGCCGAGGACGACGAGCGGGGCGAGGGCGAGCGGCACGGCGGACATTGTCCCCCACAACCGCAAGGGCCACGGAGGCGGCGCCGAGGTCGAGTGCGCAGGTGAGCGCGGGTCGGGGTGACGTCGGCGCGAGGGTCAGCGTCCGGTCGGCTGTCCGGCGGCCGGTTTGCGGGCGCGGGACGCACGCCGCCGTCGGCCGAGCACGTCGTCGACGTCGATCCCGAGCTCGGCCGCGGCGGCCTCGAGCCACAGGCCGGTCATCCGCTGCTCGGGGACGTCGGGGTCGCGCAGTGAGACCTGCACCGCGAGGCCGTCCATGAGCGCGGCCAGCCGGACCGCCGTGGCCTGCGGGTCGGCGCACGTGAACGTGCCCTCGGCGACGCCGGCGTCGATCACCTCGCGCAGGGTCTGCCGCCACCGCGCGTCGAGGGCGCGGCGCAGCGCGCGGGTCTGGCCGTCGCGCAGCGCGCGCACCCAGACCTCCATCCACAGCGCCCAGTTCCCGACGGCGGGGCCGGTGTCCGACCCGAGCTCGCCGATGAGCCGCAGCCGCTCCAGCGCCGTCGCCCGTGGTGGGAGCCGCCGCTCGAGGTCGTCGTAGAACTCGTCCTCCACCGAGCCCACCGCCTCGGCGAGCGCGCCGTCGAGGGTCTTGAAGTGGTAGACGACGAGGGCCGGCGAGGTGCCGGCGGCGGCGGCGACGTCCGCGATGCGCGCACCGGCGAACCCCTTCTCCTTGAGGACCTGGACGGCCGCGGCGAGGATGCGCCGACGGCGCTCCTCGGGGTCCTTCGCGGCGAGCGACGAGCGACCGGTCATCGTGGTCCTCCGGCGGACTGGGCCTCACGGGCGCGCCGGGCGACGCGTACCCGCATCCTCGCGCAGCCCGGTGCACGGGCGGCGGAGGGCTGCGCGGTTGGTCGCGCCGCGCCGGACGGGGGACGATGGACCCATGACCGAGCAGCCGCCCACGCCGCCGCCGACGCGGGCGGGGCGGCCGAAGCCCCTCGACCTCGACGTGGACCTCGTGCCCGAGCAGACCACGGACGACACCGACGCGGGCTGGGGCGCCGAGTCCCGCGCCGAGCAGGAGCCCGGTGCGCTGCTGCGCCGCTACCTCGACGAGAAGCCCCCGCACCACGGCGACTGACGCGGTGCTGGAGCGCTAGGCCGCGCGGAGGATGACCGACAGGTGCGATCCCACGGCGGCCGCCGCGATGTCGAGCGCCTGCGCCTGGCTGGTCGCGAGGACGAGCACCGGGGTCGGCGCGCCGCCGGACGACGACCCGAGCAGGCCCGAGCCCGTCGGGACGGTCGGCGAGCCGACGGTGAGGACCCGGACCCGGGCCGCCACGACGACGGCTGACGCCGCGGCGCCGACGTCACCGCCGCGCGCGGCGACGACGTCGACGAGGTCCCCCGGCCGGACGCTCGCGAGCGTGGCCTCGTCGGACAGCCGCACGGGTGTCGCGACGACGCCGGACCCGAGGGAGTCGAGCAGCGTGCGGCCCACGACGTCGCGCTCGCGCAGCGTCTCTCCGGCGCGGACCGGGAACGCCACCACGCGACCTGTGACGTCGCGGGGATCGGTCACGGAGTCCGCCGCGAGCACCTCGGTCGGCCGCGCGACGACGACGAGGTCGGCGTCGGTCAGCGTGGCGCCAGGCACGAGGTCGTGGCGCGCGGTCGCGACACCCGCGGTCTCGGGCGCGGGCGGGTGCAGCGTGGTCGCGATCGACCAGACGACGAACCCCGCGAGCAGCGCGGCGGCGAGCCGGCGATGGCGCAGGAATCGGCGTTGCCAGGCCGGGGCGCGACCGGGGACGGCGGGCTCGCGGCGCGGCCCTGCCGTTCGGGCGCCGGCGGGAGAGCCGCCGGGAGCGGCGGTGCGGGAGGCGGTGGTGCGGGAGGCGGTGGTGCCGGGGCGGGGGAGCAGGCGCACCCGGGCACGCTAGGCGGGGGACGGGGCGCGCCGAGCGGCCCGTCCACAGGGCTCAGGCGGCGGAGCCCGACGTGCCGGAGCCCGACGCCGAGGACGATCCGGACGTGCCCGAGCTCGGGGTGCTCGACGGCGCCGACTCGGACTTGCCGGCCGAGGAGGACTCCGAACCGGTCGACGAGGAACTCGCCGGGACGGTCGCGGACGAGCCCGAGCGGCTGTCGGTGCGGTAGAAGCCGGAGCCCTTGAACACGATCCCGACGGCGTTGTAGAGCTTGCGCAGCCGACCGCCGCAGGCCGGGCACTCGGTGAGGGCGTCGTCGGTGAAGGACTGCACGACCTCCAGCGGCTCGCCGCAGGCGGTGCACGAGTACTGGTAGGTGGGCACGGCGTACTCCTCGCACGGGGTGGATCGCATTGGCACTCGGGGCTCTCGAGTGCCAATGATGCCAAATGCGCCTGCCCGCGGCCACCGTGGGCCTGTCGGTGAGCGTCCGAGGTCGGGCACGAGGAGTTGCTCGGCCATGACCTCGCGGATACGTGTCCAGGTGGGGCCGACGTAGATCCGGGAGCCCGGGTGGTCAGAGCACTCGGCCGCCAACGGCCCGGGCATTCCTGCCCCGTCGGCTTCGGCTTCGGCGTGGGCGAGAAGCGTGAGCAGTTGATCGGTCCAGGTGACCACGCTCTGCCACAGCTCATCCAGGGCCAGCCGGTGCGTCCGGTACGCCCAGACCGCATCTGCCAGCCCGGGTAGACGATCTCGTCCAGGACGGACACGACCTGGACCCGATGGACCAAGCCCCCCAGCGAGTCCGATGGCTGCCAGGGTCGGGTGTTCCCGGTCTCGTCCGTCACGCTGAACCACTGAACCACCCGGAGTACGCCAGCAGCGAGGCGGTCCGCGCGGTAGCTCGACGACGGCACGCTGGCTCGCGTTCGCCGCAACGGCCGTTGGGACCTCGAGTTCGGCGTCCGCTACGGCGTGCTGCAGAACCCCGACGTGCCCCGACCCACCGTTGTTCTCGCCGCGCCCGGCGAGCAACCGCTCGACCTGCGCGTCGCGTTCGAGGTCGACCTCGCCAAGACCTTCCCGGCGTTCGACAACCTCACCACCGGCGAGTACCTGCGCCTCGTGCGTCGCCACGAGCGCGAGATCAAGGCAGCGGCGAGGCTCGGCTACGAGCTGCTCGCCGTGAACCCGCCCACCGGACTGCTGTTCAGCAAGGCGACCTGATCGCAGCAAGTGCCCCACCCCGAGAATGAGGTGGGGCACTTGGCGTTCCGACGCTACCGACATGCCCGGTCGCGACCGGAGCTCTGCTGCGTGAGCCTGTCGCGTTCCCTGGGCGAGCGCGGCGTGCGTGCTGCCGTCAGGGCTCCAGGGCGGGATCGCGGTAGTCGAACACCGCCAGAGGCAGCCCGTAGGTGGGCAGCGTGAGCCAGTGCTTGTCGCCGGTGAGCACCGGCAGGTTGCCTGCGGACATGGCGTGCGCCAGGCAGACCATGGCGCCCAGCGACAAGGACTTGGCCTGCTTGGGGCCGGTGTGCGCAGCTCGGCAGGCGGCGTCGATGCTCTTGAGCTGCGAGAGCAGCAGGGCATGCGCCGTCGTAACCGGGTCGAGCGCGACACCCAGTCCCGCAAACGTGGTGAGGGTGTCCGCCGCGGCCACCCCCGACTTCTGCTCCAGCTTGTAGCAGACCTCCCCGAAGGTCACAGTCGAGATCCGGCAACGCTGGAGCACGGAGACGAAGCGCATGGCGGGGGCGTCCGCTTCTGCGACGGAGATGAGAAAGGAGGCGTCGGCGACCAACGGCCCCGCAGGTAGCTGGGTCACTCCGACGCGGAGGAGTCCGCGGCCCGGTCGGCCAGCAGATCGTCGGCGAGTGAGCCGGTCTCGCCTCGCTCAGCCTTGCCGGCGAGCACGGCGCTCTGGAACGAGGCCAGCAGCGTCACCGGGTCCTCCAGCACGATGCGACCTTCCCCGTCGGCCCGAGCGATGAGATCGTGCGAAGGGTCGATGCGTGCCTCACGCAGCAGGGCCGCGGGCAGGGTGGGGCGCCGCTTCGCGTCGAGTCCGACACGGAAGCTCATCACGGACGATCCCTCATGGCTCATGCCACCCACTGTACTCCCTCGGTGGGACGATGCAACAGTCTCCCACCAGCGGCCGCGACGCCCACCGGACGGGGTGACCGCGACCACGGCCGGCTTCGCCGGCACCGTGCTCGTCCTGGTCGGCCGCGAGGCACGGAGACCGGTGCTCGACGTGACGAGCGACACAGCGGTTCCCGGTGACGTTCATCTCGTCGCAACACGACCAGAACCGGATGGAGACCGGAACGGGCGACGTTGATACCGATGATGAAGGAGGTGATCGGTATGACGGCAACGACGGACCTCTCGCCGGAGACGGTGGAGGAGCTGTACGCGCTGTGGGACCAACTTCGAGCAGCGGCGATCAGCGACAGCGACCGCCACGAGATCGACGACGTCTTCGCGCGGCAGCTGCCCTGATCCGCGTGCCCTGTGCACGGACGACGACGGCGCGGGTGCGCCGCCCCTAGGGTCGGGCCTCGACCCTGGGAGGTGACGATGACCGTCGAGGCCATCGGGCTCGGCAAGTCCTACGGCAGCACCCGCGCCGTCGATCAACTGTCCTTCGAGCTGCGACCTGGCGTCGTGACCGGCTTCCTCGGGCCGAACGGCGCCGGCAAGTCGACGACGATGCGGCTCATGCTCGGTCTCGACCGCGGCGACGGCGTCACGCTGTGGGACGGCCGGCCGCTCGTCGAGCACGACCACGTGACGCGCACGGTGGGCGCGCACCTCGACGCGAAGTTCTTCCACCCGTCGCGCTCCGCGCGCAACCACCTGCGGATGCTGGCGACCGAGGCCTCGGTGCCGCCGGGGCGCATCGACGAGGTGATCCGCCTGGTGGGCCTCGACGGAGTCGCGGGCAAGCGGCCGTCGAGCTACTCGCTCGGCATGGGGCAGCGGCTCGGTCTCGCCGGCGCGATCCTTGCCGAGCCGCGAGTGCTGCTCCTCGACGAGCCGGCCAACGGCCTGGACCCGCAGTCGATCCAGTGGCTGCGCGACTTCCTCCGGCACTACGCCGCCCAGGGCAACGTCGTGTTCGTGTCGAGCCATCTCCTCTCCGAGATGCAGCTCATGGCCGAGCACCTGGTGGTCATCGCCGCGGGCCGCATGGTCGCCGACGAGACGCTCGACGCGTTCGTCGCGCGGAGCACGCGCAACGACGTGCTCGTGCGCTGCTCGGACCCCGCGGCACTCGCCACGGCCCTTGCAGCCGAAGGCATCACGAGCACGCGCGAGGGCGCGGACGGCCTCGTGGTCACCACGGTCGGCACCGACCACGTCGGCGACGTCGCGTTCCGCGCGGGCGTCGCGGTCCGGGAGCTGACCCGGCGTACGGCGTCGCTCGAGGAAGCCTTCCTCGAGCTCACGAGCGACCAGCAGCAGTTCCGCACCGGGGACGTCGCATGACCGCGGCGCTGCACTACGAGTGGGTCCGGATCTCCACCGTGCGCTCGACCCGGATCCTGCTCGTCGTGCTCCTCGTCGTGTCGGCCGGGCTCGGCTGGCTGGTGGCGGTCCCGCACTACCTCGCTTACGACGAGACCGGAAACCCGATCGGCCCAGCCGTGGTCAACTGGTGGAAAGCGTTCGGCATGCCGCTGAGCCTCACGGCGGTGCTGACGTCCGTCGTCGCCGCGCAGGCGATCGGGCAGGAGTACCGCTTCGGCCTCATCCGCCTCACGCTCACCGCGTTCCCGCTGCGGCGGCAGATCCTCGCCGCGAAGCTGATCGTCGTCGCCGGCGCATGCGTCGTGTTCACGCTGGTGTCGTACCTCGGCAGCCTGCTCGCGCTCACGATCCGCGGCTACCCGACGCCGCCCGCGGCGGCGCCGGAGGCCCAGGACCTCTACCTGCTCAAGGGCGTCGTGCTCGTGCTGCTCTGGGGACTGTCGTCGTTCGCGCTCGCCGGCATCGTGCGGCAGACGGCGGTGGGCATCGTGGTGCCGGTGGTCTCCGGGGCGCTCCTCGAGACGCTGCTGATCGCCCTGCTCAGCGACCGGGCGCCCTGGCTCGATCACGTGCTGCCGTGGAGCACGGCCGCCCGCTGGGCGGAGTCGTCCGGCGGCGACGGGCCACCGACCGGCTGGGCGGCTCTCGGCGTCCTCGCCGTGTGGGTCGTCGGGCTGCTCGTCGTCCAGGTCGTGGCGTTCCTGCGGCGCGACGCCTGAGGCTCGGGACTCGGCCTGTCGGTGCCGGTCGGGAGCCCTGCGGGGGTCCGGTCGCGGAGAATGGCGCGCCCGTCGCGGCCGATCCTGACCGCGTACCCTCGCAGGCGAGGATGCGCGAGCGCACCTGACGCAGACGCTGGGTGACCAGGTGACGACGGGAGGGATCGTGACGGACCAGTCGCACGGACGGCTGCCGGTCGACCCGGACCTGCCGGCGCCGGACTCCGTCGGAGCGTTCATACGACGGTCGAGGCGGCTCCGGCCGAGGAGGTGGGACATCGTCCTCGTGGTCGGGGCGGGCGGGGCGCTGGGCGCCGCGGCCCGATGGTGGCTCAACGAGCTGTGGCCCACGGCACCAGGGAGTTTCCCGTGGTCGACGTTCGTCGAGAACGTCTCCGGGAGCCTCGTGCTCGGCGCGCTCATGGTCTTCCTGCTCGAGGTGTGGCGGCCGCTCCGCTACGCCCGGCCGTTCCTCGGGGTCGGTGTCCTCGGCGGCTTCACCACCTTCTCGACGTACACCTCGGACACCGGAGCCCTGCTGCGCGACGGCCATCAACCGATGGCGCTGGTCTACCTGTTCGCGACGGTGGCACTCGCACTGCTCGGCTGCTGGAGCGGAATCATCGTCGCCCGGGTCGCCACCGGGCTCAGCGGATCACGACGGAGGACGTCATGACGCTTCGCGGAACGGCAACCCGGCTCACCATCTTCATCGGTGAGACCGACCAGTGGCACCACCACCCCGTCTACACGGAGATCGTGCACCGGGCGCACCGCGCCGGTCTGGCGGGTGCGAGCGTGATGCGAGGGATCGAGGGGTTCGGCAAGTCCTCGCACGTCCACACGACACGGATCCTGAGCCTCAGCCAGGACCTGCCCGTGGCGATCGTCATCGTGGACGCCGACGACAAGATCCGGGACTTCCTGCCGCAGCTCGACGAGCTGGTGAGCGAGGGGCTCGTGATCCTCGACCCGGTCGAGGTCGTCCGCTACGTCGGCCGACCGGGCGAGGAGCCGGCTTGACCCTCCTCCTCGTCATGCTGGGCGCCGCCGTCGGTGCGCCCAGCCGATGGCTCCTCGACCAGGCGATCCATAACCGCTACGGCGGAGTGCTCCCGCTCGGCACCCTCGTGATCAACGTGAGCGGCTCCGCCCTGCTCGGGGCGATTCTCGGCGCGGCGGGCGCGGGGTCGCTGCCCACTGCCGTCGTGGCGCTGGCCGGCGCGGGATTCTGCGGGGGCTTCACGACGTACAGCACGTTCGCCTTCGAGACCGTCCGGCTCCTCGAGGACGGCTCGGGAGCGGAGGCGATGATCAACGTCGGGCTCAGCCTCGGGCTCGGGCTGGTCGCCGCCCTCGGCGGGTTCTGGCTGACGCAGTCGCTCCTGGGGTGACCGCCTCGGGCCACGCCGGTGTCCGGTCGGGGCCCGAGCGGCACACTCGCGACGCCATCCTCCGCCACCCCCGTCCCGTCCAGCCGATGTTCGACGCCTCGGTCGCCCTACCCTGTGCGCGTGCGCAGACTCGGCAAGGTCCTCGGGATCATCGGCATCGTCCTCATCCTGCTCGTCGTGGCGGTGGCGTCCTACGGCGCCTGGACCGTGCGTCGCTCGTTCCCCCAGACCAGCGGCGAGCTCGACCTCAAGGGCCTGACGAGCACCGTCGACGTGCTCCGCGACGACCGCGGGATCCCGAACATCTACGCCGACAACCCCGACGACCTGTTCTTCGCGCAGGGGTACGTCCACGCGCAGGACCGGTTCTACGAGATGGACTTCCGCCGGCACATCACCTCCGGTCGCCTGTCGGAGCTGCTGGGCAAGTCGGGGCTCGACACCGACAAGTTCATCCGCACCTCGGGCTGGTACCGCGTCGCCGAGAAGGAGCTGCCGCTGCTGTCGGCGGAGACCCGGCGCAACCTCGACAACTACACCCGGGGCGTCAACGCCTACCTCGCCGACCACTCCGGCGCGGCCGCGTCGCTCGAGTACGCCGTCCTCGGGCTGCAGAACGCGTCGTACACGATCGAGCCGTGGACCCCGGTGGACTCGGTCGCGTGGCTCAAGGCGATGGCCTGGGACCTGCGCGGCAACATGCAGGAGGAGATCGAGCGGTCCATCGAGAGCTCGGTGCTCGGCACGGCGCGCACCGCGCAGCTGTTCCCGCCGTACCCGTACCTCCGGCACCGCCCGATCGTCGAGCAGGGCGCCGTCGTCGCGGGCACGTGGGACCAGTCGGCCTCGCCATCGGGCGCGCAGGCCGCCGCGCGCATCCTGAGGACGCCGGCGGGTGCGGTCCCCGCGCTGCTGCGTACCGGTAGCTCCGTGGCAGCCGTCGACTCGCTGCTCGGACCGAGCGGGTCGGGGATCGGCTCGAACTCGTGGGTCGTCAGCGGTGACAAGACGTCGACCGGCAAGCCGCTGCTCGCCAACGACCCGCACCTCGCTCCGAGCATGCCGAGCATCTGGTACCAGATGGGCCTGCACTGCCGCACGCTGTCGGCGCAGTGCCCTTACGACCTCGCGGGATTCACGTTCTCCGGCGTCCCCGGCGTGGTGATCGGCCACAACCAGTCGATCGGCTGGGGCTTCACCAACCTCGGTCCGGACGTCTCGGACCTCTACCTCGAGAAGGTCGTCGGCGACACCTACCTCGTCGGCACGACGTCCAAGCCGATCGCGCAGCGCACCGAGGTGATCAAGGTCGCCGGGCAGCCGGACGTCACCATCACCGTGCGCGAGACGGAGCACGGCCCACTGGTGTCCGACGCGTCGGACGAGCTCACGACGGTCGGCAAGGACGCCCCCAACGGCCCCCTCGCGCCACCGCGCGGTGACGGGTACGCCGTGGCGCTGCGCTGGACCGCGCTGACGCCCGCCCGCACGATGGACGCGCTCACCGACCTGAACCTCGCGCAGAACTGGGACCAGTTCCGTGCGGCCGCCGCCGAGTTCACCGTGCCGGCGCAGAACATGATCTTCGCGTCGGTCGACGGGACGATCGGCTACCAGACACCGGGTCGGATCCCGATCCGGCAGGGCTACGACGGCAAGTACCCCGCGCTCGGATGGGACCCGAAGGAGACGTGGGCCGGGTACATCCCGTTCGACGCGCTGCCCAACGTGAAGAACCCCGACGACGGCTGGGTCGTGACCGCGAACAACGCATCGGTCTACCAGGACTACCCGTACTTCATCACCGACGACTGGTCCTACGGCGCACGCAGCCAGCGCATCACCGACCTGGTGAAGCTCGCGACGTCGGGCGGCAACAAGATCACCGCAGACACGATGCGCTCGATCCAGTTCGACTCGTGGAACGAGAACGCCGCGTTCCTCGTGCCGCGGATCAAGGACGCCAAGGTCTCGGGCGCGACGGCGGACGCCGTGAAGCTGTTGTCCACGTGGGACTTCACGCAGCCGGCGGACTCAGCGCCGGCGGCGTACTTCAACGTCTTCTGGAAGAACCTGCTGCTCGACACGTTCGGCGACGAGATCCCCAAGAACTACCTGCCGGACGGTGGCGACCGCTGGTTCACGGTCGTGCGCAACCTCTGGGACAGCCCGAAGGACACGTGGTGGGACGATGTCCGGACCACCGACAAGGTCGAGACGCGCGACGACGCGGTCGTCCGGGCGCTGGACGAGGCCGCGACCGAGCTCACCGGTCTGCAGGGCGCCGACCCCGCGGCCTGGAACTGGGGGAAGCTGCACACCCTCACGGTGACGAACCAGACGCTCGGCAAGTCCGGCATCGGTCTCATCGAGCGGCTGTTCAACCGGGGTCCGGTCACGACGTCGGGTGGCGGCTCGATCGTCAACGCGACCGGCTGGAACCCGGCCGACGGCTACACCGTCACGTGGATCCCGTCGATGCGGATGGTGCTCGACTTCGCCGACCTCGACAACAGCACGTGGGTGCACCTGACCGGAGCCAGCGGCCACGCCTACAACGCCCACTACGTCGACCAGCTCGACGCCTGGCAGACGGGGACGACGTACGCCTGGCCGTTCTCCGTCGCCGCCGTCAACGCCGTCGCCAAGGACCACCTCATCCTCAAGCCCGCTCCCTGACCCTCCCGCGTGGCGCCGGCTGCCGTTCCGTGGGTGATCGTCTCTCGTGGTGTCGGCGTGCTTCCGGCGTGGTGAAGGGCGGTGGGCGGTCGGCTTCGGTCGCGTCAGCTCGCCTCCGGCGTGGTGAAGGGCGCTGGCTGCAGGTGCGTGGATGGTCGGCTTCACCGGTACCGGCGCGCCTGCGTCGAGGCCGCCGGGGGTCGCGGTCGCGCCGTCACTCGGCGTGGTCGGGAATCGCGGAAAGTAGTTGTGCACAGCGGGGTTTCGGGGCCGTGGACTGTCAGACCCCCTGCGTAGGTTC
>JAJXTD010000265.1 GCA_021784035.1 Actinomycetes bacterium | reverse complement strand
GAAGAAACCTCGCGGAAGTGTCCGACTGGTGAACACCAGTCGTCCCGCCGGTTCCGGTGGCGGCCGCGCCGGGAGGCCGCCGACGCCGGCCCCCGGACCGCCGCGGGGGCCCGCGGGCGGCAGGATGGGGGCCGTGCGGGAGGCCGGGACGGACAGCGGAGGCGCGTCCCCCGGACCCGCCCGCGGGTCCCTGCGGGAGATCCTGCGCCTCGCGGTGCCCGCGCTCGGGGCCCTGGTGGCCCAGCCGCTGTTCGTCCTCGTCGACGCCGCGATCGTCGGCACGCTGGGCACCCCGCCCCTGGCCGGCCTCGGCGCCGCGGCCACGCTCGTCTCCCTCGTGCTCGGGCTGTGCATCTTCCTCGCCTACGCGACGACGTCGTCGGTGGCCCGGCGCGTCGGCGAGGGCCGGTGGGACGCCGCGGTCTCCGAGGGCGTCGAGGGGATGGCGCTCGGCCTCGGGCTCGGCGCCGTGCTGGCCGTCGGCACCTGGCTGCTCGCCGAGCCGGCCGTGGTGGCCCTCGGCGCGTCCCCCGAGGTCGCGCCGTACGCCGTGACCTACCTGCACGTCGTCGCGTTCGGCTTCCCCGCCGCGCTCGTCGCGATGGCCGGCGTCGGCGTGCTGCGTGGCCTGCAGGACACCCGGACGACGCTGCTCGTCACGCTCGTCGCCGTGTCGGTGAACCTCGCGCTCGCGGCGTTCCTCGTGCTCGGGCTGCACCTCGGGATCGGCGGCTCGGCCGCCGCGACGGCGGTGGCCGAGACGGTCCAGGCCGCGGCGTACGTCGGAGTCCTCGTGCGCGTCGCGCGACGCCACGGCGTCGCGCTGCGGCCGTCCGGCCTCGGGATGCTCGCGGCGGCGCGCACCGGCGGGCCGCTGTTCGCGCGCACGGTCGTGCTGCGCTCGGTGTTCCTGCTCGCCGCCGCCGTCGCCGCGCGGCTCGGGGACGCCGACCTCGCGGCGTACCACGTGAGCTTCCAGGTCTGGATGCTGCTCGCGCTCGCCGCCGACGCGCTCGCGATCGCCGGCATGGCACTGCTCGGCCGCTACCTCGGGTCCGGCGACGTCGACGGCGCCCGGCGGGTGACCGGGCGGCTCGTCCGCCTCGGCGCCGTGATGGGCGCCGCGCTCGGGGTGCTGGTGCTCGCCTGCGTCCCGTGGCTGCCGTCGCTGTTCAGCCACGACCCGGTGGTGCGCGGGCTCATCGCCGCGTCGCTCGTCGTCGCGGCGCTGCAGCAGCCGCTCGCCGCGCCCGTCTTCGTGCTCGACGGCGTCCTCATCGGCGCGGGGGACGGCCGGTGGCTCGCCGCGGCCGGACTGGTCATGCTCGCGGCGTTCGTCCCGGCGGCGTGGCTCGTGCTCGACCGGGACCTCGGCGTCGTCGGCCTGTGGTGGGCGCTGACGTGGTTCATGGTCGTGCGCGGGGCGCTGCTGGCCCGACGCTCCCGGGGCGACGCGTGGCTGCGCACCAGCGGCGGCTCGGTCGAGGCCACCGAGTCCGCCGCCCTCGGAGACGCGGGAGGATGAGCCGCGTGAGCCAACCCCTGCGCGTGACCGCCGTCTGCTCGGGCAACATCTGCCGCTCGCCGATCGCCGAGTACGTCCTGCGCGACGCCGTGGACCGCGCCGGCCTCGCCCACGCGGTCGTGGTCGACTCCGCGGGCGTCGGGGCGTGGCACGTCGGCGAGGGCGCCGACCCGCGCTCGGTCCGCGTGCTCCGGGCGCACGGCTACGACGGCTCCGGCCACCGGGTGCAGCAGATCACCCGCTCCTGGTTCGACCGCCCGGGCGCGCCCGACCTGCTGCTGGCGATGGACTCCGGCCACGACGCCGCGCTGCGCCGGATGGCACCGGCCGCCGACGTCCGGCTCATCCGCTCGTTCGACCCGGGGCTGACCGGCGTAGCCGACCTCGACGTCCCGGACCCGTACTACGGCGCCCGCGACGGCTTCGAGCGCGTCCTGGCGATGATCGAGGCAGCCACCCCCGGCGTGGTGGCCCACGTCCGCACCCTGCTCTGAGTCCCCGAGTTACACCTCGAGGCGACCTGTTCGACGCCCCCGACCGGTCGGTTGGACGTGTAACTCGCGGCTCGCCCGGCGGCGCGGCCGGGGACGCGGGAGGGCCGCCACCCTCGTGGGGTGACGGCCCTCCGGGCGGGCTGGGCCGGCTACGCGCTGACGACGTCCACGGTCACCGAGGCGAGGGCCTCGGGGTGCACGCGCACCTCGACCTTGTGCGCGCCGACGGTCTTGATCGGCGAGACGATCGTGACCTTGCGCTTGTCGACCGCCGGGCCGCCGGCGGCCGTGATGGCCTCGACGACGTCGGCGACGGTGACGGCGCCGAAGAGGCGGCCGGTGTCACCGGTGCGGGCCGACAGCGTGATCTTGAGGCCCTCGAGCTTGGCCTTGATCGCCGCGGCGTCGTCGAGGTCGCGTACCTCGCGGACCTCGCGGGCCCGCTTGATCTGCGCGACCTGCTTCTCCCCGCCCTTGGTCCACGCGGTCGCGAGACCGCGCGGGAGCAGGTAGTTGCGGCCGTAGCCGTCCTTGACCTCGACGACGTCGCCAGGGGCGCCGAGACCGGTCACGTCCTGAGTCAGGATGAGCTTCATGGTGTAGTCGCCTCCTTCGTCAGCGGGCGGTCGAGGTGTAGGGCAGCAGGGCCATCTCGCGGGCGTTCTTGACCGCGATCGCGACGTCGCGCTGGTGCTGGGTGCAGTTGCCGCTCACGCGACGGGC
>JAJXTD010000264.1 GCA_021784035.1 Actinomycetes bacterium | reverse complement strand
CGAGGGTCTCGTCGCGCAGCAGGGTCTGTACACGCTCCTGGTGCGCGACGCGGCGCGCGACGAGCCGCTCGTCGTCTCGTCGATCTCCGAGGTCCACGGCTCCGTGGACCTGCGCTCCTGGCGGGCGGCGTTCGGCCTCGACGACCTGTCGATCGTCACGTCCACGGTGACCGAGGCCGGCTACTGCCGCGACGACTCGGGTGCGCTGGACGTCGGTGATCCGCGGGTGATCGCCGACGTGGCCGCGCTGCAGCAGGACCCCAGCGCGGCCGACGTCGTCACGGCGCCGGGCAAGTTCGTCGCCGGGCTCGCCGTACGCCGTGCCGCCGGGCTCGGCGGGGTCACGTTCGTGCCGTGCGACAACCTGCCGGAGAACGGTCGCGTGGTCCGGCGGGTCGTGCTCGACCTCGCGGTGGCCGTCGACCCGTCGCTCGCGGCGTGGGTGACCGACCACTGCTCGTTCGTCACGACGATGGTGGACCGCATCACGCCCCGTACGACGGACGAGGACCGCGCCGGCCTCCTCCGGTCGACCGGCGTCGACGACCCCGCCTGCGTCGTCACCGAGCCCTTCTCGGAGTGGGTGCTGTCGGGCACGTTCGTGGCGGGTCGTCCCGCCTGGGAGACCGCGGGCGCACGGTTCGTCGAGGATCTCGGGCCGTGGGAGCGCCGTAAGCTCTGGTTCCTCAACGGATCCCACTCGCTCATGGCCTACGCCGCACCGCTCGTCGGAGCGGAGACCGTCGCGGAGGCGATCGAGAACCCGTCGGTCCGCGCCTGGGTCGACGAGTGGTGGGACGACGCCGCGGAGGTGCTGCCCCTCCCCGCGACGGAGATCGACGCCTACCGGGCCGCGCTGCTCCAGCGGTTCACCAACCCGCGCATCAGGCACCTGCTCGCGCAGATCGCGGCCGACGGCATGCAGAAGCTGCCGGTGCGGATCCTCCCGGTGCTTCGCGCCCGCCTGGAGCAGGGGGTCGTGGCACGCGGAGCCACGCGTGCCCTGGCGGCGTGGGCGCTGCACCTGCGCGGCCGCGGGGCCCCGGTCGCCGACCCCCAGGCGGAGTCGTTGCGCTCGCGGGTGTCGACCGTCCCGCTCCCCGAGGCGGTCGGTCTCGTGCTCGACGTGCTCGAGCTCGACGACGAAGTCGCACGGCGTGTGGTGCTGGAGCAGGCGCAGGAGCTGGACGCCCTCTCGCGCGCGGTCAGAGCTTGAAGGTCCGCCGAGGGTTCACGAGGACGAGGTCGCGGGCGATCGCCTGGGCCTCGTCCTCGTCGAGCCGGTGCCGCGTGACGAGCTCGGCGAGGTAGGAGCAGTCCAGCCGGCGGGACATGTCGTGCCGTGCCGGGATGGAGCAGAAGGCGCGGGTGTCGTCGATGAAGCCCGACAGACGGGTGAAGCCGGTGGTCTCCGTGACGGCGCCCTGGAACCGCCGGATCGCCTCGGGCGCGTCGAGGAACCACCACGGGGCACCGGCGAAGACGCTGGGGTAGAAGCCGGCCAGCGGCGCGACCTCCCGCGAGAACGTCGTCTCGTCCAGCGAGAACAGCACCAGGTGGAAGCCCGCCGCCGTCCCGAACCGCTCGAGCAGGTGCTGCAGGCCGCGCGTGTACTCGACCGCGACCGGGATGTCGCACCCGACGTCCGACCCGAACCGGGCTGCCGTCGGTGCGTGGTGGTCGCGCGCGACACCGGGGTGGAGCGTCATGACCAGCCCGTCCGCCACGGACATCCGGGCCATCTCGACCAGCAGGTGCCGACGCAGAGCCGTGCTCTCGGCCGGCGTGGCCGACGAGGTGCGTGCCGCCGAGTAGATGCGTCGGGCCTCACCCGCGTCGAGCGACAACGTCACCACGTCCGCATGGCTGTGGTCCGCCGAGACGGCCCCGTGCTCGACGAAGTGCGCCCGGCGGACCTCCATGGCGCGGAGGAACCCGTCGTACGAACCGGTGTCGACGTCCGCGGTCGCGCCCAGGGTGTCCACCAGCGTCGTCCAGTCGGGGCGGCCGGGCTCGAGGTAGCGGTCCGGCCGGAACGTCGGGACGACGCGGGCCGTCACGTCGCCGGCCCGTCGGATGGCAGCGTGCGCCGCCAGGTCGTCGCACGGGTCGTCCGTCGTGGCCAGGACGTCGATCCCGAAGCGGCGCAGCAGGGCACGCGGCCGGAACTCGGCAGTGGCGAGCTTGGCCGAGATCTCGTCGTACAAAGCGTCGGCCGTGCGCTCGCTCGGTCGCAGGTCGGTGCCGAAGATGTCCGCGAGCTCGCTCTCCATCCAGTAGCGCGACGGCGTCCCGGCGAAGACCGGCCAGTGCGCGCAGAAGATCCGCCACGCCTCGCGCGCCCCGTCCTCGGTCAGGCGTGCCCCGCCGACACCCAGCTCCTCCAGGGGGACGCCGGAGGCGTGGAGCAGCCGCGTGACGTAGTGGTCCGGCGAGATCAGGAGCGACGTCGGGTCCGCGAACGCCTCGTCCTCGGCCAGCCAGCTCGCCGGCACGTGCCCGTGCGGGCTGATGATGGGCAGGTCGCGGACCTGCTCGTAGATCCGTCGCGCGACGGCTCGCCCCTGCGGATCGGGCGGGAGCAGGCGGTCCGGGTGGGGCGTGCTCGGCCGCGGCGTATCCATGCCCGCCATCCTCGACCGTGCCGTCGTGGCGCGCCGCGGAGTTGCCGGAAGTCGCCTCGGATCAAGGGCCTTCCGTCGGGCCGACCGCCGTCGGCGGCATGGCGTGACACCGACGCGGGCG
>JAJXTD010000075.1 GCA_021784035.1 Actinomycetes bacterium | reverse complement strand
CGGAGATGGACGAGATCCACATGCGCGCGGCTCTCCTGAGCCACGCGTCTCATGGTGCACTCAGGTGTCGCCCATGTCCGTCGCGCAGTCTGGTCGCATGACCTCTCTGTCGCGCCGCCGGATCGGCTGGCTCTCCGGCGCCCTCCTGACCGTGCTCTTCGGTCTGGTCCGCCTCGTCCCCGGTGTCGGTGCCGCGGACCGGTCGGCGCTGTCCGGCCGGTTGGACAGTGGAACGACGCTGATCGCGATCGAGCGCCTCGCGCTGGCGACGATCAGCATCGGGACGCTTGCCGTCGGCCTTCTGGTGCTCGCGGCTTCCACCGCCCGACGACGGGGTGCCAGGGCCGCGATGCTCATCACCGGGTCCGTGCTGGGTGCCGCAGCCTCCGCGGAGGTGCTCAAGCGCATCCTGCCGTTCGATCCGGGTCGGACGGCGGCGGGCCAGGCGATCACCAGTGGTTCCTTCCCCAGTGGACACACGGCCATCGCCGCCTCGTTCGCGCTCGCCCTGGCAGCGACCATGGGTCCGCGGCTGGCGCGCCGGTGGTGGGGACCGCTCGTGGCCTGGGTGAGCCTGGTTGCGGCCGGCACGGTCGCGGCGGGCTGGCATCGCCCCAGCGACGCGGTCGGCGGGGTTCTGCTCGCGATCGTGTGGCACACCGCGCTGGTCCGCCGACCCACCGCCGAGGTGTCGTCGACCGCCGTGGCACCTGAGTCGAGCAGGGTCCGGTCAGGCGGGGGAGTCGTGGGCTGGCGCTGGTGGGGTGTTGCGTGCGCCGCGGTCCTGTTCGGTGCGCTGGTGCCGCGGGCAGGGGGCGAGGTCGAGCTGCGGGAGACGGCCAGCCACCTCTACGTCCTCGGTCTGGGTGGGGTGCTCGCGACCACCGGGGCCCTGATGCTCCTCGCTCCCGACCGGGTCCCCGCCCTGCGGCGTGCAGCGCCGTCCCCGGTTTCACGGGTGCGCGCCCGATGATCCGGTGTGATGGAGCGCACGGCCGGTCCGGTGCCCTCCGGGCTCACCCGCACACGCCAGAACGCTCTACCCGGTGATGAGCTCCGTGACCACGACACTGCTCTCGTACGCGCGCCGACCGTACTGGCGCGTGGCAGTGCTCTCCGCGGGCGCCGCGGCGGCCGCCTACGGTCTCGGGTCCTTGAGCCCGCACGTCTCGGCGGTGGTGGCCGCGATCACGGCGCTGGTCAGCGTGCGTCCGACGTTCCACTCGTCCCTGCGCGAGGCGCTGCGTCAGGTGCTCGGTGTCGTGATCGGTGCCGTCTTCGCGTTCGCGGCGCTCGAGCTCGTCGGCGCGTCCGTGCTCGCCTTGTTCGGCGCGATCGTGGCCTGCTTCATCACCGCGAGCATCCTGCGGCTCGGCGAGGAAGGTGCGGTCGCGGTCGGGGTCACCGTGATCCTGGTCGTCGGCCCGCAGTTCAGCACGCTGGCGATCGAGGCTCGTCTGTTCGGTGTCGTCGTGGGGTCAGCCCTCGCGCTCGTCGTCTCCTACTTCACCCGACCGGGGACACCGCACGGGCGAGCGCTGGCTGACGTCGTGGAGCTGGGCGAGCGGGCCTCGGCACTGCTGACCGGCATCGGGACAGCCCTGGCCGATCGGGAGGGACACCTCGCGGCCGTCCTCGCCGACCGCTGGTTGGCCGAGGCCGAGGACATCCTGGCCCGCACCACGGAGACCAAGCACCTGGCCGAGGACGCCGTCGCCGGCGCCCGCTGGTCACCGATGATCGGTCACGCCGAGGCCCAGGCTGTGCTCGCCCAGGTGAAGCTCACCGAGGCCACGGCCATCACCCTGGTCGGCATGTGCCGCGACCTCCAGGTCGCCGCGGGCCGCGACAGTGCGATGCCCCCGGGCATGGCGACGTCGCTCTCGCACGTCCTGCTCGCCACCGCGGGTGCGATCACCGAGCAGGCGGAGACGGCGCGCGGCAACCCCGCCGAGACCCTCGACGACGACGCCGTGGTCATGGGCGCCGCGACACGCACCCGCAAGCAGGCAGCGTCTGTCGTCCGCGGCCTCGACGACACCCGGCCCCTGCTCCTCGGTGGCTCCCTGCTCCGTGACACGGAGAAGATCACCGAGATCCTCTCGGGACGGTAGGGCGCCGTCGTGGGTCACACTCCGAGCCCCAGGGTCGCCCGGGCGAGCGGCTCGAGAAGCAGGTGCCCCGGTGGTTGCGGGATCACCGCGGTGCGAGCGGCCATGCAGACGCCGCCGGACGTTCCGACGACGCGGCATGGTCCGCCGAGACGAGGTGACGCGCGGTCGTCCTCGACGTCGGTGGTCTCCCTGCCGGACGGCTCGATCGGACCGGGTCTGCTGGGGCGACGTCGAGGTGCTTGGGTGAGATGGATGCGCGCTGCGCCGCATGATGACCGGCTGCTGGAGGACGAGTGAGCGAGTCGAGTTCCGAGCGGCACGCGGCGGGCAACGGCGCGATGCGGGCGACGAGGGAGTACGGGCGTCTCCACGACCCGGACTCGGGCGACGCCTGGCGCGACTGGGGGCCCTATCTGGCCGAGCGGGCGTGGGGCACCGTGCGTGAGGACTACAGCGCGGACGGTCAGGCCTGGGACTCGTTCCCGCACGACCACGCGCGGTCACGCGTGTACCGCTGGAACGAGGACGGGATGGCGGGGTTCTGCGACCAGTCGCAGGACTGGTGCCTGTCCCTCGCACTGTGGAACGGCGTCGACCCGATCCTCAAGGAGCGCATGTTCGGCCTGTCCGGTCCGCAGGGCAACCACGGGGAGGACGTCAAGGAGTACTGGTGGTACCTCGACGGCACCCCGACGCACTCGTGGAGCTCCTGGCGCTACCACTACCCGCAGCGCGAGTTCCCCTACGGGGACCTGGTGAGCGAGAACGCGCGCCGGTCGCGGGCCGTGGGGGAGTACGAGCTCGTCGACACGGGGGTCTTCGACGACGACCGCTACTGGGTGGTCAGCGTCGACTACGCGAAGGCCGCACCGCACGACCTGCTCATGTCGGTGACGGTGCAGAACGCAGGACCTGAGGCGGCCGTCCTGCACGTGCTCCCGACCCTGTGGTACCGCAACACGTGGTCATGGGGGTACGCCGACCACGGCAAGCCGGTCCTGCGGCTGGAGGGGGACCGGATCGTGGGGGAGAGCCCGCGCTCGGGAGGGCTGCTGCTCGTCGGTGACGGTGAACCGACCCCGCTGTTCTGCGACAACGAGACGAACACCGAGCGCCTCTACGGGCAGCCGAACGCCTTCCCGCACCCGAAGGACGCCATCAACGATCACGTGGTCTCCGGACACCCGTCGGCCAACCCGGCACAGACGGGCACCAAGGCCGCGTTGCACTACGAGGTGAGCGTGGCCGCCGGGGAGTCCCGCACGTTCCGGATCCGGCTCGTCGGGACCGAGGAGCCGGCCACCGAGCCGGCCGATCTCACGACCGGCTTCGACGGGGTGCTCGCCCAGCGTCGACTCGAGGCGGACGCCTTCTACGCGGCGGTGACGCCGCCGTCGCTGAGCGCCGACGAAGCGGTCGTGCTGCGCCAGGCGTTCGCGGGTCTGACCTGGTCCCAGCAGTTCTTCCACTACGACGTCAGCAGGTGGCTCGACGGCGACCCGGGCCAACCGGTACCGCCCGCGGGTCGCGGCGAGATCCGCAACGGTGACTGGCGGCACCTGGACAACCACGACGTCCTGCTGATGCCCGACCCCTGGGAGTACCCCTGGTTCGCGGCGTGGGACCTGGCGTTCCACTGCGTCACCATCGCGCACATCGACCCGGAGCTCGCCAAGTCCCAGCTGCTGCTGCTGCTGCGCGAGTGGTACATGCACCCCAGCGGGCAGCTGCCGGCGTACGAGTGGAACTTCTCCGACGTGAACCCCCCGGTGCACGCGTGGGCGGCCCTGCGGGTCTTCGGCCTCGACGGCGGCACGGACCACATGTTCCTCGAACGGGTCTTCCACAAGCTCCTGATCAACTTCACCTGGTGGACCAACAACAAGCAGCACGGCGACAACAACCTGTTCCAGGGCGGCTTCATGGGCCTGGACAACATCGCGCCCATCGACCGGTCCACGTTCCCACCCGAGCTCGGCTACCTCGAGCAGGCCGACTCGACCTCCTGGATGGCGGCCTACGCGCTCGACCTCCTCGAGATCGCGTTGGAGCTCGCGCGCCACGACGCTGCCTACGAGGACGTGGCCACCAAGTTCTTCGAGCACTTCCTCGCCATCGCCTACGCCGCTGACAACGCCGGGCTGTGGGACGAGACCGACGCCTACTACTACGACGTCCTGCACCTCGCCGACGGGCGCGACATCCCGATCAAGGTGAAGTCGCTGGTGGGCCTCGTGTCGGTCACCGCCGCGGCCGAGTACCACCACGGCATCTTCAAGGACCTCCCCGACTTCGCGGCCCGTGCCGAGTGGTTCATGGCCAACAAGCCGGCGCTGGCAGCCGCGGTGCGCGAACGCTCCGACGGGTCGACCACCCACCGCCTCTTCGCGCTCGTGCCGCCGGATCGCCTGCAGCGCGTCCTCGACAGCGTCTTCGACGACGAGGGCCTGCTGTCGCCGTACGGCATCCGGTCGATCTCGGCACGGCACCGGGACCACCCGGTGCGGGTGCAGATCCCCACCGGCACCGCGTCGGTCGACTACGAGCCGGCCGAGTCGACGACGGCGCTGTTCGGCGGGAACTCCAACTGGCGCGGCCCCATCTGGTTCCCCCTCAACACCCTGCTGATCGAGGCGTTGCGCGACTACGACCGCTTCGCGCCCGGTCAGTTCCAGGTGCAGTACCCGGCGGGCAGCGGCTCGACCTCGAGCCTGACCCAGGTGGCCGACGACCTGACCGACCGGCTCGTCTCGATCTTCCTGCCGGGCGACGGCGGACGGCGTCCCGTCCACGGCGGGTCCGACCTCCTGGCCACCGATCCGAGATGGCGGGACTGCATCCCGTTCCACGAGTACTTCCACGGCGACACCGGGAAGGGGCTGGGCGCCGAGCACCAGACCGGGTGGACCGCGCTCGTGGCCCACCTCCTCCTCACCCGCTCCCAGCCGTGAGCCCGGTCACCCGGCGGCCCGCCTTCCGGGCAACCGCCGCCTTTCCGTGCTGCGACCCGGCGGATTCCCCCGACCGGGCACCGCTTCAGAACAACCCCACGACACCAGGAGCGCGGACATGAGCTTGAGCGGGAAGGTGGCCATCGTCACCGGAGGCAACAGCGGGATCGGGAAGGCGGTCGTGCTGGCCCTGGCGGCGGCGGGTGCGAACACCGTCATCGACTACGTCGTCGATCCCGACGCGACCGAGGACCTCGAGAAGCAGATCGTCGCACTCGGCGACAAGACCCTCGCGGTGCAGGCCGACGTCAGCAAGGTCTCCGACCTGCAGATGCTCGTCGACAAGGCGGTCGAGGCCTTCGGTCGCGTCGACATCATGGTCAACAACGCCGGCATCGAGACGCGTACGTCGATCCTGGACACGACCGAGGCGCAGTACGAGCGTGTCATGGAGGTCAACCTCAAGAGCGCCTTCTTCGGCACGCAGATCGCCGCGCGCCAGATGATCGCCCAGGGCGGAGGTGGCCGGATCATCAACATGACCTCCGTGCACGAGGACTGGCCGATGCCCGGCAACACCGCCTACTGCCTGTCCAAGGGCGGCATGCGCATGCTGACCCGCACGGCGGGTGTCGAGCTCGGGCCGCACGGCATCCTGGTCCTCGGCGTCGGCCCCGGAGCTGTCGCCACACCGATCAACGCATCGACGATGAACGACCCGGGGAAGCTGAAGACCCTCGATGCGGCCATCCCGCTCGGGCGTCTGGCCCAACCCGAGGAGATCGCCGATGTGGTGGCGTTCCTCTGCGGGGACGGGGCCAGCTACATGACGGCGGCCACGATCTTCGTCGACGCCGGGATCATGCACAGCAGCCCCGGCCTGTGAGGAAGCGGACCCGATCCTCGCCGCGCTCGCCGGCGTCGACTCCTGAGGAGGCGCAAGCGTCGACGATCGCGTGTGGAGCCGGTCGTCACGTGCCGGTGGTCGTCGCCATCTGATCCGAGGCGGACGGCCCGGCCTCGGCGAGCTCGACCGGAGAGTCCGCGCCCGCCAACCAGCCGAGGCTTGCGAGGGCCACCGAGGTGGCCAGCACGGCCGCTGCGCCACCGAGGTGCAGATCCTGCCAGCCGGGCGGAGCCTGGAGCAGCGCACTGACGATGCCCAGGGTGGCGGTCGCACCGACCAGGATCCCGAGCGCGACGGCGACCGGTCGGGCCCCGCGGACCGCAGCCCAGCGGCGCCACGCGTGCACGGCGAACGCGAGCAGGCCGGCACCGGCCAGCACCGCGATGCTCCGGTGCAGCAGGTGCAGGGCCACCAGCCCGGCTGGCTGGTCGGCCGGGCAGAGCGGGAACGCGGCGCAGTCCTTCTCCGCCTCGGCGTTGACGACGAGGGCTCCGGACACGAAGAGCACGCCCGCGGCGCTGGTGGCCACCCACGCGAGCCGTCCGAGCCGGGGTGCCGCGACGGGTCGTCGTGGTGCCAGGGTGCACACGGCGGTGACCGTCGTACCACCGAGCAGCGCCAGTCCGGTGAGCAGATGGGCCGCCACGGTGGGGGCGCCGTTGCCGGCGACGACGGTGAGGGCGCCCAGCCCGATCTGGACCACGATCACGGCGACCGTGAACAGCGCCGGACGGCGGGCAGCGTTGCGCGCCCGACCCCGCACCGCTGCCACGGCGGTCGCGACGACGAGCACGGTCACGACGGCTGCGATGTAGCGGTGCGTCTGCTCCATCAGCGCGTGGAAGTCGGCCAGCGGCCCGACGTTCCCGTCGCACAGCGGCCAGTCCGGGCAACCCATCCCCGAGTCGGTGACCCGGACGTGACTGCCGAAGACGATCAGGACGTACGCCGCCAGCGTGCTGCTCAACGCCAGCCACGGCAGCCACCGCTCGGCTCGGGTGTGGCGTGGACTCATGGCGGGGCTCTGGGTGCCGGTCACAGTTCGGGGACTGTACGCCGCAGGAAGATGCGTGTCCGGCCGAGCGGCGCGCCGCTGCCTCCCGTCCCCGCGCAGGTGGGTGGCAGAGTCCCCCCGCACCTGTCGCAGCGGCTTCGGCGCGTACGTCGTGCGCATCGACCGGGCCGGCGCGGGCGGCCCGCTCAGGCGTGCGCGACGGACGCGAGGCGCTCGCCCCAGGCGGCGGCCCGGTCGGTCTCGCCGGGGAACAGGGGTCCGGTCATGCCGTGCACGTCGAAGGTCTCCGGGTCGGCGATCATCCGGTAGCCGTGCGCCTTGAGCGCCTTGCCCGCCGCCTTCGCCGCCGAGCCGGGCAGCCGCGGGTGGCGGACCCTGGTGTCGAACGTCGCGACCGCGACCCGGTGGTCGGGTGCCGGCAGCGACTCGATCCATTCCCGTAGGCCGATGCCGGTCGACACGATCTCGCCCTCGTGCGGCTTCGTGCGGGCGTCGGCGCGGGTGGTGGGCTTGGACATGCTGAAGGCATGCGTCGGGCCACCGACCACGAGGAGGTCCAGGTCCGCGGGGAGCGTGCCGACCTCGCCGACCTCGTGCACCTCGACGGTGCCGTGCGCCCCGAGACCCCGAGCGACGGCCTCGGCGATCTCACGGGTGTTGCCGAACATCGACTCGTACACGACCACCGTGCTCATCTCAGCTCAGCTCCTCCGAGGATCGTTCGTGCGACTCGCCGTCCGGGATCCATGAGCGCGCCGGCACCGACGGCGGGACGGGGCCTGCGGTGGTCGTCATGCTCCCCTCGCGATCGAGACCGGTCGTGCGGAAGTCGCCGCGAGTGTCGCAGCGACCTTCGGCGCACCGGATGCGCCCTGGGCGCTGCGGTACCGGCCGCGCGGACCTGCTCGAGGCGCGCCGCTGCTGCCAGCCTGCCACCGAGGGACCTGCCGACGCGCGCCGACGAGACTCCGTCCTCGGGGCGCCGACACGCGCTCGCCGCCGCCTGACCCCTGCCCGCGTCCCGACGCGGCGGGTCGCTTCGGGGTGACCCTGGGGGGAGGATCGGGGCGACGGCACGCGAGCCCCGCGGCCGATCGGAGGCCGCCGTGAGCACCCAGCCGAGCACCACGCCGAGCACCGACTCGAGCAACGACCCGAGCACCTCGCCGAGCACCGGTACGACGCAGCCGCGCCCGCACGTGACGCACGAGGTGGTCAACCAGCCTCCGCCGCGCGTCGACGTCGACGAGTCGGCGCACGACGTCGCGCTCCTGGAGGCCGTGCGACGGCACGACGCAGGGTGGGCCGTCGGCGAGCTGCACGAGATCGGCACGCTCGTCGGGAGCGCCTCGTTCCAGCAGGATGCGGCGCTCGCCAACACGGTGACGCCCGTCCTGCGCGCGGTGGACCGGTGGGGGAACCGCGTCGACGAGGTCGACTACCACCCGGCGTACCACCGGATCATCGGCGCGGCCGTGGCCCACGGCGCGCACACCTCGGCGTGGGCGCAGCCGCGGCCCGGGGCGAACGTCGCGCGCGCCGCCGCGTTCATGCTCTTCGCGCAGGTGGAGCCCGGGCACGCCTGCCCGGTGTCGATGACGCACGCGGCCGTGCCGACCCTGGCGCTGCAGCCCGACGTCGCCGCGCAGTGGCTGCCGCGGCTGATGTCACGGGACTACGCCGGTGAGCTGGGCGACGCGACGAAGCCGTCGGCCCTCGTCGGCATGGCGATGACCGAGAAGCAGGGCGGGTCCGACGTACGGGCGAACACGACGGTCGCGGTCCCTGCAGGTGCGGGGGGACCAGGAGCGACGTACCTCCTCACCGGGCACAAGTGGTTCTGCTCGGCGCCGATGTCCGACGCGTTCCTCGTCCTCGCGCAGGCGACGGGTCCCGGTGGCGAGGGGCTGACCTGCTTCCTCGTGCCGCGGGTGCTGCCGGACGGCACGCGCAACGTGTTCCGGGTCCAGCGGCTCAAGGACAAGCTGGGCAACCGGTCGAACGCGTCCGCCGAGATCGAGCTGGACGGAACCGTCGCCGCGATGGTCGGCGAGCCCGGACGCGGCGTGCGCACGATCATCGAGATGGTCAACCGCACGCGCCTCGACTGCGTGCTCGGGACCGCCGCCGGCATGCGCCAGAGCGTCGCCGAGGCGATGTGGCACGCCCGGCACCGCAGTGCCTTCGGCCGCGTGCTCGTCGACCAGCCCGCGATGGCAGCGGTGCTCGCCGACCTCGCGCTCGAGTCGGAGGCGGCCACCGCCACGGCCATGCGGCTCGCGCGGGCGCACGACGACGACGCGGGCGACGAGCACTTCCGCCGCCTCGCCACGGCGGTGTCGAAGTACTGGATCTGCAAGCGCGGGCCGCACCACAGCTACGAGGCGATGGAGTGCCTGGGCGGCAACGGCTACACCGAGGAGTTCCCGCTCGCGCGGCGCTACCGCGAGCAGCCCGTCCTCGCGGTGTGGGAGGGCTCGGGCAACGTCATCGCGCTCGACGTCCTGCGCGCCCTGCACCGCGAGCCCGAGTCGCTCGACGCGTTCGACGCCGAGGTCGCGCTCGCCCGGGGCGGGCACCGCCTGCTCGACGCGCACCTCGACCGTCTCGCCAGCGACGTGCGCGCGATCCTCGCGGTCGCTCCCGCCGACGCCGAGCGCGGCGTACGTCGGCTCGTCGAGGCCATGGCGCTCGCGCTCCAGGCGTCGTTGCTGGTCCGCTTCGCGCCGGCGCCGGTGAGCGACGCGTTCGTCACGTCCCGCCTGGGACCCGACCGCAGTCACGAGTACGGCGCGCTCCCGTCCGGCGCAGACGTCGGCGTGGTCCTTGCGCGCTGGTGATCGCGGGAGGCTCCGCACCGGCGCGTACTCGGGCCGCCGCCGTCGCGCACCACGTCGCACGCCGGCTGACCCTGAGGTCGGACGGGGAATCAGACGAGCACCGGCACCGGCTCGGCCACGCCGAGCCGGTGGCCGTTGACCGCCAGCCAGCCGCCCAGCACCAAGGTCCACAGGACGAACAGGAACAGCGTGAAGAACGCGGGGGCGAGCACGCCGCACACGCCGGCGACGACCGAGAACACGCGCAGCCACGCAGGCAGCGCCGAGCGGCGCGCGAGAATGATGGCGATCACGCCCGCGAAAAGTGCTGGGACGCAGGCAAAGACGAGCCCGGTGATCTCACCCAGCATCTGTACGACGGGCAGCGGGACACCGTCACGCACGGGGGAACCCGACTCGGCCGCGGCGACGGCGATCCCCGCCGACGCCACTGCACCCACGACGCCGGCCGAGGTCGCAGCGATGCCGAGGGCCCACACGACGTCGGCCGCGTCACCGACGAGACGGCGCGCGCCGCGCGCGAACACGAGCAGCCCGAACGAAGCCAGGACCCCGACGTAGCCGAACACCGCGGCGGCCGGGAAGTGGTCCGCGGCGAGGAATCCGGAGACCTTGGCGGGCTCGTAGTCGCCGCCCGGTGTGCCCATGCCGAGCAACGCCGCGAGCGTGAGCAGTCCGTATCCGGCGAGGGCGATGCCCGCTGACCGCCGAGCGTCCATGAGGTCCTCCGCGTGTGGGTCCAGCCCCGGCCGGGACCGGCCGGGCGAGTCGGACGCTAGGCGTGGCAGTGGTGGCCCGTCGTCGGCCCGGGACCCGATCCCGGCTCCGTCCCCGGTCGGGGACGCGATCCTCCCGGGGGAGGAGAGCCCCGGCCCCTGGCGTCAGCGGCGACATGCTCGTCGTCGGCCGTGCGGCGGATCCGAACGTCGCCACGGGGCTCCGTCACGATCGTGTCCGACCCGGCCCGCGCGTCCGCTACGTGCCCGTGTGACGGGTTCCCGGCTCGGCTGGTCGACCTGCGTCCGCTCGCGCGTCGGGTACGGTCGCCAGTGGCGTGACGACAGGGGGAATCCATGACCGAGAGCACGGCTCCCACCGGAGCCGACGTGCCATCGACGTCGGGTGGGGCGCCGCGGCGTGAGCGGCTCCAGGTGACGTTCGTCCCGGGCAACGTCTGGCGTGTCGGACTCGTCCTGCTGGCCGTCGTCGCGTTCGGGCTGATCCTGCAGTTCCTCATCGAGGACGGCGGCAGCGTCATCTTCACGGTGCTCATGTCGTGGTTCGCGGCGATCGCGATGGGCCCCGTCGTCGACCGGCTCGCCCGGCGGATGAGACGCGGCGTGGCCACGATCCTCGTGATGCTCGCCTTCGTGCTGTTCGTCGTCGTCTTCGTCGCCGCCTTCGGCGCGCTGCTGGCCGACCAGCTCAGCCAGCTGATCGCGCGCATCCCCGACCTGGTCGACTCGGCCATCGCGTGGGTCAACTCCACGTTCTCCATGTCGTTGACGCTCGACGCCATCCTGTCGTCCATCGGCGCCGGCAACCTCGACTTCGGCTCCATCGCGTCGAAGGTAGGGCTCAACGTCCTCGGCCTGCTGGGGTCCGTGCTCGGCAGCATCTTCGGGCTGTTCACCTTCGGGCTGTTCACCTTCTACTTCTCCGCGCAGATGCCGCAGCTGCAGCGCTGGGTGGCGGGGCTCTTCCCGGCGCGGACCCAGGGCGTGGTCCTCAACGTCTGGACCATCACGGCGCAGAAGACGGGTGGATACGTCGGTGCCCGCGTACTGCTCGGCGCGATCAACGCGTTCACGAGCGGGATCGTCTTCTTCGCGATCGGCCTGCCCTACTGGCTTCCGCTCGCGCTGTGGACCGGCATCGTCGCGCAGTTCGTGCCCACCATCGGCACGTACATCGCGATCGTCCTGCCGGTCCTCGTGGGCCTGCTCAGCGAGAACCCGTGGACCGGCGTCATCGCCCTCGGCTGGGCGCTGCTCTACCAGCAGGTCGAGAACCTCACGATCGAGCCGAAGATCAGCGCGAAGGCGGTCGACGTCAACCCCGCCGTGTCCTTCGGCGCCGTGCTCCTCGGGGCCGCCCTGTTCGGCGTGGCCGGCGCGTTCCTCGCCGTGCCCGTCGTCGCGATGATGCTGGCGTTGCTGGACATCTACGGCAAGCGCTACGAGCTCGCGTCGGAGTCGCTCGTCGTCGCGGACCCGGTGGCCGAGCAGCCGGCCGGGGCGGCTGCCGAAGAACCCGCGTGACGGCGCCGCTCGCGGAGGCGCGTCGCGGGCCGACACGACCCTGGCCCGCCGCGGCGGCCTTTGGCCGTCACTCGGTGTGGTCGGGATTCGCGGAAAGTAGTTGTGCACAGCGGGCTTTCGAGGCCTTCGACTGTCAGACCCCCTGCGTAGGTTCGAGGCATGAGCTCGACCACCAGCCGCCCGCCCCGGACCCCGGGTGCGCTGCTCGCGGACGCCGTCGCGGACCTCGCCGACGCGGTCGCGCGGCTCGCGGAGCTGACCCGCGCGGGTGCCCTGGTCGAGGTGCCGGGTTCCGCGCTGGCCGGACTGACCGTGGCGATGCACCGGGCT
>JAJXTD010000263.1 GCA_021784035.1 Actinomycetes bacterium | reverse complement strand
GGCCCCCGGTCACGGTCTCGGTGTCGCGATGAAGGCGCTCGTCCTCGACTTCGGGGGGCCGGTGCTGCGGACCCCGTTCGAGCTCCTCCGCGGCGGCGAGCGGCGGGTGGGCCTGCCCGCGGGGTCCCTGGCGTGGACGGGGCCGTTCGACCCGGCCGCCGATCCCGACTGGCGCCGCATGCAGCGCGGCGACATCACCGAGCGCGAGTACTGGCTCGCCCGGGCGGCGGAGTTCGCGGCGCTCACCGGGCGTGAGCCGGGCTTCCGCGGGCTGATGGACGTGCTGTTCGACGGCACCGAGGACGAGCTCGTGCGGCCCGAGGCGCGGGACGCGGTCGCCGTCGTACGCCGGGCCGGGCTGGCCACGGCCGTCCTGACCAACGACATGCGGGCGTTCCACGGCGACGAGTGGGTGGCGCGGATGTCCATCCTGCGGTCGATGGACGTGGTGGTCGACGGCTCGGTGGAGCACGTGCTCAAGCCCGACCCGCGGATCTACCGCCTCGCCGTCGAGCGCCTGGGTGTCGAGCCGGCGGACTGCCTGTTCGTCGACGACCAGCCCGCCAACGTGGCCGGCGCCGAGGCGGTCGGCATGGCCGCCGTCTGGTTCGACGTCACGGCGCCCGGCGAGTCGTACGCCGCGGTCCTCGCCACCCTCGCCGGGGTGGGCGAGACGTCGGCGGGAGTGTGACGCTCGCCCCAGCCGGCCTGTCGCCGCGCACTGCGGGCGGGGCGTGTGGTCGGATGCACGCGTGACGATGCGGATCGCTGTGGTCGGCGCGGGCCCCTCGGGCCTCTACGCCGCAGACGCCCTGTCCTCCTCCGGCGCGGACGTCGACGTCCTCGACCGGCTCCCCGTTCCGTTCGGGCTGGTGCGCTACGGCGTGGCTCCGGACCACCACTCGATCCGCTCCGTGCGCGACACCCTGCAGAAGGTGCTCGAGAAGCCCGGCGTGCGCCTGCTGGCCGGCGTCGAGGTGGGCCGCGACGTGTCCGTCGAGGAGCTGCTCGCGGCGTACGACGCGGTCGTGCTGACGTACGGCGCCTCGCGCGACCGGCACCTCGACGTCCCGGGGGAGGACCTCGCCGGCAGCGTCGCCGCGACCGACCTCGTGGCCTGGTACTGCGGTCACCCCGACGCCGACCGCGAGACCATCGAGTCCGCGCTGGCGGCGGCCCGTTCCGTGGTGGTCGTCGGCGTGGGCAACGTGGCCGTCGACGTCACCCGCGTGCTGACCGCGCCGATGGCCCGCCTCGAGCAGACCGACATGCCCCAGCACGTGCTCGACGCCCTGGCCGCCTCGCACATCACCGACGTCCACGTGCTCGGCCGGCGCGGTCCGGCGCAGGCCACGTGGACGACGAAGGAGCTCAAGGAGCTCGCCGAGCTCGACGGCGTCGACGTCCTCATCGACCCCACCGACCTCGAGCTCGAGCCGGTCAGCGCCGCGCTCGTCGAGTCCGACCGCGTGGTGGCCCGCAACGTCGAGGTCATCAGGTCGTGGGCGGACCACGTCTCGGACACCACGCACCGCCACATCCACCTGCACTTCCACGCCCGGCCCGCCGAGATGCTCGGCACCGACCGCGTGGAGACCGTCGTGGTCGAGCGGACCACGATCGACGATGCCGGGGCCGCTCACGGCACCGGCGAGACATACGAGATCCCCGCCGACCTCGTCGTCCGCTCGGTCGGCTACCGCGGCGTCGCGCTCGACGGCGTGCCGTTCGACGGCCGGCGCAACGTCATCCCCAACGTCGAGGGCCGCGTCATGGACGCGGACGGTGTCCCGGTCCCCGGCCTGTACGTCGCCGGCTGGATCAAGCGCGGGCCCACGGGCATCATCGGCACGAACAAGAAGGACGCCGCGGCCACCGTCGCCGCGCTGCTCGAGGACCTCGAGGCGCGCGGTGCCACGGGCGGCCCGGGGATAGAGCCGCTGCTGCGCGACCGCGGTGTCGACGCCGTGGCCTTCGACGGCTGGACGGCGATCGACGCTGCGGAGCGGGCCCTGGGCGCCTCGCGCGGCCGCGACCGCACCACGATCCACGACCGCGACGCTCTCGTCACCGCCGCCCGCGCCGGCGCCTGAGCCCTCCTCGTCCGGCGGAGCTGGTCCACCCGTGAGTTCACGCCCGCACGCCGCCTGACCGCGAGCCGTTCGACCGCGGGCTCGCTTCTCGGCGTGGTGAAGGGCGCGGGCTGCGAACCCGTCGGTGGTCGGCTTCGGTGGGTCGGCGCGCTTCCGGCGCGGTGAAGGTCGCTGGCTACGGACCCGTGGACGGTCGGCGTCGGACGGTCGGCGCGCTTCCGGCGCGGTGAAGGGCGCTGGCTGCGGACCCGTGGACGGTCGGCGTCGGACGGTCGGCGCGCTTCCGGCGCGGTGAAGGGCGCTGGTTGCGGACCCGTGGGCGGTCGACTTGGGTGGTGTCGTCGCGCTCGCGTCGCGCTGGTCGGGAGCGGCGTCGTGTCGTCACTCGGCGTGGTCACGATTCGCGGAAAGTAGTTGTGCACACTGGGCTTTCGAGGCCCTCGACTGTCAGACCCCCTCGGTAGGTTCGTGGCATGAGCTCGACCACCAGCCGCCCGCCCCGGACCCCGGGTGCGCTGCTCGCGGACGCCGTCGCGGACCTGACCGACGCGGTCGCGCGACTGGCGGAGCTGACCCGCGCGGGTGCCCTAGTCGAGGTGCCGGGTTCCGCGCTGGCCGGGCTGACCGTGGCGCTGCACCGGTCGCTGGACCGCGGTGCCGCCGTCGCGACGGTGGCGACCGG
>JAJXTD010000262.1 GCA_021784035.1 Actinomycetes bacterium | reverse complement strand
CTGGACTAGCCCGGTGCACACGAGATGTGTGACCAGCGCCGGCTATAGGCCGCGCTGGCGACACATCTCGGGCTGACCGGCGTACGGCGGGAGGCGTGCGGCCGGTGGTCAGCGGCCGGGATCTCGTGCTGACCGGCGTACGGCGCGGGACGTGCGGCCGGCGGTCAGTGGCCGGCGAGCCGGCTGGAGACCGCGATCCACCGCTCGAGCACGGCGGCCGACGCACCGCTCGTGAGTGCCTCGGTCGCCCGCGGCAGCGCTGCGGCGATCCGGTCCCCGGCGGACAGCGTCGAGACGACCCCGAGCGCCGAGTCGTGCGCGACGAGCGCCGCCGCCGCGCCGAGCAGCACCGCGTCGCGCACCGGGTCGAGCCGGTCGGACCGCTCGCCGGAGAGGACGGCCCGGGCGACCCCCGCGTTGAACGCGGCGTCGTGCCCGCGCAGCGCCTCGGGTGCCGAACGGGCGATGCCGAGGTCGACGGCATCCACGAGCGACTCGACCACCTCGGCGCCCGTGGCGTCCCAGACCCGGGTGGGGGCCTGCGTCGAGATCTCGTCCAGGCCGTCCAGCCCGCGGACCACGACGGCGCGGGTGCCGCGGTCGAGCAGCGCCTGCGCCATCACGGGCGCGAGCCGGGCGTCGGCGCAGCCGACGACCTGCGCCTGGGGGCGCGCCGGGTTCGCCAGCGGGCCGAGCACGTTGAAGATCGTCGCGACGCCGAGCTCCCGGCGGGCTACTCCCGCGTGCCGCATGCCGGGGTGGAACACCGGGGCGAAGCAGAAGACGATCCCGGCCTCGGCCAGGCAGTCGCCGACGGCGGAGGGAGCGAGGTCGACGGCGACGCCGAGCGCCTCGAGGACGTCGGCCGAGCCGGCGGCCGAGCTCGCCGCCCGGTTGCCGTGCTTGACGACGGGGGCACCGGCCGCCGCGACGACCACCGCGGCCATCGTCGAGATGTTGACCGTGTTCATCCGGTCACCGCCGGTGCCGCAGGTGTCGACCACGGGCCCGGTGCCCGGAGCGATCTCGACCGGGGCGGCGTGAGCGAGCATCGCCGAGACGAGGCCGGCGACCTCGGCCGCCGTCTCGCCCTTCGCGCGCAGCGCCACGAGGAACCCGGCGAGCTCGACCGGGGTCGCGTCGCCGGACATCGCGCGGTCCATCGCCCAGGCGGCGTCGGCCGGCGCGAGGTCCTCGCGACGCAGCAGCGCGGCGAGCAGGTCGGGCCAGGTCCGGTCGTCGGGCCCGGGCGGGTCGAGGGGTGCGGCGGTCACAGGCTGAACCCTAACCAGGGCGGTCGGCCCCGGCCCTGGCGTCCCGGGCCCACCCGACGGGCGGGCGGCGCGCCGGGCGTCCGTGCGTGCGGCACCGGCGAGGCGCCGGCCGGATCAGGAACCGGTGACGGCCAGCCGCGGGCGCAGCAGCGCGGCGGCGGCCCGGGCGAGCAGGACCGGGTCGATCGGGTGCGGGACGACGGCGTCGGCCTGGGACCAGGTCGCCAGCCAGGCGTCGTCGCGGCGCCCGGTGAGGAGCAGGACGGGCGGGGCCGCGTAGATCTCGTTCTTCATCCGGCGGGAGATCCCCATGCCACCGGAGGGGACGGCCTCGCCGTCGAGGACCGCGAGGTCGACGCCGCCCTGCTCGAGCCGGCGGATCAGCGCGGGCTCGGTGGCGAACTCCAGGTACTCCACGAGCGGCAGGTCGGCCGCGGGGCGGCGGCCGAGCGCGGCGATGACCGCGGCGCGCACGGCGGCGTCGTCGCTGTAGACCAGCACGGTGAGGGTGCGCTCGGCGGCGGTGCTCATGGCGTCATGGTATCGGGGCCCGACCGCCGGCGCCGGTCGGGCCGGACCCCGACCACCGGTCGCTCGAGGGCTCCGGAGGGGTCCGCCCGCGGGGGCGCCACGCCGTGGAACCGAGTCGGGGGGTGGGGCCACCGGATGGCCCCGGACCTGACAGAATGCCGCGCGTGGCGACCGCAACCGTGATCGAGAACCCCCCAGTCCACGCGCCGGCCAACCGGCCGAACATGGTGTCCGTGGGCACCATCGTGTGGCTGTCCAGCGAGCTGATGTTCTTCGCCGCGCTCTTCGCGATGTACTTCACGATGCGCGCGGTGAACCAGTCGACCTGGTCGGAGTACACCGAGAAGCTCAACGTCCCGTTCGCCACGGTCAACACGATCATCCTCGTGCTGTCCTCGGTGACCTGCCAGCTCGGCGTGTTCTCGGCCGAGCGCGGCGACGTCCGCAAGCTGCGGATGTGGTTCATCATCACGTTCGTCATGGGCGCGGTCTTCGTCGCCGGCCAGATCACGGAGTACGCGCAGCTCGTCAGCGAGGGCATCAACCTCTCGTCCTCGGCGTACGGCTCGGTCTTCTACCTCACGACCGGTTTCCACGGCATGCACGTCACCGGCGGTCTCATCGCGTTCCTGTTCGTCCTCGGGCGCACCTACGTCTCCCGCCGCTTCACGCACCGCCAGGCCACCACGGCGATCGTCGTCTCGTACTACTGGCACTTCGTCGACGTCGTCTGGATCGGCCTGTTCACGATGATCTACCTCATCAAGTGACGTCCTGAACCCCCGACCCCAGCCACCGCACCGACACGTGAAGGCGCATCCGTGACCACCACATCCGTACGACGGCACCGGGCCACCGGCCTCGTCGTCCTCCTCGGAGCCCTCGTGGCGACCGGCGTCGGGTACGCCGCCGTCACCGACTCCGCGCAGGCCGTGGCCCCGCAGGCCTCCGCGACCCAGGTGCAGGAGGGCCAGC
>JAJXTD010000074.1 GCA_021784035.1 Actinomycetes bacterium | reverse complement strand
TCGCCCCGGCCGTGGGGTTCAGCCAGCGGGCCGCCCGGCGTGCGGTGTCCGGCTACGTCCTCGTCGACGCCGCCGTGCCGCCGGCCGAGTCGCGCGGCGGCGACTGGCCCGACGCCCCGGTGCACTACGTCGCGTCGCCGGCGGCCGACCCGCTCGAGGTCAACCAGGCACGCCTGCGCGGGTGGACCGTCCACGAGGTGCCGGACGCCGGAGCCGCGGCCGTCGCCGGTGCCGTCGTGCGGATCGCCACGGGCTGACGGCGTACGCCGGTGCGGCTGCGAGTTACACGTCGAAGCCACCGGTTCGGGGGCTTGAACCGGTCGGTTCGAGGTGTAACTCGCGGGTCCGGGCGGAGAGCGGCGGAGCCACGGCGTTCGGCTACCGCGGGGACCCGGGGCGGCGCAGCCGGTCCGGACCGCGCACCCCGGAGAGCCGGCGGACCAGCGGGCGCGGCAGCACCCGGGTCAGCGTCGTGATCGCCTTGTACTGGGCGCCGGGGACGGAGACGACGCGGCCGCGGCGGAAGTCGGCCAGCGCGGCGCGGACGAGGTCGGGCGCGTCGAGCCACAGCCAGTCGGGCAGGTGGCTGACGTCCATGCCGCCACGCTCGTGGAACTCGGTGTGCGTGAAGCCGGGGCAGAGCGCCATGACCGTCACGCCGGTGTCCGCGACCTGCCGGTCGACCGACTCGGAGAACACCGTGACCCACGACTTCGCCGCGCTGTAGGAGCCACCGGCGATGAAGCCCGCGACGCTCGAGACGTTGATGACGCCGCCGGTGCCGCGGGCGACCATGCCGGGCAGCGCGGCGTGCGTGAGGCGCATGACGGCGGTCACGAGCACGTCGAGCATCGCCTGCTCGGCGTCGACGTCGCCGCCGAGGAAGTGCTGGTTCACGCCGAACCCGGCGCTGTTCACCAGCAGGTCGACCGGAAGCGCGGGATCGGCGAGCCGCTCCTCGACCCTGCGGAGCGCGGCTCGGTCGGCCAGGTCGGCGCCGAGCACCTCGCACCGCACGCGGTGCCGCGCCGTCAGCTCGTCGGCGTACGCCTGCAGCCGGTCGCCGTCGCGCGCCACGAGCACGAGGTCGTCGCCGCGGGCCGCGAGCTGCCGCGCGAACTCCGCGCCGATCCCGGCCGTGGCCCCGGTGACGAGTGCTGTAGTCATCCCGCCATCCTCCCCTGCCCGCGAGTTACACGTCCGAGCGACCTGTTCGGGGGGCCAAACCGGTCGGTACGAGGTGTAACTCGGGTCACCGGGCGGCGCGGCGCCGTCCCGCGGGTACGCCGTACCCTCGCGGCGTGACCCGTCGTACGCCGCCCCTCGTGCCGCGCATGCGCGAGCACGCCTCGACCGTGTTCGGCGAGATGAGCGCCCTCGCGACGGAGACCGGCTCGGTGAACCTCGGCCAGGGCTTCCCGGACACCGACGGTCCCGAGGTCGTGAAGGAGGCGGCGATCCGCGCGATCCGGGAGGGCCGCGGCAACCAGTACCCGCCCGCGCACGGCGTACCGGAGCTGCGCCGCGCGATCGCCGAGCACCAGAAGCGCTTCTACGGCATCGAGATCGACGGCGGGACCGACGTCGTCGTCTCGACCGGGGCGTCGGAGGCCATCGCGGCGGCGCTGCTGGCTCTCGTCGAGGGCGGCGACGAGGTCGTCATGTTCTCGCCGTGGTTCGACCTCTACGCCGCGGCCATCTCGCTCGCCGGCGCGACCCGCGTCGAGGTCCCGCTGACCGCGCCCGCGTTCCGTCCCGACGCCGAGGCGCTGCGCGCCGCGATCACCCCGCGCACGCGCGTGCTGCTGCTCAACACGCCGCACAACCCCACGGGCAGCGTCTTCACCCGCGCCGAGCTGCAGGCCATCGCCGACGTCGTCGCCGAGCACGACCTCTGGGTGATCAGCGACGAGGCGTACGAGCACCTCGTGTTCACCGGCTCCGAGCACGTGCCGTTCTGCACGCTCCCGGGGATGGCCGAGCGCACCGTGACGATCGGCAGCGCCGGCAAGTCGCTGTCGATGACCGGCTGGAAGGTTGGCTGGGCCACCGGTCCCGCGGACCTCGTCGCGGCGGTCCGCGTCACGCGCCAGCACCTGTCGTTCGTCTCCGGCGGACCGTTCCAGTGGGCCGTCGTCGAGGGCCTGGCGCTCCCCGACCCGTACTGGACGTCGTTCCGCGACGGCCTCGAGCACCAGCGCGACCTGCTCTGCACCGGGCTCGCGGCGCTCGGCTTCCCCGTCACCGTGCCCGAGGGCACCTACTTCGCGACGACCGACGTCCGGCCGATGGGATACGCCGACGGCTGGGCGTTCTGCCGCGACCTGCCGCGCCGCGCGGGCGTCGTGGCGATCCCGCACGAGGTGTTCCACGACGATGTCGATGCGGGGAAGCCGTTCGTGCGCTGGGCGTTCTGCAAGCGCCCCGACGTGCTCGAGGAGGCGCTCGCCCGCCTGCGCCGCGCGTTCGCCTGACCGTTACCGCGAGGCGTGAGGCGCGGGGGCGGACGCCGTTCCCTCCGGAAGGAGAGAACGGGCAATTCCTCCGGGGCGAGGACCGCTTTGTTACCGCGGGGCGTGAGGCGCGGGGGCGGACGCCGTTCCCTCCGGAAGGAGAGAACGAGCATGTCCTCCGGGAGCGGCGTCCGCCCCCGCTGCCCCGTGCGACCGGTCTCGCGGCGGTCCGCTGGGCGCCGGTCCCGCACCCCTGCAACGGGGCGGGCACCCGACCTACCATCGGAGGGAGCAGCAGCAGCTGCCGTGCACGCCGCGGCTGGGGGTGGCCGAGATGTCGACCGGGTGGGAGCCGCCGGGACGCCATCACCCCCGCGCCGGCGACCCGCACGACACCGGCAGGACGCCGACTGCCCGGTCCGTGCGCCGCGACCGCCGCCCGCGCCCGGTCGTCCTCCAGGTCGACTGCATGGGTGTCTACGCCGCGCCCGTGACGCTCCGCCGACGGCTCGAGGTCCACCTGCTCGCCGACCGCCTCGACCGCAGCCTCGCGGCGGGGATCCCGCCGGAGTCCGACGTGCTGCTCGCGCTCCGCGCCGAGCGGCTCGCACGTCCGAGCACCCGGAGCGAGCTCGCCGCGGCGGTGCAACGCCTCGTCCGCGAGGCGACCGAGCCGCAGCACGGCTTCTCCCGCGCTCCCTCGCTCGCCGTCCTGAGCCGCGTGGCGCAGGCCCGTTCCGAGCTCGAGTCGCTCGCCGAGCACCTGCTGGCCCCCGTGCCCGTGTCGGCCCGCGGCGTGGCCCTCGTCGAGATCCTGCTCCGCGACGGG
This sequence comes from Actinomycetes bacterium, assembly GCA_021784035.1. Taxonomy (GTDB): domain Bacteria; phylum Actinomycetota; class Actinomycetes; order S36-B12; family CAIYMF01; genus Longivirga. The sequence goes on along the minus strand of JAJXTD010000074.1, from coordinate 9,413 downwards.
ACGGGGCCGCTGTTCCGCTACGAGTCGACGGCCGATCTTGCCCTGCAGGTACGCCGGGCCGGCGACGCCCTCGACCCGGGCCGCGACTGGCCCGCCTGAGCGGGAGGACCGGGTCGTCCCACCCCCCCAGACGGCCCGGCCTTCCCCCCGCCCGACGCGTCGTCGAGCGAGGAGTATCGGGCGACGCGTCGTCAGGCGACCGGTCGGAGCGGCCGCACGGTCAGCCCGTCGGATGCGTCGGCCACGTCGACCACCACGGTGTCGCCGTCGGTGACCTGCCCGGAGAGGATGGCCTTGGCGAGCCGGTCGCCGATCGCGGACTGGACGAGCCGACGCAGTGGGCGGGCGCCGTAGGCCGGGTCGAACCCGTTGAGCGCCAGCCAGTCCCGGGCCGCGGGCGTGACGTCGAGGGTGAGCCGCCGGTCGGCGAGCCGGCGCTGCAGGGCGTCGACCTGGATCGCCACGATCGAGGAGAGCTCCTCGATGCCGAGCGGGTGGAACAGCACGGTCTCGTCGAGCCGGTTGAGGAACTCCGGCTTGAAGCTGGACCGGACGACGCTCATGACGGCGTCGTGCTTCTGCTCGGGCGTGAGGGTCTGGTCGACGAGGAACGTCGACCCGAGGTTGGAGGTGAGCACCAGGATCGCGTTGCGGAAGTCCACCGTGCGGCCCTGGCCGTCGGTGAGCCGGCCGTCGTCCAGCACCTGGAGCAGGACGTCGAAGACCTCCGGGTGCGCCTTCTCGACCTCGTCGAACAGCACGACGCAGTAGGGACGGCGGCGGACGGCCTCGGTGAGCTGACCGCCCTCCTCGTACCCGACGTAGCCGGGCGGGGCACCGACGAGCCGCGCCACCGAGTGCTTCTCGCCGTACTCGCTCATGTCGATGCGCGTGATCGCCCGCTCGTCGTCGAACAGGTACTCGGCGAGCGCCTTCGCGAGCTCGGTCTTGCCGACGCCGGTGGGCCCGAGGAACAGGAAGGATCCGGTGGGCCGGTCCGGGTCTGACACGCCGGCGCGCGCCCGCCGCACGGCGTCGGAGACGGCCGTGACCGCCTCGCGCTGGCCGACCACGCGCCGGCCGAGCTCCTCCTCCATCCGCAGCAGCTTGGCCGTCTCGCCCTCGAGCAGCCGGCCGGCGGGGATCCCGGTCCACGCGGCCACCACCTCGGCGACGTCGTCCGGACCGACCTCCTCGCGCACCATCCGCGCCCGGTCGCTCGACGACGAGACCGCGGTGGCGAGCTGCGCCTCGAGCGCCGGGATCTCGGCGTAGAGCAGCCGGGACGCCTGCTCGAGGTCGCCGTCGCGCTGGGCGCGCTCGAGCAGCATGCGCAGCTCGTCGAGCCGGATCTTGAGGTCGCCGACGTGGTCGAGCCCCTGCTTCTCCGCGTCCCACCGGACGCGCATGCTCGTGAGCTCCTCGTTCCTGTCCGCGAGGTCGGCGCGCAGCCGGGCCAGCCGCTCCACCGACGCCGGGTCCGTCTCGCGGGAGAGCGCGAGCTCCTCCATCCGCAGCCGGTCCACCTGCCGCTGCAGCGCATCGATCTCGACCGGCGACGAGTCGATCTCCATGCGCAGGCGGGACGCCGCCTCGTCGACGAGGTCGATCGCCTTGTCCGGCAGGAACCGGCTGGTGATGTACCGGTCGGAGAGCGTCGCCGCGGCGACGAGCGCGGCGTCGGAGATGGAGACCTTGTGGTGCGCCTCGTACTTCTCCTTGATGCCGCGCAGGATGCCGATGGTGTCCTCGACGCTCGGCTCGGCGACCAGCACCTGCTGGAAGCGCCGCTCGAGCGCGGGGTCCTTCTCGATGCGCTCGCGGTACTCGTCGAGCGTGGTCGCACCCACCATGCGCAGCTCGCCGCGCGCGAGCATCGGCTTGAGCATGTTGCCGGCGTCCATCGCGGAGTCGCCGGTCGCGCCGGCCCCGACGACGGTGTGGAGCTCGTCGATGAACGTGATGACCTGTCCGTCGCTGTCCTTGATGTCGGCGAGCACGGACTTGAGCCGCTCCTCGAACTGCCCGCGGTACTGCGCCCCGGCGATCATCCCGGACAGGTCGAGGGACACGAGTCGCTTGCCGCGCAAGGAGTCCGGGACGTCGCCCGCGACGATGCGCTGCGCGAGCCCCTCGACGACGGCCGTCTTGCCGACGCCGGGCTCGCCGATGAGCACGGGGTTGTTCTTGGTGCGCCGCGAGAGCACCTGGATGACGCGGCGGATCTCGTCGTCGCGACCGATGACCGGGTCGATCTTGCCCTCGCGGGCGAGCTGCGTGAGGTCGACGGAGTACTTCTCCAGCGCCTGGAACGACTGCTCGGGGTCGGCGCTCGTCACCGGGCGCTGCCGCACCTGCGAGATGGCGTCGATCAGCCTGTCCGGCGTAGCACCGGCGGCGGCGAGGGTGTCGGCGACTCCCGGGCCACCCCGCTGCGCGAGCCCGACGACGAGGTGCTCGGTCGAGACGTAGGCGTCGCCGCGCTCGGTCGCGAGCTCCTGTGCCGCGGCGACGACGCGGTAGGTCGCCGGTGAGAGCTGCGGCGACTGGACGGTCTGGCCCGTCGCGGACGGCAGGGCGGCGAGCGCGCGGTCGACCGAGGCGGTGAGGGCGGGGCGATCGGTGCCGACGCGGTCGAGGACCGCCGCGGCGATGTCGTCGCCGGTGTCGCCGCCTGCGAGCAACGCACCGAGCAGGTGCAGCGGCTCGACCTGGGCCTGGCCGGCGGTCGCGGCACGGCGTACCGCGCGGCTCAGCGCCTCCTGGCTGCGGGTCGTGAGCTGGACGTCCATGGGTTCACCCCCGAGGGGCCCTTTCTCGCGGTCCCTTTCCGGACTGCGGTCGTCGGGTGGAGCTGCTGGGGAGCCGGAGCTGCTTCTAGGTCCCCACTGGCGTCTGACGACGCCAGCGGGGGCCCAGTGAGGGCACATTCACGGGGAAACGGGGGGTCGGCCGGAGCGGTCGCGGGGGGCGCGGTCGGCGGGTCTGGGGCGCCAGACGACGAGGGCGGTCGACGGCTCGGACGGCGTCCCGCCCGCGCGCGAGCCGATGCCCGGACGCAACCGCTGCACCTCGGCGAGCAGGACGCCGAGCTGCGAGCGCAGCCGCTCGTTCTCCGACTCGAGGGTGAGGATCCGCTGGATCCCGGCGAGGTTGACCCCCTCGGCGGACAGACGCGACACCTCGCGCAGCCGCGCGATGTCACGCAGCGAGTAGAGCCGGTTGCGCCCGCCCGTGCGGCCGGGCGACACCAGGCCGAGCCGGTCGTACTGCCGCAGCGTCTGCGGGTGGAGGCCGGCGAGCTGGGCGGCCACCGAGATCGCGTAGACGGGGGCGCCGTCGTCGGGACGCAGGTGCTCGTTCACGACGCACCTCCGGCGTGCGGGGCTCCGGCCTGGTCGGTGTGCGCGGCCTTGGCGTGCGCGGACCGGGCGCGCGCGACGAGGTCGGCCCGCGGGTCCTGACCGGCCGTGGCCTCGGCGTACGCCGACAGCGCCTCCCTCGCCTCCTTCGACAGTCGCGACGGCACCGCCACCTCGACCGTCACGAGCAGGTCGCCGTGCGTGCCGTCCTTGCGCCGTACGCCCTTGCCGCGCACGCGCATCACGCGGCCGGACTGCGTGCCCTCGGCGAGGCGCAGCTTCACGGTGCCGCCCTTCGGTAGGGGTACGGCGATGTCCGCGCCGAGCGCGGCCTCGGTGAACGTGACGGGCACGGTGATCGTGAGGTTGTCGCCGTCCCGGCCGAACACCGGGTGCGGCGTGACGACGACGGACACGAGCAGGTCGCCCGGCTCGCCGCCGAACTCGCCCGGCGCGCCCTTGCCGCGCAGCCGGATCCGTGACCCGTTGCGTACGCCCGCGGGGATGCGGGCCTGGACCGTCCGGGTCGAGGGCGCGCGGCCGCTGCCGGCGCACGTCGGGCACGGGTCGTCGACGACGAGGCCGCGCCCGCGGCACGCGCGGCACGGCTCGGGGAACGCGAACCCGCCCGCGTTGCGGTTGACCTGTCCGGCGCCGGAACAGGTCGGGCAGACCCGCGGGGTCGTGCCGTGCCGGGCGCCCGTGCCGGAGCACGCCGCGCAGGGCGCCTCCGTCGTGAGCCGCAGCGGGAGGGTGAGTCCGTCGAGCGCCTCGTCGAACGACAGCGTGACCGTGCTCTCGACGTCGGCACCGCGCCGCGCGCGGCGCGCGCCGGCGCCGCCACCCCGGTTGAAGATGCCGCCGAACACGTCACCGAGACCTCCGCCACCCGCGCCGGCGCCGGCGCCGCGCAGCAGGTCGTTGAGGTCGAACGTCGTCGCGCCACCCGCACCGGGCTGGCCGCCGAAGCCGCCCGGCATGCGGAAGCCGCCGCTGCCGAACAGCGCGCGGGCCTCGTCGTACTCCTTGCGCCGGCCCTCGTCGGACAGCACGTCGTAGGCCTCGGAGACCTCCTTGAAGCGGGCCTCGGACTTCGGGTCGTTCTCGTTCGAGTCCGGGTGGTGCTTCTTGGCGAGCGCGCGGAACGCCTTCTTGATCTCGGCCTGGCTCGCGTCCTTGGAGACGCCGAGGGCCTTGTAGTAGTCCTTCTCGATCCAGTCCTTCTGGCTCACGGCGTCCTCCCTTCGGTTCTGGTCACTGTCCTGTACGGAGCGGGATCGGGCCCCGTCCCCTCCGGAAAGAGAGAACGAGCATTTCCTCCAGGAACGGGGCCCGCTCCCGCCGCCCTCCTGACGCTGGTCTCGTTCTCCGTGTTGGTCTCACTCGTTCCGGTGGTCCTGGTCTCTGCCGGTCGTTCTGTCTCGTGGTGCGGGGTCGGTGTGGTGCGCGGGAGCGGGCCCCCGTCCCCTCCTGCCTGCTTGCTTGGCTCATGTTCCGGCTTGCCTGTGGTGGTGGGGTGGGGGCTCCCGCCGTCTTCCCGGAGGAAATGACAGGACTTTCCGGAGGGGAGATGACGGGAGCCCCCACCCCTCCAGGACTCTCCGGAGGTGAGATGACCGGAGGTCCCGCCCTCGCCCTACTGCTCGGGGTCGGCCACGGCGACGATGGCGGGGCGGAGGATCCGTCCCTTGAAGCGGTAGCCGGGCTGGAAGACCGAGACGCACGTGGTGACCGTGACGTCCGGGCTGTGGGTGTGGGTGATGGCCTCGTGGACCGTGGGGTCGAACTCGTCGCCGGCCGCGCCGAACCGCTCGAGGCCCTGGCGGGTCACCGCCGCCTCGAGCGCCTCCGCCACCGCCTTGAAGGCGCCGTCGAGGTCGCCGTGCTCGCGGGCCCGGCCGATGTCGTCGAGCACCGGGAGCAGCTCGGCGAGCGAGCCGCCGACGGCGGCGTCGCGGTTGGCCTCGCGGTCCCGGTCGACGCGCTTGCGGTAGTTGGCGTACTCCGCGTGGACGCGTTGCAGGTCGGCGGTGAGCTCGGCGACCTTCGAGTCGACGTCGGCGAGCTCCTCCTCGACCACGAGCCCCTCGACGATGCCGGCGAACTCGTCGTCGGCGTCCGAGTCACCGGAACCGGGTGCGGGAGCAGCAGGCGGCTCCCGCACCTCGAAGGTCTCCGGGTCGATGCGGCGCTTGTCCTGGAAGGAGTAGCCCGGATCCTGCGACTCGGTCACTGCCCCGCCTTGGTCTCGTCCTCGTCGATGATCTCGGCGTCGACGACGTCGTCGTCCGACGAGGTGCTCGCGCCACCGTCACCGGAGCCCGAGCCGGCGGCCGCACCGGACTGCGCGTACATCGCGGCCCCGAGCGCCTGGCTCGTCGTGGCGACCTTCTCCGCGGCGTCCTTGATCGCGTCGATGTCGTCGCCCTCGAGCGCCTTCCTCAGGTCGGCGAGCGGGCCCTCGACGTTGCTCTTCGCGTCCTCCGGCACCTTGTCGCCGTTGTCCGCGAGGAACTTCTCGGTCTGGTGCAGCAGCGACTCCGCGGAGTTGCGGGTCTCCGCCTCCTCGCGGCGCTTGCGGTCCTCCTCGGCGTGCGCCTCGGCGTCGCGCATCATCCGCTCGATGTCGTCCTTCGGCAGGCCCGAGCCGCCGGTGATCGTCATCGACTGCTCCTTGCCGGTGCCGAGGTCCTTCGCCGCCACGTGCACGATGCCGTTGGCGTCGATGTCGAACGTGACCTCGATCTGCGGCACGCCGCGCGGGGCCGGCGGCAGACCCATCAGCTCGAACGTGCCGAGCTTCTTGTTGTACGCCGCCATCTCGCGCTCGCCCTGGAACACCTGGATGAGCACCGACGGCTGGTTGTCGTCGGCCGTCGTGAAGATCTCCGAGCGCTTGGTCGGGATGGTGGTGTTGCGCTCGATGAGGCGGGTCATGATGCCGCCCTTGGTCTCGATGCCGAGCGAGAGCGGCGTGACGTCGAGGAGCAGGACGTCCTTGACCTCGCCCTTGAGGACACCGGCCTGCAGCGACGCGCCGACCGCGACGACCTCGTCCGGGTTGACGCCCTTGTTGGGCTCCTGGCCACCGGTGAGCTCCTTGACCAGCTCGGTCACGGCGGGCATGCGGGTCGAGCCGCCGACCATCACGACGTGGTCGATGTCCTTCACCGAGATGCCGGCGTCCTTGATGACGGCGGCGAACGGCGCCTTGCAGCGGTCGAGCAGGTCGCTCGTGAGCTTCTCGAACTGGGCGCGGGTGAGCGACTCGTCGAGGTGGAGCGGGCCCTCGGCCGACGCGGTGATGTACGGCAGGTTGATCGAGGTCTGCATCGAGCTGGAGAGCTCGATCTTCGCCTTCTCCGCGGCCTCGCGCAGCCGCTGGAGAGCCATCTTGTCCTTGGTGAGGTCCACGCCGTGGGCGTTCTTGAACTGGGTCGCGAGGTGGCTCACGAGCCGCTCGTCCCAGTCGTCGCCGCCGAGGTGGTTGTCCCCGCTCGTGGCCTTGACCTCGACGATGCCGTCGCCGATCTCGAGCAGCGACACGTCGAACGTGCCACCGCCGAGGTCGAAGACGAGGATCGTCTGCTCCTTCTCGCCCTTGTCCAGGCCGTAGGCGAGGGCGGCGGCGGTGGGCTCGTTGATGATGCGCAGCACGTTCAGGCCGGCGATCTCGCCGGCCTCCTTCGTGGCCTGGCGCTGGGCGTCGTTGAAGTACGCCGGGACCGTGATGACGGCGTCCGTCACGGTGTCGTTGAGGTAGGCCTCGGCGTCGCGCTTGAGCTTCTGCAGGACGCGGGCGCTGATCTCCTGGGCGGTGTACGCCTTGCCGTCGATGTCGACGTTCCAGGACGTGCCCATGTGCCGCTTGACCGAGCGGATCGTGCGGTCGACGTTGGTGACGGCCTGGCGCTTGGCCACCTCGCCGACGAGCACCTCGCCGTTCTTGGCGAACGCGACGACGGACGGCGTCGTCCGGGCGCCCTCGGCGTTGGGGATGACAGTGGGGTCGCCGCCCTCGAGGACGGAGACGACCGAGTTGGTGGTGCCGAGGTCGATGCCGACTGCTCGTGCCATGGGACGTGCCTTTCGTGGGTTCTGACGGGGAAGTCGTGGCGGGTGCGGGTGGTGCGGGCCGGGCGCGGGCGCCGGGCCGGTCGTGCTGCGGATCCAGTGCCTAGCGTGGAGAGGTTCACATCAACTGTCAAATCCAGAGGCAGAAGATATGAGCCGCCTAGGCTCACATCAGACTCAACCGCACGAGCGACGGACCCATTCCGGGACGAGCCCGGGACCGCCGACCCGCTGCAGTCCTCCCCCGCCCCCCGGATGTCACTGATCATCGGGTCGCCTCCCGGCGCCGGTAGCGACCCGATGATCAGTGACATCGGGCGCTGGGGGGCGGCGGGGCATCGGAGTGTGCGGGCGCGCCGCTCGCTAGCCTGGCGACGACCGGCACGCAGGTCGTAAGTTACCGGCCAGTAATCCCTGCTCGGCCAGCCCGCCGCCCCCGGAGGACCCGGTGCCCGCACTCTCGACCCTCGCCACCGACGTCACGACGCTGACGCCGTTCTCCGCGACCCACCTCACGGTGCGGCTCGTCGTGGGGATCCTGCTCACCGTCGCGGCGCTGTCGCTGGCCGCCTGGCGGGGCAACCGCATCGTCCAGGTCATCCGGTCGGGGCAGCCGGCGGTCGGGCGCACCGACGAGAAGGGCGTACGGCTCCAGGCCGAGGTCGTCGAGGTGCTCGGGCAGCGCAAGCTGCTCACGTGGAGCGTGCCCGGCACCGCGCACTTCGTGACGTTCTGGGGCTTCATCATCCTCGGCCTCACGATCCTCGAGGCGTTCGGTGCGCTGTTCGACCCGGACTTCCACGTGCCGATCGTGGGCACGTGGCCCGTCGTCGGGTTCCTCGAGGACCTCTTCGGGCTGCTCGTGCTCGTCGCGCTCGTCGTGTTCAGCGTGATCCGGATACGCCGTAACCCGCACAGGATCGGGCGCGAGTCACGGTTCTACGGCTCGCACACGGGCGGCGCCTGGCTCATCCTCGCCTCGATCGCGACGATCGTGATCTCGCTGTTCGTCTACCGCGGGGCGCAGGTCAACAACGGCACGTTCCCCTACCCCAGCGGGGCGTTCGTGTCGGAGTGGGTCGCGACCCTGCTCGCACCGCTCGGCGCCACCGCCAACGAGTGGATCGAGACGGTCTTCATCCTGGTGTCGTTCGGCGCCGTGCTCGGCACGACGATCGTCGTGCTCTACAGCAAGCACATGCACATCTTCCTGGCACCGTTCAACGTGCTGTTCTCCCGGCGCCCCAACGGTCTCGGGCCGCTGCTGCCGATGTACTCCGGCACCGAGCGGATCGACTTCGAGGACCCCGACGACGACGCCGTCTTCGGCCGCGGAGCGATCACGGACTTCACCTGGAAGGGCAACCTCGACCTGCTCACGTGCACCGAGTGCGGCCGCTGCCAGTCGCAGTGCCCGGCGTGGAACACCGAGAAGCCGCTCTCGCCGAAGCTGCTGATCATGGACCTGCGCGACAACCTGATGGCACAGGCGCCCTACCTCGCGGCGCAGCGGAGCCCGGCGTACCTCGCCTCCCCGGGAACCGGCAAGGCCTCGGTTGCCGTCCCCGTCGAGATCGGCTCGTTCCCGCAGGCCGTGCAGGACGCGCACGCGCGACCGCTCGTCGGCTCGCGGGAGAACGACAACGCCGTGATCGACGAGGACGTCCTGTGGTCGTGCACGATGTGCGGCGCGTGCGTCAACCAGTGTCCCGTCGACATCGAGCACATCGACCACATCGCCGACATGCGCCGCAACCGGGTGATGATCGAGTCGGAGTTCCCGACCGAGCTCGCGGGCCTGTTCAAGAACGTCGAGAACAAGGGCAACCCGTGGGGCCTCAACGCATCGCTGCGCAACGCGTGGATCGAGGAGGTCGACTTCGAGGTCCGCGTGTTCGGCGCCGAGGGCGAGGACGCCATCCCGGACGACGTCGACTACCTGTTCTGGGTCGGCTGCGCGGGCGCGTTCGAGGACCG
>JAJXTD010000073.1 GCA_021784035.1 Actinomycetes bacterium | reverse complement strand
GCCGAGGCGCCCGAGGACGTGGCGTTCCGCGACCGCTCGCTGCAGGTCCTCGCGCTGCTCTGGCTCGTGCTGTTCGCGCTCGGGGCCGTGGGCGTCTGAGGCGGTCCGCCGCGCCCCCCACGGCCTCACCCGCAGTCGACCTAGCCGCCGGCGGACGTTCAGTGCCCGGCGTCCTCCCAGGTGCGGCCGACGCCGACCGAGACGTCGAGCGGGACGGTGAGCGGCACGGCCCCGCCCATGCCTTCGCGCACCAGCGCCTCGACCTGCTCGAGCTCCCCGGGGGCGACCTCGAGCACGAGCTCGTCGTGCACCTGGAGCAACATCCGTGAGGTGAGGCCGGCCCCGTGCAGGGCGGCGTCGACACGGAGCATCGCGACCTTGACGATGTCGGCCGCCGAGCCCTGGATCGGGGCGTTGAGCGCCATCCGCTCGGCCATCTCGCGCCGTTGACGGACGTCGGAGGTCAGGTCGGGCAGGTAGCGGCGCCGGCCGAGCATGGTCTCGGTGTAGCCGGTCCCCCGCGCGCGGTCGACGACCTCCCGGAGGTAGTCGCGCACGCCGCCGAACCGCTCGAAGTACTCGTTCATCAGCCGGCTCGCCTCGGCGGTCTCGATGCCGAGCTGCTGCGCGAGCCCGAACGGCGAGAGGCCGTAGGCGAGGCCGTAGGACATCGCCTTGATCTTGCGGCGCATGTCCGGGTCCACCGCGGACGGCTCGACGCCGAACACACGTGAGGCCACGGTGGTGTGCAGGTCCTCGCCCGAGTTGAACGCCTCGATGAGGCCGTCGTCCTCGGACAGGTGGGCCATCAGCCGCATCTCGATCTGGCTGTAGTCCGCGGTGAGCAGGGACTCGAACCCGGGCCCGACGACGAAGCCGCTGCGGATGCGGCGGCCCTCCTCGGTGCGGATCGGGATGTTCTGCAGGTTCGGGTCCTGCGACGACAGGCGCCCGGTGGCCGCGACGATCTGGTTGAACGTGGTGTGGATCCGGCCGTCGTCGGACACGGACGCGAGCAGCCCGGTGACGGTCTGCCGGAGCTTGGAGACGTCGCGCCAGCGCAGTAGCTGCTCGAGGAGCGGGTCGCCGGTCCGGACGAACAGGTCCGCGAGCGCGTCGGCGTCGGTGGTGAAGCCGGTCTTGATCTTCTTCGTGGTGGGCAGTCCCCGCTCGCCGAAGAGGATCTCCTGCAGCTGCTTGGGCGACCCCAGGTTGAACGGGCGGCCGGCGAGGTCGTGCGCCGCGACCTCGGCGCCGCGCATGTGCTCGCCGAACTCGGCCTCGAGGCCCTCGAGGTGGGCGACGTCGACGGCGATCCCGGTCTGCTCGAGGTCCGCGAGCACGTGCAGGAGGGGGAGCTCCACCTCACGCATCAGCACCGTCCCGCCGCGCGCCTCGAGCTCCGTCTCGAGCGCGTCGGCGAGCTCGAGCACCGCCGCTGCCGCCGAGCCCGAGACCGCCGCCTCCTCGGCATCGGCGTCGGTGTCGAAGGACAGCTGGGCGGCCGAATCGCTGGCCGTGCCGCCCAGCTCCCGGCGTAGGAACCGGGCCACCAGGTCGCCGAGCTCGAAGGTGCGCTGCCCCGGCAGCACGAGGTAGGCGGCGAGCGCGGTGTCGCAGGTGAGACCGCCCAGCGTCCAGCCCCGCGCGCGCAGGGCGAGCTCGGGGCCCTTGGCGTCGTGGATCGCCTTGGTCCGGTCGTCGGCCGCCAGCCAGTCGGCGAGCGCGTTCTCGTCACCGGAGGACAGCCCCTCGACGGGGACGTGGGCCACGGCTCCGTCGCCCGAGGCGACCGAGATGGCCCGGACGTCACCGGTCCCCCGGCCCCAGCGGCCGACGAGCGCAACGCCGGTGCGCGTCCCGGCGGGCGCGTGCGCGGCGAGCCAGGCGCCTACGCCGGATGCCAGGACCTCCACATCGACCTCGACGCCGGCTCCCGCGGCCGGCGCGGCGTCGTCGGCGTGCTCGGCGAACAGCCGCTCGCGCAGCACGCGGAACTGCAGGGCGTCGAAGACCTCGTGCACCTTCTCGCGCTCGAAGGGCCGCCGGACCAGGTCGTCCGGAGCGACCGTCAGCGGGACGTCGCGCACCAGCTCGGTCAGCCGACGGTTGCGCAGCACCTCGGGCAACGCCGCGCGCAGGGCGTCGCCGGCCTTGCCCGTCACCTCGTCGACCCGGTCGACGAGGTCCGCGAGGGAGCCGAACTCGCGCACCCACTTCGACGCGGTCTTCTCCCCCACGCCGGGGATGGACGGGAGGTTGTCGCTGGGGTCGCCGCGCAGGGCGGCGTAGTCCGGATACTGCGCCGGCGTGAGGCCGTACTTCTCCTCGACCGCCTCGGGCGTCATCCGGGCGAGGTCGCTCACGCCCTTCCTCGGATAGAGCACCGTGACGTGCGGCCCCACGAGCTGGTACGCGTCGCGGTCGCCGGTCACGATGAGCACGTCCATCCCGGCGTCCACGGCCTGCGTGGTGAGCGTGGCGATGACGTCGTCGGCCTCGAACCCCTCGGCCTGCACGTGCGGGACGTCGAGCGCGTCGAGCACCTCGTGGATGAGCGGGATCTGGCCCTTGAACGCATCCGGCGAGGCGGAGCGGGTCGCCTTGTACTCCGGGAACTCAGTGGTCCGGAACGTCGTCCGCGACACGTCGAACGCCACACCGACGTGGGTCGGCTTCTCGTCGCGCAGCGTGTTGATGAGCATCGACGTGAACCCGTAGACCGCGTTTGTGGGCTGCCCCGTGGTGGTCGAGAAGTTCTCGACCGGCAGGGCGTAGAACGCGCGGTAGGCGAGCGAGTGGCCGTCGAGGAGCAGCAGCCGGGGGCGATCGGACGACGGGGTCACGGACGTGATCCTAGGCTGGGGTGGTGACGGACTTCCTGGAGCACGTGATGGCGGCCGGTGTCGGCGAGCTGGCCGAGACGATGGGCATCGAGATCACCGAGGCGACGCCGCAGCGGATGGTGGGCACCATGCCGGTCGCCGGCAACCGCCAGCCCTACGGCCTGCTGCACGGCGGGGCGAACGTCGTGCTCGCCGAGACCCTCGGCTCGATCGCCGCCGCCCTGCACGGCGGGCCGGAGAAGGCTCCCGTGGGCATCGAGGTGTCGGCCACCCATCACCGCAGCGCCACGAGCGGTCACGTCACGGGGACGGCCACCGCCATCTCGCTCGGTCGCACGGTCGCGTCGTACGAGATCCTCATCGTCGACGACGAGGGGCGGCGCACCTGCACCGCGCGGCTCACCTGCCTGCTGCGCGACCGGGTGTCCTAGCCCCTCCCAGCCCTCCGCCCCTCCAAGCTCGCGCCCTCCGGGCGCTCGCGTCGGGGCCGGCGCCGCTTCGCGGCCTGGTCGGCGCCTGCGGCGCCTCCCGCTCGGCCTCGCCGACCCCCTCCGGGGGCCGGACTCCGGCCTCGGGCCGCTCCGCTTCGCCGGACTGCGGTGTTGCTGGCCCCTCCAAGCTCGCGCCCTCCGGGCGCTGGCGTCGGGCCCGGCTCCGCTCCGCTTTGCCGTACTGCAGGCTCAGGGGCGGGCCGGGCTGCGGCGTGGGGTGAGGAGGGCGCGGCGGCGCAGCGAGCGCTGCACCGGGGTCAGGTCGACCGTGGCGTCGCGCGCGTCGAGCCGCGGCTCCACGCCGAGCTTCCGGCGCAGGTGGCCGACGGGGGCCGTCCGGCGTACGACGACCGGCGCGAATCCGAGGCGGGCGTAGAAGCGGTTCACGTCGCGGGCCGTCGGCGGCACGTTCACCATGACGTCACCCGCGCCGACCTCGTCGGCGAAGACGACGGCCTCGCGCAGCAGCGCCGTACCGACACCGCTCTTGCGTCGCCCGCCGTCCACGTGGACGACGTCGACGAGCACGGCCGACGCGGGCGTGGCGAGCCCGCGCTCGACGACCGAGAACGACGCGAAGCCCACCGGCTGGTCGTCGGCGGCGACGTAGACGAGTCGGTACGTCGGATGCCCGCCGGACTCCACCGCGCGCTGCGAGGCGCGCAGCTGATCGCGCACCCGGTCCAGGATCTCGGCGGCGCGGGTGGCCACGACGGCCGCCCCGGCGAGGGCGCGGCACTCGTCCCAGAGCGGACCGAGCGACCCCAGGTCGTCCTCGGTGGCGACGCGCACCACGACCGGAGTCCGGAGCAAGGTGGTCCCTTCCCGCACGACAGGCTGGGGTCCCGAGTGGTGACCCACCGAACGCGACCCCCCAGTCGCACCGCCATGCACTCTAGGCGCCCCGCCCACGTGGCCCGCAACCCCTTTCCGCCAGAATCTGCATCAAGATCTCGGAAAGACCGCGGGATCCGCGGGCGACCGGCCGGTTGGCCACGGGATCCGCAGCGACGACGACCGGAGGTGGCGGGTGGTCCCCGGGACGGGCACGCTCGTCAACATCGCAGCCATCGTCGTGGGTTCCGGGATCGGCGTAGCCCTGGGCGACCGGCTACCGCGCCGAACCCGCGAGGTGGTCACCGACGGGCTCGGGCTCGTCGTGCTCCTCGTGGCGGCACTGTCGGCCGCCGCGGTGCTCGACCCGGCGTTCCACGAGGCCGTCGGCACCGGCGGTCCGGTCCTCGTCGTACTGGGCGCGGTTCTCCTCGGCGGCATCGTCGGCTCGCTGCTGCGGCTCGAGACGCGGATGGAGTCGCTGGGCGGCTGGCTGCGGCGCCGTCTCGTCCGCAGCCCCGACGGCGAGCACGGGCACCGGTTCGTCGAGGGGTTCGTCACCGCGTCGCTCGTCTTCTGCGTGGGGCCGCTGGCGATCCTCGGCTCGCTCTCCGACGGGCTCGGCGCGGGGATCGAGCAGCTCGTGCTCAAGGCGACCCTGGACGGCTTCGCCTCGATCGCCTTCGCCGCCGCCCTGGGCTGGGGCGTCGGCGCGTCCGCCCTGGCCGTGCTGGTCTACCAGGGCTTCTGGACGCTGCTGGGGGTCGTCCTCGGCGACCTGCTCCCGCAGGCCGGGGTGGCGGCGATCACCGCGACAGGGGGCCTCCTGCTCGTCGGGGTGGCCCTCCGGTTGCTCCGGGTGCGCGAGGTCCCTATTGCCGACCTGCTCCCGGCCCTCGTCGTGGCTCCCTTGCTCACCGCGCTGGTCGCCGCCGTCCGCTGAGGGGTACGCCGCCACACCAGCGCGGCCCCCGCTCCGGCCGGAGCGGGGGCCGCGTGCGACGGGGTCTAGCCGCCGAGGTAGGCGCGGACGATCTCGTCGTCCTCGGCCATCGGTGCGGCCGGGCCCTCGAGCTTGAGGCTGCCGGACTCCAGGACGTAGGCGTAGTCCGCGATGCGCAGCGCCGCGAGGGCGTTCTGCTCGACGACCAGCACGGTCGTGCCCTGGTCCCGGATCGTCTCGATCGTGTCGAAGATCAGGTCGACGAGGACCGGTGCCAGACCCATCGAGGGCTCGTCGAGCAGCAGCAGCTGCGGACTGCCCATGAGCGCCCGGGCGACGGCGAGCATCTGCTGCTCACCGCCGGACATGGTGCCCGCCTTCTGTGAGATGCGGTCGGCGAGGCGGGGGAACAGCTCGAGCACGCGCGCGCGGTCCGCGGCGATGCCCTCCTTGTCGTTGCGCAGGAACGCACCGAGGTCGAGGTTCTCCGACACCGTCATGCGCGGGAAGATGCGCCGACCCTCGGGCGACTGGCAGATCCCGGCCTTGACGATCTCGTGGCCCTGCTTGCCGGTCAGCCGCTCGCCGTTGAACGAGATGGACCCGGCACGCGGCTTGATCAGTCCCGAGATGGCCCGCAGCGTCGTCGACTTGCCGGCCCCGTTGGAACCGATGAGCGTGACGATCTCGCCCTTGTGCACCCGCATGGACAGGCCCTTCACCGCGGCGATGTTGCCGTAGTAGAGCGCGATGTCGTCGACGGAGAGCATGGGCTCCCCGGGGCGGGTGCTCGCCGGGCTGGACTCGGTGGCGGTCACCGTGCGCTCCCCTCGGTGCCGGTGCGACCGAGGTAGGCCTCGACCACGCGCGGGTTGTTGCGGATGTCGTCCGGGCCGCCCTCGGCGATCTTCTCCCCCTGGTCGAGCACCGTGATGCGCTCGGAGACGCGCATGACCACGCTCATGTCGTGCTCGATGAGCAGGATGGACAGGTTCCGCTCCTCGCGCACCCGGCGGACGAAGTCGACGAACACCGCCGACTCCTGGGGGTTCATCCCCGCCGTGGGCTCGTCGAGCAGCAGCACCTGCGGCCGCAGGGCGAGCGCCCGGGCGACCTCCAGGCGGCGCTGGTCGCCGTAGGAGAGGTTGCGCGCGTACTCGTCGGCGTGCTTGCCCACCCCCACGAAGTCGAGCAGCTCCAGCGCGAAGTCACGCGAGTCGCGCTCCTCCTTCCGGTTGTGCCGGGTGCGGGCCACGATCTGGAGCAGGTTCGACGTCGTGTGCGAGTGCATGGCGACCATGACGTTCTCGGCCGCCGTCATGAGACCGAAGAGCCGGATGTTCTGGAACGTGCGTCCCATGCCCAGCTGCGCGATCTTGTGCGGCGACTGACCCGTGATGTCGCGATCGCCGAGCGTCACCGACCCCGTGGTCGGGCGGTACAGGCCGGTGAGCACGTTGAAGAACGTGGTCTTGCCCGCACCGTTCGGTCCGATGAGCGACACGATGCCGCGCTCGGGGATCGTGAACGACACGTCCCGGACGGCCACCAGGCCGCCGAAGCGCACGGTGATCCCGTCCGCGACGAGCGCGTTCCTGGTGTCGACGTTCGCGGTCATACCTCTCCTCCGTCGAGCTCTTCGGCGTCCGAGCGCTCGGCTTCCTGCAGCACCTGCCGCGTGCGTGTCTCCGGGAACAGGCCCTCGCGACGGAACAGCATCATGAGCACCAGGATCGACCCGAAGAACAGGTAGTTGTACGACGGGAAGTTGATGTCCGTCCCGAACTGCTGGTTGAACGAGTCACCGAACTGCGGCAGTCCGGTGGAGTTGAACCAGGCCAGGACGAGGGCGCCAACGATGACACCCCAGACGTTGCCCATGCCGCCGAGGACCACCATCGCGAGCAGGATGATCGAGATCGCGAAGTTGAACCGGTCGGGGAACACGCTGTTGTTGTGGACGGCGTAGACGACACCGCCGAGTCCGCCCATGAACGCGCCGACGGCGTACGCCGCGAGCTTCGAGCGCATCAGCGGGACGCCCATCATGCTGGCCGCGAGCTCGTCCTCACGGATGGCCAGCCAGGCTCGACCGAGGCGTCCCTCGCGGATGCGCAGCGAGACGAAGACGGCGAAGGCTGCCACCAGCACGAACATCACGTACTTGGCGGTGGTGTCGAACGGGCCGAGCGGTTTCGATATCGCGATGGAGGCGTCCCCTATCGCGATCGTGCTCGGACCGAACGGCAGCGGCGACACATTGTCCAGCGGTGAGATGCCCAGCGCCCCGTTGGTGAGGTTGAAGCCCCGGATGTCGGCGCCGTTGAGGAACACCTGCGGGATGATCTCGCCGAAGCCGAGCGTCACCAGCGCCAGGTAGTCGCTCTTCAGCCGCAGGGTCGGTGCGCCGATGATGATGCCGGCGCCGGCGCAGATCAGGCCCGCGAGCCCGAGCACCAACCAGACGTTGAGGTGGATCCCGGGCTGGTTCGGCGGGGCGGCGGACAGGAAGTAGAAGCCGTTGCTGATCTGGTTGAAGAAGTTCGACATGAACCAGCCGGCGGTGTAGCCGCCGATGGCCCAGAAGGCGACGAAACCCAGGTCGAGCAGTCCGGCGTAGCCGACCACGATGTTGAGGCCGACGGCGCAGATCACCCAGACCAGCGCCTCGTTGACCGAGCCCAGGGGCATCCATTCGCGGACGATCGTCTGTCCGCTGGACCCGAGGTTCGGCAGCGCGAACGTGTAGAAGACCCAGACGAAGACCGCGATCGCGGCGAACCAGAGGGCCCACCTGCGCGTGTGGGATGCGGCGATGTCGGACTTGGCGGGGGCCGTCTCGACGGCCTCGGGGGTGCTCAGCGCCATGTCGTCACACCTTCTCGATCGTCGGCTTGCCGAGGATTCCCTCAGGTTTGAAGACCATGAGGAGGATCAGGATCGTGAACACGACCGTCTGCGACCACTTCTGGCCGAAGCCGTAGGGCAGGCCGTCGTTGAACCCCTGGATCAACCCGATGAGGACCCCGCCCAGGACGGCGCCCTGCAGGTTTCCGATGCCGCCGAGGACGGCGGCCGTGAATGCGATGAGCCCGAGCTGGAAGCCGGCATCGTAGCGGGTCGTCCCGAAGGTCTCGAGGTAGAGCAGCCCCGCCGCACCGGCCATGGCCCCACCGAGTGCGAACGTGAAGGCGATGGTGCGGTCGACGTTGATGCCCATGAGGCGCGCCGCGTCCTGGTCCTGGGCCGTCGCGCGCATCGCCTTGCCCTGCCGGGTCCGCTGCACGATGTAGGACAGGATCAGCAGGAGCGGGACCGTCACGACGATGACGATGATCGTCGACCAGTCGATCGTGACCGGACCGAGCACGAGTCCGCCGTCCGGGATCACCTTCGGCCAGCTCTTCTGCGACGACCCGTTGAGCAGCAGGCCGAACCACTGGAAGATGAAGCTGATGCCGACCGCGGTGATGAGGGGAGCGAGCTTGGGCGCCCGCCTGAGACGGCGATAGGCGACGCGTTCGGACGTGATGTTCAACCCCGCGCACATCGCCATCACGATGACCAGGGTGACGAGCATGAGGCCCCAGTCGGCGAGGGATCCCGTGCCGGCGCCGAACCACTTGACGAGCACGATCGACGTGAACACCGACCCGAGCATGAACAGGTCGCCGTGGGCGAAGTTGATCAGCTCGATGATGCCGTAGACGAGGGTGTACCCCAGCGCGATGAGCGCGTAGATCGCGCCGAGGCGCAGGCCGGCCAGCGCGACGTTCACGAACTGCACAGGTCCGGCGATGAAGTTCCAGATCAGCCAGATGGTGACGCCGACCAGCAGGGCGATCCCGATCCCGCGCTCGACCTTCTCCCTACCGAGGAGTACCGGTCGGGAATCGGCGGCTTCTACTGCCGTGATGGCCATGCGTGACCCCTTCGCGTGATGCAGGAATTCGGCCGGAACCTAGCAGGTCGGGCGGGGCCGTGGGCCCCGCCCGACCTGATGTGTCGAGACTTTCTGTACCGACGGTGCTAGGCCGTGACGGGCCACGCCTTGAGGGTGGTCTCCGCGTTGCCCTTGATCTGCTCGATGGTGATGTCGATGACGTTCACGTCACCGGTCGCCGGGTCGATCTTGATCTCCTTGCCGATGGCCGACACGTCGGCCGGGATGGTGATGCCGGCGCCGGAGAAGACCTGGTCGGTCACCGACTTGCGGGTGCCGTCGGACTGGCTGATCGCCTGGAGCATGACCTGGACGGCCGCGACGCCGTAGAGCGCGTAGCTGGAGGCCGGGTCGCTGCCGTACTGGGCCTTGTAGGCGTCGAGCAGCTTGGCCGCCGAGCCGCCCTGCTTGCGCAGGTCCTCGTTGGTCAGGCCGGGGAAGGACAGGTACATGCCCTGACCCTCGGGCAGCTTGTTGAGCTCCGGGTAGCCGGTGAAGCCGTCGGGGCCCATCATCGGGATCTTGGAGTTGTCGCCGAGCACGGCGACCTTGTCCTTGACCAGCTGCCCGCCGTTGTTGTCGAAGATGCCGCCGAGGTAGATGCAGTCCGCACCCAGGCCCTTGATCTTCTGGAACAGCGCGGTGTAGTTGGGCTGCTTGGCGTCCCACGGCTCGTTGCCGAGGATCGTGATGCCGACGTTCGGGGCCTCCTTGGCGAAGGCCGACGCGATCCCCTGGCCGTAGGTCTCGTTGTCATTGAGCACGTAGCACTTCTTGACGCTGAGGTCCTTGGCCATGAACTGCGCCGCAGCGCGACCCTGGTTGTCGTCCGTCGTGACGACGCGGGCGTAGTTGCGCTTGCCGGTCGGGTAGTACTTGTCCGGGTCGCCGGGCGCCCACGGCTTGGTCAGGCCGGGGTACGTGTTGGCCTGGGACACCATGAGCATCGGGCCGCTCGGGTCCTGGTTGAGGATCGGGATCATGATCTGGGCGCAGCCCGAGTTGTACGTGCCCATGACCGCGACCTCGTTGGTGTTGGCCACGTGGTCGGTGCCGTTCTTGGTGCACTGCGCCTGGTCCCACTTGCCCGCGGCAGCCGTCGAGTCGTCGTACTTCTTCAGCTCGACGGTGAAGTTGCCGGCCTTGTAGCCGATCTGCTTGAGGTAGAGCTCGATCGCCTGGTTCGTAGCGTCGGATGCATCCTTCGACGAGCCCTGCAGCGGCAGGTCCGTGGAGATGATGACGGTCTTGCCGCCACCGCCGCCGCCACTGGCCGAGCTGCCCGAGCCGCCCGACGAGCCGCACGCGGCCAGCGCCAGGCTGCCCGCGATCGCGAGGGCACCGATCTTGTAAGCGTTACGCATATCCCGTCCTACCGTGAGAAACGCCCGATTTTTCCGGGTCTGGATGGCCTCGAAACCTAGCAGCGATCTTCGCCAATCGGGCGGCGCGCGACAGAAGAAACCGTCACTGTCGGATCACGCTTTGGTGACGGTGCGCCTGGCCGGCGCTCCGGCGCCCTCCCGGACACACGGGCTTTACCCGCCGGTGACCTCGCGGATCACCACGTCGGCGACCTCCCGCATCGACAACCGCCGATCCATCGCCGACTTCTGGAGCCACCGGAAGGCGTCCGCCTCGCTCAAGGAGTAGGCCTGTTGCAGCAACGACTTCGCGCGTTCCACCCGTTTTCGGGTCTCGAACCGCTCCGCGAGGTCGGCCACCTCCGCCTCGAGCGTCGTGATCTCGGCGTAGCGGCTCACCGCCAGCTCGATGGCCGGGACCAGGTCGCCCTTCGTGAACGGTTTCACGAGGTAGGCCATCGCGCCCGCGTCGCGGGCCCGCTCGACGAGCTCGCGCTGGCTGAACGCCGTGAGCATGACCACCGGCGCGATCCGCGCGGCGGCGATCCGCTCCGCGGCGGAGATGCCGTCGAGGACGGGCATCTTCACGTCGAGCATGACGAGGTCCGGGCGGAGCTCCTCGGCCAGGCGCACCGCCTGCTCCCCGTCGCCGGCCTCGCCCACGACGACGTAGCCCTCCTCGCCCAGCATCTCGACGAGGTCCAGCCGGATGAGGGCCTCGTCCTCGGCGACGACGACACGCAGGGCAGCGGGCTCGCTGGGGCTCTCGGTCACGCCCGAAGCCTACGGACCGGGGCACGCGCCGCGCTGCCGGTAGTCTTCCGGTGCCGCCCCGATAGCCCAACCGGCAGAGGCAATGGTCTCAAACACCATCCAGTGTGGGTTCGAATCCCACTCGGGGCACGAGCGATTGAGGCGGACGGAGCGAAGCGTTGGCTACGCCGACGGGCTCGCGGACTCGCCCGCGTCGGCCAGCCGACGGAGCTCCTCCTCGGTGAGCCGGTAGCGCCGCAGGATCGGCAGGCTCACCAGCATGAGGACGGCCGGCAGGACGCCGAACCCGAGCGCGATCGCGGTGAGCGCCGACGCCGGCTGGTCGGCCGGCTCCCCGGACGTCGAGGACACGAAGCCGCCGGCGGCGAGCACGAGGCTCAGGGCCGCCGGGCCGAGCGCGAAGCCGAGGGTCTCCCCCGCCGTCCAGACGCCGGTGAAGGCACCCGAGCGGCGGCGCCCGGTGCGCAGCGAGTCGGCCTGGATCGTGTCGGGCAGCATCGCGAGCGGGAACAGCTGCTGGCCGGCGTAGCCGACCCCCGCGACGCTGACGCCGACCAGGAGCAGCCACGTCGGCGAGTGGCCGGCGGTGGCCATGACGAGCGAGCCGACGAGGAAGCAGACCGTCGCCCAGCGGAAGCCCTTCTCCTTGCCGTGCCGCGCGGCGACCATCCGCCACACCGGGACCAGCAGGATCGCCGGGGCCACGAGCGCGACGAACAGCACCGTCGTGAGGGTCTTGTCCCCCAGGAGGTACTCGGCGACGTAGGGCGCCGCCGCCAGGGCGGCCGACGTCCCGAGCGCCTGGACCACGAACGCGGTGAAGAGCACGCGGAAGTCCGGGTTGCCGCGGACCGCCCGCAGCTGCTCGCCCAGACCGCCGCCGGGCTCCGTGCGCAGCACCGTGGGAACAGATCGCGTCGCGATGATCGCGACGCCGAAGCCGACGAGGAACAGCGCGGCGCAGACGATCCCCATGAACCGGTAGCCGGCGGCGCCGTCTCCCCCCGCCTTGACCAGCGCGGGGGCGCCCGCGCCGAACACGAGGATCGCGAGGGTGAGGAAGGCGATGCGGTAGGTCATCACCGACGTGCGCTCGGCGTAGTCGTCGGTGAGCTCCGCGGGCTGCGCGACGTACGGCACCTGGAAGAAGGAGAAGCCGGTCGCGGCTCCGATGAACGTGATGGTGACGTACACCGCGGCCGTCCCGCCGGTGATGCCGCCGGGCGCGAAGAACATGAGCGCGAAGAACACCGGCAGCACGACCGCCCCGCGGACCATCCACGGGATGCGCGCCCCCCAGCGCGACGTCGTGTGGTCGCTCCAGTTCCCCACCAGGGGGTTGAGCACGACGTCCCATGCCTTCGGCAGGAGCACCACGAGACCGGCGACGACGGCGGCGACCCCGAGCTCGTCGGTCAGGTAGTACAGGAGCAGCAGCCCGGGAACCGTGGCGAAACCTCCGGTGCCGACCGAGCCGAAGGCGTAGCCGACCTTGGTGCGGGTGCTCAGCCGGGGG
>JAJXTD010000261.1 GCA_021784035.1 Actinomycetes bacterium | reverse complement strand
ATGGACGGGCCGAAGGCATAGAGGAAGTAGCCGAACAGTCCGATGTGGAAGTACGCCAGCCAGGTCGTGCGGTCCCGCACGACCGAGGGCCCGACCGGCCGGCGTGCGGCGGTCATCGGCACGTGGTCACGCGCGCGGCGGTCACGCGCGCGGCGGTCACGGGCTCGTCGGTCACGGGCTCGTCGGTCACGGGTGCGGCGTCACGACAGCGCCGACACCACGTGGTCGATCGAGGCGGTCAGACGGCGTACGTCGTCCGGGTCGACCGACGGGAACATGGCGATGCGCAGCTGGTTGCGGCCGAGCTTGCGGTAGGGCTCGGTGTCGACGATCCCGTTCTGGCGCAGGACCTTCGCGACGGCAGCGGCGTCGATGCTGTCGTCGAGGTCGATCGTCCCGATGACCTGCGAGCGCAGCGCGGGGTCGACGACGTAGGGCGTGGCGTACGACGACGCCTCGGCCCAGCCGTAGAGCACGTCGCTCGACTCCTTCGTGCGCGCGACGCACCAGTCCAGGCCGCCGTTGGCGTTGAACCAGTCGACCTGCTCGGCCATGAGCAGGATCGTCGCGAGCGCCGGGGTGTTGTAGGTCTGGTCCAGGCGGCTGTTGTCGATGGCGGTCTGCAGGTCGAGGAACGCGGGGATGTAGCGGCCGCTCGCCTTGATCCCGGCGGCGCGCTCGATCGCTGCGGGTGACATGAGCGCGATCCAGAGACCGCCGTCGGAGGCGAAGCACTTCTGCGGCGCGAAGTAGTAGACGTCGGACTCGCGCTGGTCGACCGGCAGGCCGCCGGCGGCGGAGGTGGCGTCGACGAGCATGAGCGCGTCCGGGTCGGCCCCGGCCACGCGGGTCGGCGTGATGGCGACGCCGGTGGAGGTCTCGTTGTGCGGCGTCGCATAGACGTCGACGCCGGCCTCGGCCTCGAACGTCGGCGCCGTGCCCGGGTCGGACTTCCGCACGGTCGGCGTACCGAGGAACGGCGCGTCCTGCACGGCGGCGGCGAACTTCGAGCCGAACTCGCCGAAGGTGAGGAACTGCGCGCGGTCGCGCACGAGGCCGAAGGCCGCGACCTCCCAGAACGCCGTCGAGCCGCCGTTGCCGAGCACGACCTCGTAGCCCTCGGGCAGGGCGAACAGGTCGGCGAGCCCGGCGCGGAGCCGGCCCACCTGCGCCTTGACCGTCTTCTGGCGGTGCGACGTACCGAGGTACGTCGGCGCGATCGCGGCCAGCGCGGTGACCTGCTCGGGGCGCACCTTGCTCGGACCGGCGCCGAAGCGGCCGTCGAGCGGTCGGAGGTCGGCGGGGATGGTGATCTGCGGCGTCTCGGTCACAGCGAAGGCCTTCGGGAGAGGGTCGGCGGTGGGTCCAGCGTAGGAACGCCGCACCCGCCGACGCGCGCGGGTCCGATGGATGAGACACCCGCCACCCCGCCCGCGTGCGGATCTTGCGGATGTTACTGATCATCGGGTCGCTTCCCGGCTCCGGAGACGACCCGATGATCAGTTACGCGCGGCCGAGCGCACTGAGCATGCGCCCGATGACGACGGGACGGCGGTCAGTGGACAGCCAGCGCACCACCGTCCAGCCAGCCGCCTCGAGGTCTCGTTGCCGCTGCCGCTCGAGCTCGACGACCTCGCGAGTCGCGAGCGCGGTGTCCCCGTACTTCCCCCACCCGTCCGCCTCGCCGATCACATGCAGGTCCGGCTCGCAGAAGTCCGCCCAGTACGTCGCGCCCGCGCAGTGGATCTCCGTGCCGATCAGCAGAGTGCGTATACCGGCCTCGATGAACCAGCCGCGGCTGCGTGACTCCAGCGGGGACTCAGCAGCCGGATCGACGAACGGCAATGCCTCACGGACCGCGACGGTGCCCGGCCACCCGAAGCAGGATGACAGGGCAGACGCGAGCTCATCGCGTACGGCCGCTCGCAGGAGCGGATCCAGGACTACCCGGCGAAGACCCGGGCCGCGGACCCCGGACATCTCAACGGCGAGCAGTCGGGCGGCCGAGTCGAGGGGGATCAAGGACTCGGGCAGCCGCCGACCCCGAGCCAGGTCGATGGCCGTGCGACGCAGGTCCGTGGTCGGGATCCCGTGCACGGCCGTGCGCTGGTGGTGTGGAACCCCGGACCCGTGGATTCGCAGCCCGGGAGTTGCGCTGTCGGCGGCTCCCGGGCGGACGAGGGTGACGAGGGAGGGCGCGGAGGCGGACGGTCGCGCCAGCCCGAGCAGGATCGCGGCCGAGTCGTGCGAGGCGAGCGCACCATCGCCCACCGACTCCAGGGCCGCGCGCAGGGCTGCCACGTGGGCGTCCGGCTGAGGTCCTGGCGGGGCTGTCCCGACTGTCGCGCCGAGCTCGGCGTTGAACGCCACGACCCCGTGACGTGGTGACGTCAGCAGCCCGCGGGCGAGGGCCGCCCGGAGCTGGCCGCGGCTGAATCCCGCGGCGAGGGCCTCGGCCCGTCGCACCGGCCGGGAGCCGAACGTGGCGGCGAACCGGTCGCGGGTGTCGAGCGGTCGGCGTAGGTCGGGCATCCCGGCACGATGTCGAGCCTGGGCGAACCTTCGCTGGCTCCGTCCCCAGGTAGGGGCGTGTCACTGATCAACGGGTCGCTTCCCGACCCCGGAGACGACCCGATGATCAGTTACACGCGCTCCCGAGCGGTTGGGATGGAGCGGAGGGTCAGGGGGCTACCGGGTAGCCGGAGGGGGCGACGATCTGGGCGTCCCAGCCGGGGACCTCCTCGGGCTTGCGCGGCGCGGGGCCGACGTAGCGGGCCGAGGGGCGGACGAGGCGGCCGGTGCGCTTCTGCTCGAGGATGTGCGCGCTCCAC
>JAJXTD010000072.1 GCA_021784035.1 Actinomycetes bacterium | reverse complement strand
CTCCGTCACAGCCGGAAGCCGGGGTCGGACGGGAGGTCGGCGACGTCCATCTGCGCCTTCTGCAGCCGGCCGGACCAGTCCCAGTTCATCGCCTGCCAGCGGGTGAACTGGTCGAGGACCCAGATGCCGCTCTGCCGCGACCCGTTGCCGCTGCGGCCGTTCCCGCCGAACGGCAGGTGCGCCTCGGCGCCCGAGGTGGAGTTGTTGACCGAGACCATGCCCGCGGAGATGCGCGAGCGGAAGCGCCACACCGACTCCGGCGACGTGGTGTAGATCGACGACGAGAGGCCGTAGCCGTGCCCGTTCGCGAGCTCGATGGCCTCGTCGAGCGACGAGAAGCGCCCGAGCCCGACGAGCGGCCCGAACGTCTCGGTGTCGTAGAGCGCGTCGCCCGGCCGGATGCCCTCCACGACCGTGGGGTGGGCGAAGACCCCGGCGTCCGGGTCGCCGACGAAGCCGGCCCGCGGGTTGGCCGACGTGATCCGGCCGAGGCCCGTGGAGCCGTGCGTGCTGTGGTGGTCGGCCACCAGGCCGAGGTTGCGCTCGTGGTTCTCGAGGTACGTCGGCGAGATCATCGGGCCGTAGAGCACGTCCTGCGTCGGGTCGCCGACCGCGGCGGCCTCGACCGCGGCGAGGAAGCGCGACCGCATGGCGTCGTACACGTCGTCGTGCACCCAGAGCGTGCCGAGCGACGTGCACCGCTGGCCCGCGGCGCCGAACCCGCCGAACAGCGCCCCCTCGACGGCGAGGTCGAGGTCGGCGTCGGGCATGACCACCATCGGGTTCTTGCCGCCGAGCTCGAGGCACGGCGTCTGCAGGTGGCGTCCGCACAGCTCGCCGATGCGCCGGCCGACGGCGGTGGACCCGGTGAACCCGACCTTCTGCACGAGGCCCTCGTCGAGCGCCCGTTCGAGCCCGGCGTACGTCGTGGCGCCGTCGGCGATCACCGTGACGAGGACGTCCGCCGGCACGCCGCCGGCGTGGAACAGCGAGGTGAGCGCCGTCGCGATCGCGGGGGACACCTCGCCCGGCTTCCACACCACGCTGTTGCCGCAGAGCAGGGCGGGCACGAGGTACCAGGAGGGCACAGCGGTCGGGAAGTTCGCGGCCGTGATGACGAGCGCGGTGCCGACCGGCATGCGGTGGGTGAACAGCTGCTTGGACGGGAGCTCGCTGGGCACGGTCTGGCCGTAGAGCCGGCGTCCCTCGCCGAGGAAGAAGTCGCAGGTGTCGATGACCTCCTGCACCTCGCCGAGCGCCTCGGCGTAGGGCTTGCCGATCTCGCGGGTCACGAGCGCGGCCAGCGCCTCCTTGTTCGCCTCGACCAGGCGGCCGACCGCGGCGATCACCCGGCCGCGCGCCGGTGCGGGGATGTCGGCCCACGCGCGCTGCGCGGCGGACGCACGGCGCGCCGCGGCCACGACGTCGTCGGCGGTGGCGAGGTCGATCGTGGTGACGAGGTCGGAGAGGTCGGCGGGGTTCAGGCTCTGCATCTGCACGCCCGCATCCTGCCCCCCGCGGCCCGGCAGTCGCCACGCGCGGTGGTAGGACTGGCCCATGTCCCCCACCGTCGGCGACGCGATCCTCGACCAGCTGGCCGACCACGGCGTCCGGGTGTGCTTCGGGGTCCCCGGCGTGCACAACCTGGCGTTCTGGGTCGGCGCCGGGGTCGGGCGCCGTCCGCGCGTGGTCGGGGTCCGCCACGAGCAGGCCGCCGGCTACGCCGCCGACGCCGCGGCCCGGGCCACGGGTGGCCTCGGCGTCGCGCTGACCACGACCGGGCCCGGCTTCGCGAACGCGCTCGCCGCGTTCGGCGAGGCGTGGGCGTCGTTCTCGCCGGTGCTGCTGGTCTCGAGCGAGACGCCGCTCGCGCTGCGCCGTACGTCCGGAGACGACGACGGACTGCTGCACGGGATGCGCAGCCAGGCCGACGTCGTCGCCTACGGCTTCGGCGCCCGGGCCGTCTCGGCGCGGTCGGCCGAGGAGGCCCTCGCGGCCCTCCCCGAGCTCGCGGCCCACGCCCTCGCGACCGGCCGGCCGGCGTACCTCGGCATCCCGTCCGACGTGCTCGCGTCGGGGTGGACCGCCCCGGTCCCGCCGCCCGTCGCCGCGCCGCGCGTGCACCCGTCGGCGAGCGCCGTCGCCGCGGCCGCCGACGCGCTGCGCGGCCGTCGCGTCGCGATGTGGCTGGGCGCGCGGGCGGTGCCCGCGGAGGACCTCGTACGCCGCCTGGCCGAGCGCCTCGGCGCGCTGGTCGTCCCCACGTACCAGGCGCGCGGGATGCTCGCGGACTACGCCGGGACGGTCGCCGCGCCGCCGCACGAGCCCGTCGTGGCCGACGCGATCGCGGCCGCCGACGTCCTGCTCGTGGTCGGCGACGACCTGCACGGGATGACGACGCGCAACTGGCGGATGCCCGTGCCGGGCTCGATCGTCGCGGTCACCGACGACGCCCGGGCGAGCCTGGGCGACTACGACCTCACCGTCCGGGTCGACGGCGACGTGGCGCTCTCCGTCCGGGCCCTGCTGGACGCCCTCGGCGCACCCGACGAGGACGGTGCGCCGCGGCCGCCGGTCGGCGACGACCTCGCCGCGGCCGTGCGGGACGCCGTGGCGTCCGACGACCGCACGGCTGCGGCGGCGGCGTTCCTCACGACGGTGGAGAGCGAGTGGCCGGACGACGGCGCGATCGTCGCCGACATGTGCATCGCGGGCTACTGGCTCGGCGGCTACGCGCGACAGCCGCGCGCCCGCCGCCTGCAGTACCCCGTCGGCTGGGGCACGCTCGGCTACGGCCTGCCCGCGGCGATCGGGCCGGCGGCGCTCGGCATCCCGACCCTCGCGGTCGTCGGTGACGGCGGTGCGGCGATGGGTCTCGGCGAGCTCGCGACGTACGTGCAGGAGCGGCTGCCGCTCGCGCTGCTCGTCGTCACCGACGGCGGCTACGGGATGCTCCGCTACGACCAGACCGTGGCCGGCGACCCGCACCGCGGGGTGGACCTCGTCGAGCCGCGGTGGGAGCACCTCGCCTCGGCCTACGGCCTCACGGTGGAGCGCACCGCCGATCCCGGCCCGGGCCTGTCCCGCGCCCTCGGGCGGGCCCGCGAGTCGGTCGCCCGCGGCGAGTGCTCGCTGGTCGTGCTGGAGCAGGCGTTCCACCCGCCGCGCACGACGTCGCCGCGCTGGCGGGAAGCCTGAGACCTACGCCGCACCGGCGGCGCACCGCCTATCGCAGCTGCGACACGATCCAGCGCGCGCGCTGCGCCATGCCGTCCGGCGTCGGGTGCGAGCCGTCGGGCCGGTAGGGCACGTGCGCGGACTCGACGAAGGCGGCGTAGTCGAGGAACCGGGCATTCGGGTGGCGGGCGACGGCCGCCCGCATCGCCGCGTTGTTCTCCCGCCAGTGCACGTTCTTCCATCGGGTGTCGTCGAGGTACATGCCCACCCAGTACACGGTCGTGGTGCTCGGGACCATGGCCATGACGCGGTCGACGCCGCGGGCGAACGCGGCCGCCGGGTCCTGGCCGAGGATCACCCAGTGGCCGTTCGCGTCGGTGCGGTTGCGGATGCCGGAGTCGGTCGCGGTCGGCGGCGCGACCCGCCGGGTGGCCACGTTGAACGAGTTCGTCCCGAGCGCGACGACGACGGTGCCGGGGATGGGGCGCGACGCCAGCACCAGGTCGGCGCCGCACCCCGGCTGGTCGAGGCAGAGCGGCTTCCAGTCCGTCCGTGGGCCGGCCACGATCGGCCGACCGCCGAGCCCGTCGACGGTGTAGTCCCACCCGGCCGCCCCGAGCGCAGCGTCGAGCGCGGGCAGGCCACGGGTGGTGATGGAGTCACCGATGTAGAGCAGGCCGGTGTCGACCTTCGCGACCGGGACGATCCCCGCGGTGGCCGCACCGAGCTCCGCCGTCTCGCGCGCCTCGGCGACCCGCCCGACCACGACGGAGGACAGGACCGTGGTGAGGATGAGGGCGAGGCCGAAGACCAACGCGTGCTTCGTCGGGCGCAGCGCCGCGAGCCGCTGCGGCGGCTGCTCGATCACGAGGTAGGACGCCCACGACACCGCGATCGCCACGACGATGCACAGCAGCGTCTGCTTGACGCTCAGCTGGCCGCTGGCGGTCAGCGCGGCGGCGAGGACGAAGACGGGCCAGTGCCAGAGGTAGAGCGAGTAGGAGACGCGCCCGAACCACCGCGGGACGCGCGTCGACAGCCCCCGGCTGACGACGCCCGCCTCGTGGCCGGCGATGACCAGGAGCGTGCCGACGACCACGGGCACGACGTTGACGCCGGGGAACGGCGTCAACGTCGTGAACGTGGCCATGCACCACACGACGACGCCGAACCCGACGATCGGCCCGATCACCCGCGCGGCCCGCGGCGCCCGCACGACCAGCGGCATCGCGATCGCGAGCAGGCCGCCGGCGGCGAGCTCGAACGCGCGCGACAGGGCCGAGAAGTACGCCGACGTGTCGCCGGTGCTCACCAGGTGCTGCGACCACACCAGCGACGGCACGGCGAGCAGGACGAGCGCCGCGAACAGCGTCGGGCGCAGGCGCCGGTGGAGCACCTTCGTGGCGAGCAGGGTCGCCACGAGGAGGACGACGGGCCAGACGACGTAGAACTTCTCCTCGTCGTTGAGGCTCCAGAAGTGCAGCACCGGGCTCGGGTCGGTGGCGACCCCCATGTAGTCGACGCCGCTGTTCGCGAAGTGGACGTCGGAGTTGAACAGCGCCGCCCAGAGCACGTCGACGGCCGTGGTGCCGGCCCGGACGGCCGGGAGGATCACGAGCGAGGCGACGAGAGTGACGAGGAGCGTCGCGGTCGCGGCCGGGAGGATGCGGCGCGCGCGGCGCGCGTAGAAGCGGCCGAAGTGGACGCCCTCGGTGGTCTCGGCCTCGCGCACGAGCAGGCCGGTGATGAGGAAGCCCGAGATCACGAAGAAGACGTCGACGCCGAGGTAGCCGCCGGGGACCCAGCCGAGCACCGTGGCGACGATCCCGAGCGGGCCGGTCACGGTGGACGGGGAGAGGAACTCGTGCGCGTGGAACACGAGCACGGGAATGATCGCGAGTGCCCGCAGCCCCTCGATGTCGGGGCGGAAGCCGCGCGCCCGGGGTGCGGCGACCCGCTCGGACGTCGATGACGTCCGGGTGGTCGTCACGGCCATCTCGGGTCTCCTCGGCGCGCGCGGTGGTCGTCCGCAAGTGTCACACAGCCGCGGCGGTGGCCCGAGCCACGGCGTACGTCCCCGCGCGGGATGCGGCGGGTCTCGCGGCGCGGCGGCCGTCGGTCAGGTCCGGTCCATCCGCTGGCCACGGTGCTCCAGGCCGAGCTCGCGACGGCGTGACCTGGGTCTCCTCGCCGGTGGCGGCCGCGCGAGCGATTCGTCGGTCCGGGCCCCTCCCGGCTACCCTGGGAGCACTTCCAGACCCGCGTCGCCTCGGTAGCTCTCATGGACGCGTCTGTTCCGCGTCAACCGATGAGGCCCACCCGTGACCGCCCTGCTGCCCGATCCTGCCCTCGACGTGCCCGCGGAGACCCTGTTCTCCGACGACGTCCCCACCGCCACGTTCGCCGACCTCGGCCTGCCCGCGGCGCTCGTCGCCGCCCTCGCGCGCGGCGGCATCACGACGCCGTTCCCGATCCAGGTCGAGACGATCCCCGACGCCCTCGCCGGTCACGACCTGCTCGGCCGCGGCAGCACGGGCTCGGGCAAGACGCTCGCGTTCGGCCTTCCGCTGCTCGCCCGCGTCGCAGCGCTTCCGCCGCAGCCGAGGCACCCGCGCGGCCTGATCCTGGTGCCGACGCGCGAGCTGGCCATGCAGGTCAACGACGCGCTCGAGCCGCTCGGCCGCTCGCTGGGCCTGCACTTCAAGACCGTCGTCGGCGGTACGTCGATGGACAAGCAGGTCTACGCGCTGCGCCGCGGCGTCGACGTCCTCGTCGCCACGCCGGGCCGCCTCGCCGACCTCATCCGTCAGGGCGAGTGCTTCCTCGACGACATCGAGGTCCTCGTCCTCGACGAGGCCGACCAGATGGCCGACATGGGCTTCCTGCCCGAGGTCACCGCGCTGCTCGAGCTCTGCTCCCCTGCCGCGCAGACCCTGCTGTTCTCCGCGACGCTCGACGGCGACGTCGACACCCTCGTGCGCGAGCACATGCACGACCCGGTCAAGCACGAGCTCGAGCCGGCGACCTCCCCGGTCGACACGATGGAGCACCACCTGCTCGTCGTGAACCGCGAGGACAAGGCCGTCGTCGCCACCGAGATCGCGCGCCGCGACGGCCGCACCATCATGTTCGTCCGGTCGCAGCTCGGCGCCGAGCGCGTGGCGGGCAACATCGCCGACCGCGGGGTCAACGCCCGGGCGCTGCACGGCGGCATGACGCAGAACGCCCGTACGCGCACGATGGCGGAGTTCAAGGAGGGGCGGATCGACGTCCTCGTCGCCACCGACGTCGCCGCGCGCGGCATCCACGTCGACGACATCTCGCTCGTCGTCCACGTCGACCCGCC
The DNA here is from genome assembly GCA_021784035.1 of Actinomycetes bacterium. Classification (GTDB taxonomy): domain Bacteria; phylum Actinomycetota; class Actinomycetes; order S36-B12; family CAIYMF01; genus Longivirga. The sequence continues at coordinate 6,411 of JAJXTD010000072.1, read as the reverse complement.
CGAGGACCCCAAGGCCTACCTGCACCGCGCGGGCCGCACGGCCCGCGCCGGCGCCACCGGCCGCGTCGTCACCCTGGTCCTGCGCAACCAGCGCAAGAGCATGCAGCGGCTGCACGAGAAGGCCGGGGTCACGGCGTCCGAGCACGAGGTCGCCCCCGGCTCCGACGTCCTCGCCGAGCTCACCGGCAGCCGCACCGCCCGCCAGGCCCGCCCCACCGCCTGACCCTCCCGGCCCCGCATGAAGGTGCCCCGAAGCGCGACAGGGGCACCTTCATCCAGATGGGCGCAGCCCGTCGCGCGCTCAGGTGGGGAGGGCGTCGCCGGGGACGAGGTCGGGGGCCTCGTGCGGGGCGATGCGGAACCACGACGCGAGCAGCGGTACGACGAGCAGCACGGGCACGAGCGCCGCGAAGGCCCAGCGCAGCGAGGCGCCCTCGGCGATGCCGCCGATGAGCGGCGCCCCGACGACGAACCCGACGTAGTTGAAGACGTTGACCCGCGCCACGGCCACGCCGCTCGAGGTCTTGTCGTGCGACGCCGCCGCCGTGAACGCGAGTGGGATCGCCGGGCAGATCGCGAGTCCGAGGACGGCGAACGCCGCGATCGCGAGCGCGGGGCTCGGCGCGATCGCCACGGCACCGACGGCCGCGACCGCGGTGAACCCGCCGATCCGCACGAGGCGCACGGCCCCGACCCGCTCGACCGTGCGGTCGACCATGATCCGGCCCGCGACCGTCATGAGCGAGTACGCCGCGTACGCCAGCGCCGCGACCGACTCGGTGCTGCCGAGGCCCTTGTGCAGGTAGTCGGCGCCGAACGTGGACGCGCCCGAGTCGGCGATGTAGACGCACATGAGCGCGATGCCCACGAGCATGACGGGCCGCCAGTGGATGCGCGGCAGCGAGCCCGCCGCGACCTGCACGGCCGTCGGCACCGGGTGCCCGGGCAGCAGGAAGCGTCCGGCCGCGAGCTGCACCGGGATCAGGACGATGGCGATCAGGGCGAAGAACAGCCCGAGCGACATCGTCGAGCCCGCAGCCGCGCTCGCGAGCAGCGCCCCGACGAAGCCGGCGAGGCTGAACGCCGCGTAGAAGGACGCGACGACGGCCCGGCCGAGGTCGTCCTGGACGCGCACGCCCTGGATGTTCATCGTGGCGTCGACCGAGCCGAGGCCGAACCCGAGGGCGACGAGCGCCACGAGCAGCAGGGCGACGCTCGGGGCCCAGCCGGTCGCGACCAGGGCGAGCGGTACGACGGGTCCCATCACGCGCAGGACCGGCCGGCTGCCGTGCTTCGCGGCGAGCGACCCGGCGACGACGCTCCCGACGCCCGCGATGATCGGCACGAGGCCCACGATGAGACCGAGGGCACCGTCGGAGAGCTCGAACTTGTTCTGCACCGCGGGGACCCGGGAGACCAGCGCGGCGAAGCACAGCCCCTGGCCGACGTAGGCGACCGTGACCGCTGCCCGGGCGCGACGGAGATCCACGCGCGCACGCTCTCACACGCGCGCCGTCCCGGGAGCCAGGACGCGCGCACCGGCGGCTCAGGCGGCCCGGCGCTCCCGGGCCCGGAATCCGTCGAGGATCGCGTGGAGCACGTCGTCGGCCGGTGTCGGCACGAGGCCGAGCTCGCGCTGCGCCGCCGAGGAGTCCATGACGAACGGGCGCTCGAGCTGGTACGCCACCTCCGGCAGCTCCCGGATCAGCGGGTTCACCAGCCCGAGAGCGCGGAGCAGGACCCCGGGGACGGTCGTGACCTTCGGCATCGGTACGCCGGCCAGCGCGGCGAGCCGGGCGATCGCCTCGCGCTGCGTGCACTCGAGCGCGCTCGGCACGTGCCACGCACGGCCCCAGGCGCGCTCGTCGGCCCCGATCGCGACGAGCGTCGCGGCCATGTCCTCGGTGTAGGTCCAGGTGTGCCGGGTGTCGGGGCTGCCGAGCACCTGGACGGTCTTGCCGGCGAGAAGCTTCGGCACGGTGCGCTCACCGAGGTGCGACTCGGCGCCCGGCCCGACGTAGTCGGCACCGCGGGCCTCCGTCGCGCGGATCCGTCCGGCCCGGTGCGCGGCCAGCGCGTCCTCCCACATCCGGATCCGCACCCGCGCCTTCGCGCCGGTGCCGTTCAGCGGGGTCTGCTCGGTCATCGGCCCGTCCAGCTCGCCGTAGCCGTACAGGTTCGACGTCGTGACGAGCACGGCGCCGGAGGTCTCGGCCGCGCGCAGCAGCGCGGCGGCGATCGGTGGCCAGTCGGTGGCCCAGCGGTGGTACTGCGGGTTCACGCAGTTGTAGAGGACGTCGCTGCCGGCGGCGAGCTCGCCGAGCCGCATCGCGTCGGACGCGTCCGCGGCGACGCGCTCGACGCCGGGGAGGTCCGGGCCGGACCCGGACCGGGTGACCACCCGCACCCGGTCGCCGGCGGCGGCGAGCCGGCGGGCGACCGCCGAGCCGATGGGGCCGGCTCCGACCACGAGGTGGGTGCGCTGGCTCATGGTTCTCTCCGTCCGTCCGCCCTCGACGTATTCGAGAGCACTGCTCACACTATGGAGCGGTGCACCGATCTCTGTCAAGAGCAGTGCTCACAACGATGGACACCGCTCTCGGATCTGCCATGATGGCCGCGTGACCGACGCCGCACCCCGCACCGCCCGCGCGCGGGCCCGGGCCGAGCTGACCCGCGAGATCGTCGACACCGCACGCGCGCACCTCGAGGCCGCGGGAGCGGCGAGCCTGTCGCTGCGGGCGGTCGCGCGGGACCTCGGCATGGTGAGCAGCGCGATCTACCGCTACTTCCCCAGCCGCGACGACCTGCTCACCCACCTGATCATCGACGCCTACAACGGGCTCGGCGACGCGGCCGAGGTCCGCGAGGCCGCGGTCGCGCGCGAGGACCTCCTCGGCCGCTGGCTCGCGGTCGCGCACGCCTGCCGGGACTGGGCCCTCGCCCACCCGCAGGAGTGGGCGCTCGTCTACGGCTCGCCCGTGCCGGGATACGCCGCACCGGAGGCGACGATCGGGCCCGGCACCCGGGTCTCCGCGACCCTCCTCGCGATCCTCGCCGACGCGATCGGCCAGGGGGTCGGGCCCGACGCCGTGCCCGTCCCCCGCCGCGTGGCCCGCGGGATCCGGCCGCTGCGGGAGTTCGCCGGGTCGGCCGTGCCCGACGCCTACCTCGTCGCCGGGGTCATGGCGCGCACGCAGCTGTTCGGCCACATCGGCCTCGAGCTCGACGGCCAGTTCGCCAACACGATCGACGACCTCGACGCCTTCTTCGACCACGTCATGCGGCGTACGGCGGCCACGCTCGGCTTCGCCTGACTCCCGCCCTGCCCTGCGCCGACAGTGAACAGCTCCGCCGCACGGAGGCGCCGGCGCCGTTCCTGGGCGATGATCGGCCGGTGACGCGCGTCCTCTCGATCCTCGGCTCGGGCGAGACCAGCCCCACCATGGTCACGCCGCACCAGCGCACGTTCGCGCGCCTCGGCCCCCAGGCGCGCGCCGTGCTCCTCGACTCGCCGTACGGCTTCCAGGAGAACGCCGACGAGCTGACCGAGAAGGCGCAGCAGTACTTCCGGGAGAGCGTCGGCCGCGAGGTCGAGGCCGTCACGTTCCGCAGCGCCCCGCCGGCGGACCCGGTCGCGCACGCGGTCCAGATGGCCCGGCTGCGTGCGGCGGACTGGGTCTTCGCCGGCCCCGGGTCGCCGTCGTACGCCCTGCGCACCTGGGCCGGCAGCGCCGTCCCCGACGCGCTGCACGCGCGGCTGCGCGAGGGCGGCGCGGTCACGTTCGCGTCGGCCGCCGCCCTCACCCTCGGGCTCGTGACGATCCCGGTCTACGAGGTCTACAAGGTGGGCGAGGACCCGCGCTGGCTCGACGGCCTCGACGTCCTCGGCAGGGCGACCGGGCTGCGCGCCGCCGTCGTGCCGCACTGGAACAACGCGGAGGGCGGCACGCACGACACCCGCTTCTGCTGGCAGGGCGAGCGCCGGCTGCGCATCCTCGAGGACCAGCTGCCCGAGGACTCGTTCGTGCTCGGCGTCGACGAGCACACCGGTCTCGTGATCGACCTGGACTCCGGCGCCGCCGAGGTCGTCGGCCGCGGCACGGTCGTGGTCCGCGTGCACGGCGACGAGTGGGTCGTGCCCGCCGGCGAGACGATCTCGGTCGAGCAGATCGCCGAGCACGGCCGGTCGGCGGCGAGCGCCGTACCAGCAGCGGCAGCGGTCGACCCGCCCGCGACGGTCCCGCAGCTCGACGAGGAGCTCGACCGGGCGCTGGAGGCGGGCGACGTCGCGACCGCGCTGGCCCTCGTCCTGGACGGGCTGCCGGACGACGCGTGCGACGTGCGCGAGTGGGCGGGATCCCGGCTGGCGCGGACGATCGCCGCCGTGGGCGAGCCGGTGGACGTCACCGAGACGGTGCGCCCGCTCGTCGAGCTGCTGCTCGAGCTGCGCGCGCGGGCGCGGGCCGAGAAGCGCTGGGCCGACTCCGACACCATCCGCGACGGACTGGTGGTGGCCGGCGTCGAGGTCCGGGACACCCCCGACGGGGTCCGGTGGGAGGTACGCCGATGAGCGCCGCGCCGCTCGCCCTCGTCGGCTCCGGCGAGTACCTGCCCGTCATGGCCGACGTCGAGCGGGCGCTGCTCGCCGGCCGACCGCCGCGCTACGTGCAGCTCGCGACCGCGGCCGCCCCCGAGGGCGACGCGTCGCTCGCCCGGTGGCACGAGCTCGGCCGCGCGCAGGCCGAGCGGCTCGGCGTCGAGCAGGTCGTGGTCGACGTGCGCACCCGCGACGACGCGGACGACCCGGCGATGGCCGCGCTCGTCGAGGGTGCCGGCCTCGTCTACCTCTCCGGGGGCAACCCCGCGTTCCTCGCCGAGACGCTGCGGGACACCGCCGTGTGGCGCGCGATCGTGGCCGCGCACGAGGCGGGGGCCGCGCTCGCCGGGTGCAGTGCCGGCGCGATGGCGCTGACCGCCTGGGCCCCGCGGATGCGGGACCTCGTGCACCCGCAGCAGCCGACCGGGCTCGGGCTCGTGCCGCACGTCCGGGTGATCCCGCACTTCGACAAGATGCTCGGCTGGATGCCCGACGTGCTGCGCAACGCCCTGCTGCACAAGCCCGAGGGCACGACCCTCATCGGCATCGACGAGGACACCGCGCTCGTCGGCGGGCCCGACGGCTGGGAGGTGCAGGGCCGCCAGTCGGTGTGGGTCCTCGGTGCCGGCTCGCGGGTCGAGCACAGGCCGGGCACGACGCTCACGCTGCCCTGAGCCCGGTCAGGGTCCGCTCGTCCCCAGCGGGGTGCCGCAGGCCGGGCAGGCGTCGTCCGGGCCGTCGACGAGGCGGCCGCACGCGTCGCACACCCGGTCGAGCCAGCACGCCGGGTCGCCCCCGGAGTCCGCCGCGCCGACCTCCCGCCCGCGCTCGAGCGCGCTCTGCAGGGAGGGCCGTGCCTGGAGGTCGTCGGTCATGTGCCGACGGTGCGCGCTCCGCCGTCCGCCGTCAAGGCCCGGCCGGCCGTGCGCGTACGCCGTACCCGCGCGGCCGACGGACCGTGACCCGGTCCGGTGTCGCGCATGCGCCCGCCGTCAGGACGGGCCCGGGTGCCGCGTGCGCCGTAACCGCACGGGCGAAGGACCTTCCCACCCGGCGGCGCCGCGGCGCGCGACGGGCTCGGCTACTCCGAGCGGCCCTTGTCGTCGTCCATCTCGCGCAGGAACTGCTCGAGCTGCGCCGCGATCTCGTCACCGCTGGGCAGCGGCTCGTCGGACATGTCGGCCATCTGCAGCGCCGACTCCGCGCCGCGGACGACCGCGTCGTACTGCTCCTCGAGCGCCCGGACCGCGTCGACGTTCTCGGCGTTGCCGGAGACCTGCTGGTCGATCTCGCGGTCGCTGGTGTCGGCGGCGGCGGCGAGCGCCGTGAGGTCGAGGTCGAGCTCGCCGGCGACGGCGACCTCCTCGAGCAGCCGCAGCGCCGCCCGCGGGAACTCGACCTGGGTGAGGTAGTGCGGCACGTGCACGGCGAAGCCCATCGCCTCGTGGCCGGCCGCGCCCAGCGCGATCTCGAGGGCGCCGGCGAGGTGCCCGGGGATCTCGATGGCACCGACGAACGTCGGTCGTCCCGCCACCAGCGCGGGGTCGGTGGCGTGTGCGGTCACGCCCACCGGGCGCGTGTGCGGCGCGGGCCACGGGATCGCGTTGAGCCCGACGGACCGGCGTACGCCGAACCGCTCGACGATCTGCACGACGGCGGCGTTGAACGTCCGCCAGGCGAAGTCCGGCTCGGGCCCGTGCAGCAGGAGGAAGCCCTTGCCGCGGGAGTCGAGCACCTCGGAGAGGAGCAGCTCGGGGTAGTCGATCGAGACGTAGCGGTCGGTGTCGAAGACCATGCGGGGCCGCCGGGCG
>JAJXTD010000071.1 GCA_021784035.1 Actinomycetes bacterium | reverse complement strand
GACTGCACAGCGACGCCGGGTCGATCGAGTCCACCAGCATCAGGTCCGCCGCGTGCGCCGGACCGTGCAACGCCCCGATCAGCGCGTCGTCGTCGGCGAGCTCCGCCAACGCCGCATCCCACGCCGCGTCGTCGACCGGCACATCGAACCCCGCCCCATCCAAACCGGGCAGGTCGTAGCCGGCCTCGGCCCACTCCGCGCGCAGCGCGGCATCCTCCGCGCGGTCCAGGGCGGCGAGCTCCGCGGCGTAGGCGACCTCCTCCGCCGTCGCGTACAACGGCACACCGGCCAGGTCGTCGCGGAGGTCGTCGCGCGCGTCGTCGCGGGGGTCGTCCGGGACCGGCTCGAGGCTCGGATCCCGGTCGCTGCGCATGGGTCCATTCTCGTACGTACGTCTGACACTGTCAAGATCGACACACCCCATTGTGGATGCCGCGCAACACTTTTCGGGCTGTGTACACCTCTCGCTCCACCCGGCCTCCTCGGCTCGTTGGACCTCGGGCCGGCCCTTGCCGCCGCAGATCCGGCGGGCCCGGGAGCGGTGCTCCGGCACCCCTTCTCGGGACGGGGATCAGGGTTGGCACTCTCCACCTTCGAGTGCCAGAATGGGCAACGCACGGAACCGCCCACCATGGCGGTGGGCGCGACGTCTCGCCTGCAGGAGGTAACCATGGCCGTGCTGCGTTTCGACCCCTTCCGCGAGCTCGACCGGATGACCGAGCAGCTGCTCGGCGTCCCCGCGGGATCGGCCCGGGCTCCCCGGTTCATGCCGATGGACCTCTACCGGTCCGGCGACCACTACGTGCTCCACGCCGACCTGCCGGGCATCGACCCGGGCTCGGTCGACGTGAGCGTCGACAACGGCACCCTCACGATCCGCGCCGAGCGCAGCGGTCGCACCGAGCAGACGGTCGACTGGATCGCGAGCGAGCGCTTCACCGGCAGCTACATGCGCCAGCTCTCGCTCGGTGACGGGATCGACGCCGACAAGATCTCCGCGACGTACACCAACGGCGTCCTCACGGTGACGATCCCGGTGGCGGAGAAGGCCAAGCCGCGGCGCATCGACATCACGACGGCCGAGGACACCTCGGTCATCGCAGGGTCCGTCGAACCCGCCCAGGTCGAGGCCGGGAGCTGATCCCACTCCGGGGTGGCCGGCTCACGGCATCGGCTCACGGCGCCGGCCACCCCGGCGGCTCACTGCGACGATTCACGACTCCGGCTCACGACTCCGGCCACCCCGGAGACTCCTCGGCAGCAGGCTCCCCGCACATCGCGCACTGGACGCGGTCGAGATCGGACTCGCTCTCGTCGACACCCGCGTAGCCGCAGTGCTGGCACACGTAGCGCACCGCCATCACCCGGCCGCCGTGAGCCGCCGGCACACCTCGTCGCCGACGGCGCCCCGGATCATCTCGAGGTCGCCGCAGACGACGAGCCGGTCGCGCGCGCGGGACAGTCCGGCGTACATGACATCGCGGGCGACCCCGTCGTGGAACCCGTCGACCGCCAGGACGACGACCGGCCGCTCGAGGCCCTTGAAGCCCATGACGGTCCCGTAGAAGACCTCGTCCTGCATCCAGAAGCCGTCCCAGTAGCCGTCCTTGCCCAGCTCGGTCTCGGCCCAGCGGTGGTAGTCGTGCCGGTGCTGCGTCGTGAGCACGACGATGTGACCGCCGTGCACGCCGTCGCCGAGCAACCCGGCCACCACCGCGTCAGCCGTGTCGCACGCGTCGCCCGCCGCGCACGGCACGAAGCGCACCGGCGGGCCGTCCCCGCCGAGGAAACGCATCCGGTCCGGCGACAGCGGGCCGAACACACCGGCGATCTGGGCGGTGTTGCGCACGTTCTCGTCCAGGGTGAGCTCGGCCATCTCGAGCTTCGGGCCGCCGCGGCGGCCGGCGAACACGGTCTGCCGCTCGTCGCCCGCGACGAACAGCCGCTCCTCGCGCAGCGAGGCCAGCAGCGGCGGCCACCACGAGTCGGCGAAGTCCTGCGCCTCGTCGACGACCAGGGCGTCGTACGCCGGGACCACGAGCGCGGACATGAGGCCGGGGAGCGCCGTGTCCCACCACTCCTGCCCGACGCCGTCGGGGACGTCGACCCCGAGCCCGATGCCGTACGCGCTGAAGGTGCTGACCGAGATGCGTCGCGCCACCTTGTCCGGCATGACCTCGACGGCGCGGCGCAGCCAGCGCGCGAGACCCACGGAGTAGCACAGGAACAGCACAGTCCGGCCCTCCTCCGCCCACATCCGCGCGCGGCGCAGCGCCAGGAACGTCTTGCCCGTGCCGGGGCCGCCGACGACGCGCACCCGCGGGTTCGTGCGCACGAGCCGCAGGATCGACGCCTGCTCCTCGGTGAGCCGGTCGACGTGGTCCTCCCGGGCCTGCGCGGTCCCGAGCAGCGCGGACGCCGGGTCGAAGCGGCCACCGAGCAGGTCCGCGAGCTCGTCGACCCAGGCGGCGGTCGGCCGTGGCTTGTCGCTGATCCGGGCGTCGAGCGCGTGCCAGACGCGGTCGGCCGCGTCGTCGAGGTCGTTCTTCGCGATGAGCGCCCAGCGGGGGATGTCGGGCGACGGCGGCTCGGCGCCGAACTCGGTGTCCGGGAACGCGACGAGGTGCTCGAACCGGATGGGCCCGTGGCTCCAGCCCCGGCCGCGCACGTAGGTGTCGAGCAGCCGCTTCGCGCGGTCGGCCTGGCCGGCCGGGTCGACCGACTTGAGCCCCTCCCCGGTGGACTGCAGCCACGTGCCGTCGGCGTACTGCACGTGACCGCCCTTGACCTCGATCACGGCGAACCCGGTGCCGGGCAGGCCGACGACGAGGTCGGCCTCGTAGAAGTCCTCGTGCGAGTGCAGGTGCACGTTGGCCGCGAGGAACGACCCGTCGGGCAGCTGGCCGCGCAGGTGCCTCCACAGCGTGCGCTCCGCGCTCGACCGGAACGTCGGCTCGGCCGGGATCAGTCGCGGCGCCACGCACCCGTTCTACCGCACGCCACCGACCCTCGGGCGCTCTCCGTCGCCGCACCTTCGCCGTACCCTCGAGGACCGCGGGGATTTGCCCCGTGGATACCCCCCGGGGTATCTTTCGGCGATCGTCCCCCCTACACACAGGTGCGAGGTTCCCATGTGCAGTCCGGCAGTCTGTCGCGCGTGCGGCAAGGCCACCTACTCCGGGTGCGGCATGCACGTCGAGCAGGTGCTCGGCCACGTCCCCGCGGAGAAGCGCTGCTCCTGCCGCTGAGCCGGCCGACGGGGAGCGGTTCGCGGACCGCGGACCGCTCCCCGTCCGGACCGCTCCCCGGCACCAGTGCGGCGCCCGCCACCGGCTGCCCGCCGGAGTCGGGAAATATACCCCCTGGGGTATATGTTTCAGGTGGGTACGACCCCGAGAGAGGACACTCGCATGACCACGACGACGCTCACCGCCGCCGACTTCGAGGAGACCGTCCTGCGCGACGGGATCACCCTGGTGGACTTCTGGGCCGCCTGGTGCAACCCGTGCCGCGCGTTCGCCCCCGTGTTCGAGAAGGCGTCCGAGACGCACCCCGACATCACCTTCGGCAAGGTCGACACCGAGGCCGAGCAGCAGCTCGCCGCCGCCGCCGGGATCACCGCGATCCCCACGCTCATGGCCTTCCGCGACGGCATCCTGGTCTACCGCGAGTCCGGCGCCCTGCCGGCCAACGCCCTGGAGCAGCTCATCACCGCCGTGCGCGAGCTCGACATGGCCGAGGTCCGCGAGAAGGTGGCCGCCCGATGAGCTCCCTGGCCCCCGACGCCCTCCCCGTCGTCAGCGGCGCCGACGCAGTCCGCGAGGTCGCTGCCGGCGCGGTGCTCCTCGACGTCCGCGAGCGCAACGAGTGGGACGCCGGGCACGCCCCGCAGGCCGCGTCCCTGCCCATGAGCGAGATCAACAGCCGGATCGAGGAGCTGCCCCGCGAGGGCCACGTCGTGGTCACGTGTCGCTCGGGGAACCGGTCGCAGGCGGTAGTCCGCTACCTCGTGGCCCAGGGCGTGGACGCCGTCAACCTCGACGGCGGCATGAACGCCTGGCGCGCGGCCGGCGGCGACGTCGTCGCCGACAACGGCAACCCCACCATCATCTGACTCCCCGAGGACTGACGTGAAGAAGCTCATCGCCCTGGTCGCCGTACTGCTGGGCGTCGTGCTCCTCGCCGGCTGCGGCTCCAGCAGCACGGTGCAGACCGTCGACCCGCAGACGTTCCTGACGACGGCCAAGCAGGCCGGCGTCGTGGTCGTCGACGTGCGCACCCCGTCCGAGTACGCCGCCGGCCACGTCGACGGCGCGATCAACATCGACGTCGAGGCACCGACGTTCGACGCCGAGATCGCGAAGCTCGACAAGAACGCGACGTACGCCGTCTACTGCCACAGCGGCCGTCGCTCCGGCCTCGCCACCGACGCCATGGGCAAGGCGGGCTTCGCCCACGTCTACAACCTGCAGGGCGGCTTCGCCGACCTCGCGAACGCGGGCGCCGCGGTGGTCGCGTCATGACGGACGCCCGCCTCGAGGTAGTCGCGATCGACACGCCGAACCTGGGCGACCGCAGCTACGTCGTCGGCCGCGGCGGCACGGCCCTCGTGATCGACCCGCAGCGCGACATCGACCGCGTCGAGGAGATCCTCGACGCGCGTGGCTGGCGCGTCTCGCACGTGCTCGAGACGCACTTCCACAACGACTACGTCAGCGGCGGCCTCGAGCTCGCCCGGCGCGCCGGTGCGGAGTATGTCGTCCCGAGCGGGATGGACATCGCGTTCCGCGCGAACGCCGTGGGCGACAAGGCCGAGCTGTCCAGCGACGTCGGGCTGGTCCGCGTGCTCCTCACGCCGGGTCACACGCCGAACCACCTGTCCTACGCCGTCAACGTGGGCGGGGCGGACCTCGCGCTGTTCACCGGCGGCTCGATGCTCTACGGCAGCGTCGGGCGAACCGACCTGCTGGGCCCGGAGCACACCTCACCGCTCGCGCACGAGCAGTGGCGCTCGATGCGCCGGCTGCGCGACGACGTCACGCACACCGCGGCCCTCTACCCCACGCACGGCTTCGGCTCGTTCTGCTCCGCCACGGCGACGGTCGGCACGGCGTCGACCCTCGCGGACCAGATCCTGGGCAACCCGGCGTTCCACGTCGACGAGGACACCTTCGTCGAGGAGCTCATCGCCGGCCTCGACGCCTACCCGCGCTACTACGCGCACATGCAGCCCGCGAACCAGGCGGGTCCCGGTCCCATCGACCTCTCGCTCCCCCGCGTCGCGAGCGCCGCCGACATCGCGGCCGCCATCGCGCGCGGCGAGTGGGTCGTCGACCTGCGCCATCGCCGGGTCTTCGCCGCCGACCACGTCCGGGGGGCGATCTCCTTCGACGTGCACGGCAACGCCGTCACCTACCTCGGCTGGCTCATCGACTGGGGCACCCCGCTCACGCTGCTCGGCGAGAGCGTCGAGGAGGTCGCGCTCATGCAGCGCGAGCTCGTCCGCATCGGCATCGACCGGCCTGCCGCCTACGCGATCGGCTCCCCCACCTCGTGGGCGAGCGAGAGCGCGCCCGTGTCGTCCTACCCGCGGGCCACGCACGCGGACCTCGCGGCCGAGCTGGTCGCCGACCCCGCGCTGCCGGTCCTCGACCTGCGTCGCCACAGCGAGTGGGACGACGGCCACGTCGCCGGTGCCACGCTCGTGCCGCTGCACGAGCTGCGCGACCGGATCGACGAGGTCGCGGCCTGGGCCGCGGACCAGCACCGTGAGGTCTGGGTCTACTGCGGCAGCGGGTTCCGCGCGTCCACCGGCTGCTCGATCCTCGAGGCCGCCGGCGTCCAGGTCGTGCACGTGGACGACGACTTCCCGAACGCCGCCAAGGCGGGGATCGCCATCGCGACGTCCGAGCACGCCGAGCGTATGGGCGAGGTCTACGCCGACTGACCGTCGGTCGGGTCTGCCGCTCGGCGGTCCGCGGCCGGCCGGCCCGCGCCGAGCGGCAGGCTCACCTCGAACGTCGATCCGGTGCGGCCGTCGGACTCCACCCGGACCAGGCCGCCGTGCGCCTCGACGAGCTCGCGGACCACGGCGAGGCCGATCCCCGAGCCCTCGCTGTCGGCCCGGCCGCGCCACAGCCGGTCGAACACGGAGGGCAGGTCCGCCGCGGGGATGCCCGGACCCGTGTCGGCCACCTGGAGCAGCGCGCTCCCGTCGGCGGCCGTCACCGTGACGGTCACCCGGTCCCCGCGGCGGCAGTAGCGCGCGGCGTTCGCGAGCAGGTTGCCGACCACCTGGTGCAGCCGGTCCTCGTCCCCGTCGACGACCACCCCCGCCTCCAGCCGCTGCCGCACCTCGAGGCCCGCCGCGGACGTCGAGGGGGCCGCGGCCACGACCGCCTCGGCGGCCAGGTCGCCGAGGTCGACCGGGGCGTGGCGCAGCGACAGCACGGCGGTCTCCGCCGCGGCGAGCGCGGCCAGGTCGTCGACCACCCGGGAGAGCCGCTCGGACTGGGTGTGCAGCGCGGCGAGCCGCTCCGGGTCCGGCTCGACGTAGCCGTCGCGCAGCTCCTCGAGACCGGCCTGCAGCGCGGCGAGCGGGGTGCGCAGCTCGTGGGCGAGGTCGGCCGCCATCCGGCCGCGCGAGGTCTCCGACCGCTCGACGTCCTCGGCCGCGAGGTCGAACGCGCGGGCCAGCTCACCGAGCTCGCCCGGCGCCGCGAGGTCCTCCTCGCCCGCCCGCGCCGAGCGGTCGCCGGCCGCGAACGCCCGGGCGACGGCGGCCAGGCGCACGAGGGGCCGGGACAGCCGGCGGGTGACCAGCCAGGCGACCACGACGGCGGTGCCGAGCGCCGCGACGCCGGCCAGCAGGATCCAGGTCCACGCGATCTGCTGCTCCGCGGCCACCGACCCCGTCCCGAACCCCAGGTGCACGGTGCCCACCGTGACGCCGTCGACCACCGCGGGTGCGACGACGACGTCGGTCCGGTTCATGGCGCCCATGCCCGGTCCCTGACCCATGCCGGCGCCCATCCCGTCGGGCGCGCTGACCACGGCACCCGCCGCGTCGCGGACGACGAGCCGGGCGCCGGCCGCGGCCGCCGCGTCGTCGGCGGTGGAGAGGTCGGCCCGGGCCCAGCCGCCCGCCGCCGTGTAGGCGGCCGCGGCAGCGGTCGCGGCGGCGGTGGAAGCGGCCTGGCGCCGTGCGTCCTGCGCCGCAGCGAGTCCGCGGGACGTGCCGACGAGTGCGGCCACGACGAGGACGACGACCGACGACAGTGCGACGACCACGAACGCGACGAGCAGCCGGGTGCCCAGCGGCCCGAGACCGCGGCGGGGTTCAGCGGTCATGCGGGAGCCCGAGGCGGTAGCCGACGCCCAGCACGGTCTCGACGATCGAGGCGCCGTCGCCGCCGAGCTTGCGGCGCAGGTTCTTCACGTGCGAGTCGATCGTGCGCTCGTAGCCCGCGAACTCGTAGCCCCGGACGCGGTTCACCAGCTCGGCGCGGGAGAGGACGCGACCGGGCATCGCCGCGAGCGACGTGAGGACTCCCCACTCGGTGGGGGTCAGGTCGAGCTCGGCGCCGTCGAGCCGGGCCGCGTGCCGCGCGCTGTCGATCGCCAGGCGCCCTCCGCCGTACGACTCCTCGTCCCGGCTCTCCGCCCCCTGGTGCCGGGACAGCACCGCGGCGACGCGCAGCACGACCTCGCGCGGGCTGAACGGCTTCGTGACGTAGTCGTCCGCCCCCTGCTCGAGTCCCTGGATCCGGTCCTCGACCGTGCTCCGCGCGGTGAGTGCGATGACGGGGACCACGAACCGGGTGGCGGTGCGCAGCACGTCGAACCCGTCGATGTCCGGCAGGCCGAGGTCGAGCAGGACGAGGTCCGGCGCGCCGTCCTCGAGCATGCGCAGCGCCTCCGCGCCCGTGCCTGCCGTGAGCACGACGTGGCCCGCACGTTCGAGGTAGCGCCGCAGCAGGTCGCGGATGTCGCGCTCGTCCTCCACGACCAGAACCGTTGCCACGCCCCCATCCTGCCGTCCGCGAGTCCTCGCGGGCGCGTCCGGAGATCCGGTCGACCGCAATCTCCACGGGATCTCCATACGGACCACACCGGCGGTGCAGAGCGGACGTCGAGGGTGGGTCCTGCACGACGAAGAACCGGAAACGCCCGCCTCGGCGGGCCTGACACCAGGAGAACACCATGCGTCGCACCATTGCCATCGGCACCGCCGCAGCCGCGGGGGTCGCCTCACTCGCGCTGGTCGCCGCCCCCGCGTGGGCGCAGGCCGGCAGCTGGTTCGGGGGAACCCGCGCCACCTTCAGCACCAGCGCCAGCGACCCGGTCTGCACCGGAACCGGACCCACCGCGGGCCTGGGCTACGGCATGCGCAACGGCGGGCCGAACGCCTCCGGCAGCACTCCCGGGATGGGCTACGGCCGTGGCAACGGCGGCGGCCCGGGCGCCGGGATGGTGGACCAGGACGCGGTCGCCCAGGGCACGCTCACGGCAGACCAGAAGACGACCCTCGCCACGATGTCCGACGAGGAGAAGATGGCCCACGACCTCTATGTCGCCCTCGCCGCCAAGTACCCCGAGCTCACGCAGCTCGCCGGGGTGGCCACGTCCGAGACCCGCCACCTCGCCGCCGTGCGCTCGATGCTGGAGCGTTACGGCATCGCGGACCCGACGGCCGGCAAGGCCCCGGGTGAGTTCGCCACCGCGAGCATCCAGTCGCGCTACGACACGCTGCTCGCCGGCGCGACCTCGTCCACCGCGGCGCTCGCCGCCGGCGTGACGGTCGAGAAGGCCGACATCGCCGACCTGGCCGCCGCCACGTCCGGCCTCACCGCCCCCGACGTGCTCACCCTCTACACCCACCTGAGCACCGCCTCGCAGCACCACCTCACCGCGCTCGGCGGCTGACCCTTCCCAGCGACCGGACCGCTCCACGGACTCCGCCCCGCGCCGGACCACCCCCCGGCGCGGGGCGGAGTCGTGCTGCGCGGCACCCATGGGCGCGCCGGCTCACGAGCCGACGACGCGCCCTCGCCGGGAGCACGACGTAGCCCGACGCGACACCGTCCCGCCCCGGATGCCCGGGACGGGACGGCGGATGCGGTCGCTCCCGCTACGGCAGGATGACCGCGCGCCCGGAGACCTCGCCCTTCTCGAGCCGGTGATAGGCCTCGACCGCCTCGGTGAGCGGGAACGTCGTGTAGTGCGGCGCGATGAGACCGCGCGCGGCGAGGTCGAGGACCTCGACCAGCTCGGGCCGGCTCCCCCAGTACGTGGTCTGGATCGAGACCTCGTACGGGACGCTGAAGAACGACACCGGCAGCGTGCCGCCGGCGATGCCCACGATC
The DNA here is from genome assembly GCA_021784035.1 of Actinomycetes bacterium. Classification (GTDB taxonomy): domain Bacteria; phylum Actinomycetota; class Actinomycetes; order S36-B12; family CAIYMF01; genus Longivirga. The sequence goes on along the minus strand of JAJXTD010000071.1, from coordinate 3,595 downwards.
GTGAGGTCGCCGAGCTGACGGGCGACCGCGGCACCGAGCTTCATCGTGGCCTCGGCCCCGACGAAGTCGAGGACGACGTCGGCCCCGATGCCGTGGGTGTAGTCGCGGATCTCCGCCGCGGCCTCCGGGCCCGGGACGACCGTGTGGTCGGCACCCATGCTGGTGGCCATCGCGAGGGCGTCCTCCTTCTGGTCCACCACGACGATGCGCGCCGCCGTCGTCGCCTTGAGGATCTGCACGCCCATGTGGCCCAGGCCCCCGGCGCCGATGACGACCGCGGTGGTGCCGGGCGCGAGCTTGTGCCAGGACCGGCGTACGGCGTGGTACGGCGTCAGACCGGCGTCGGTGATCGGGGCGGCGGCGGCCGGCGACAGGCCGTCGGTGAGCGGTACGAGGAAGCGTGCCGCGGGGACGAGCAGGTACTCGGCCATGCCCCCGTCGAGCCCGAGACCGCCTCCGCCACCTGGGATCGGCGCGGCCATGGGGTTCTCGCAGTACGTCTCGATGCCGAGCTGGCACCGCGCGCAGGAGCCGCAGCCCCAGGGGCCGTAGACGGCGACCGGCTGGCCCACCTCGAAGCCCGTCACGCCCGCGCCCAGCTCGTGCACCCAACCGGCGTTCTCGTGGCCGAGGGTGAACGGCGGCGCCCAGGGCAGGCCGCCCTCGAAGTCGTGCATGAGGTGCAGGTCGGAGTGGCACGCGCCGGCCCCGCCGACCTTGATGACCACCTGGCCGGGCCCCGGCCTCGGGTCCTCGACCTCCATGAGCACGGGCTCGGACTTCCAGCTCAGAAGTCGTAGTGCATACATGTCCACTCCTCTCGCTCGGGGGCACGTACGCGTCCAGCCTCGTCTGCCGGGGGCGCTGTGGCGAGGCGAGGACGGCGGCGGGCATGGTGGAGCCGGTCCTACGCCGGTCAGCTGCGCGGTTCCCAGCGGAAGAACCGCGCGGCGACCACCGCGGCGACGGAACCCCACAGCAGGATCACGCCGAGGTGCCCCCACAGCGCGAGGTCCACCGCCTGTCCCGAGGTGACCGACACCGCGGCCGCGGCCATGTGCCGCAGCGGGAACGTCCAGCCGACGGCCGACATCACCGCGGGCAGCTCGGGCGAGTTGATGAAGATGTCCGACACCATCGACAGGGGCAGCAGCGTCGCGAGCGCGATCGCGGTCACGCTCTGCGGCGAGTCCACCAGCGAGACGAGGAGCAGGCCGAGCGCCGTCATGCACGCGATGATCACGGTGAACGCCAGGGCCGTGCCGAGCAGCGCCGGGAGGCCGATCCGCACCCCGAAGAACAGGGCTCCGGCGCCGAAGACGAGGACGACGGTGAGCGCACCGAGCACGACGGCTGCCCCGATCCGGCCCGCGAGGTAGGCGCCCGGCGGGAGGGGTGTGCCGCGCAACCGCTTGAGCACCCGGTGCGAACGGTCCTCCGCGACGAGCGAGGACAGGTTGACGTAGGACATCACGGCGACGCCGTAGACGGAGAACACGGCCGCGAGGTACTGCGGCAGGGGCAGCCCGCCCCACCTCGCGTCCCGGCCGTAGATGGCGGAGAAGAACACGAGCAGGATCAGCGGGAACACGACGGCGAAGAAGACCGACAGCGGGTCGCGCAGCAGCTTCACCGTGGTGAACCGCGCCTGGCCGAGGGCGAGCGCGAGCCACGACCGCGGCCCCACGGCGACGGCGGCGCTCAGGCCGGTCACGTCCACGACGGCACCCGACGCGTCCGCCGGCTCCCTCTCCGCCGGCTCCCTCTCCGCCGGCTCCGGTCCCTCCGGCGCGGCGACCGCGGCCGACCCGCGTCGGCGGTCGCGCACGCGACCGGGCCTGGGCTCCCAGGTGAAGAACCGCACGGCGACCAGCGCGCCCACGACCCCCCACGCGACGAGGACGGCGAGGTGGTCCCACGCGAAGCCGCTGCCGGTGAGGAAGGGGTTGAAGCCGTCGGCCACGGCGTTGACGAAGTGCTTGAGCGGGAAGAGCCACCCCACGCCGTCGAGCCAGGACGGCAGTGCCACGACGAAGACGTCGGACACGAACGCGAGCAGGATCAGGCTGCCGTTGGCGAGGGCCTGCGTGGCCCCGGCCGAGGGGGCCAGCGACACGACGGCGAGGCCGAGCGCGGCGAAGCAGGCCACGCCGACGACGAGCGTGACGAGGACCGCCGGCAGCGTGCGCCACACGATGTCGACGCCGTAGAAGACGACACCGACCGCCGTCACGAGCACGATCGCGAGGAGCGACACGTAGACCGCCGACGCGACACGGCCGGCGAGATGGATCCACGGCGGCAGCGGCGTCGACCGCAACCGCTTGAGAGCACCGGACTCCCGGGCGTACGCGACGCCGAGGGCGAGCGAGACGAACGCCGCCATGCACGCGCCGAACACGGCGAACACCGGGGTCAGGAACTGTGCGACGCGCACGCCCGAGCGTTCGTCCATCACCGCGTTGCCGGCGATCGCGCAGACGACCACGAGGAAGGAGAGCGGGAACACGAGGGTGAAGAACGCCGCCACCGGCGTACGCCAGAAGCTCGTGGTGGCGTAGCGGAACTGGCCGACGAACATGCTCCGGGTCGAGGGGGCGCCCGCGTCCGCCGCCGTGCGGGACGGCGGCACCGCGACGCGCCCGCTGTCAGTCACCGCTGTCGCCGCCGGTGAGGTCCAGGTAGACGTCCTCGAGGCTCGGCCGGCGCAGCGTCAGGTCCGGGAGCTCCAGGCCGCGCGCACCGGCCCAGCCGGTGAGCGCCAGCATGTCGGCGGTCGGCCGCGTGGTCTCCACCGTGACCGACGAGCCGTCGACGTGCGGGGTGCCGACGAGGCCGGGAAGGCTGGCACCGTCGGTCCCGGCGGGCAGCCGGAAGCCGATCACGGCCGTCGAGTCCGTCGCCACGAGCTCGGCCGGCGACCCCTCGGCGACGATCCGGCCCGCCACGAGGACGGCCACCCGGTCGGCGAGCCGCTCGGCCTCCTCCATGTAGTGCGTGGTGAGCACGATGGTGGTGCCGAGCCCGCGCAGCGACGCGATCAGGTCCCACGCGCGGCGCCGCGCCGACGGGTCGAACCCGGTCGTCGGCTCGTCGAGGAACAGGAGCTCCGGGTCGCCCACCAGACCGAGCGCGAGGTCGAGCCGCCGGCGCTGCCCGCCGGAGAGGGTCCTGGTGCGTTCGTCGCGCTTCTCGGCGAGCCCGACGAGCGCGATCACCTCGTCGACGTCTCGGTGCCGCGGGTAGAGCCCGGCGTACATGGCGACGAGCTCGGCGACGCGGAACTCCTCGTCGAACCCGGCCTCCTGCAGGACGACGCCGATGCGCTCGCGGTAGGCGCGCCCTCCGGTGGCGGGGTCGTGGCCGAGGACGCGCACGTCGCCGGACGTGCGTTCCCGGTGGCCCTCGAGGATCTCGACGGTGGTCGACTTGCCCGCACCGTTCGGGCCCAGCAGGGCGAACACCTCCCCCTCGGCGACGCGGAAGCTCACGCCGTCGAGGGCCCGGACCGGCCCGTAGCTCCTGCTGAGCGAGTCCACGACGATGACGTCGCTCATGCCGCCCACCGTACGCGCGGGCTTCCCCCCGTTGCAGT
>JAJXTD010000260.1 GCA_021784035.1 Actinomycetes bacterium | reverse complement strand
TCCGCGGGCTCGGCGTCTTCTGGGGGCTCGACCTCGTCGCCGACCGCGCGACCCGGGAGCCCCTCGCGCCGTACGGCGGGTCCTCGCCGGCCATGACCGAGCTCGTGGGCGAGTGCAAGAAGCGCGGCCTGCTGCCCTTCACGAACTTCAACCGGCTGCACGTCGTACCGCCGTGCACGGTCACCGACGCCGAGGCCAAGGAAGGTCTCGCGATCCTCGACGACGTCCTGACCTTGGTGGACAAGCACTACACCGGCGCCTGACCGCCCCCTTCCGCATGAAGGTCCCCCAGGACCCGATAGAGGCACCCGAGCCTCCCCAAGCCCGCGGCGTCCGATACGTGGAGGTCGCCGCGGGTGCCTCCATCGCGCTTCGGGGCACCTTCATGCGGGAGTCGGTGGCGCGGCACCGCCGGGGAGCGCAGGACCGCGCCAGCAGCGACTGCCCGGGGTCACCGGGTGGGTGCCGTCTCGTAGGCTCGGCGCCGTGAAGGTCCTGGTCCTCGGCTCCGGTGCCCGTGAGCACGCGCTCGTCCGGTCCCTGGCCGCCGACCCGGAGGTCACCGAGCTGCACGCCGCGCCGGGCAACGCCGGGATCGGGGCGGAGGCGCGGCTGCACCCGCTCGACCTCACCGACCCGCCGGCCGCCGTGGCCCTCGCCCGCGAGATCGGGCCCGACCTCGTCATCGTCGGACCGGAGGGACCCCTGGTACTCGGCGTGGTCGACCAGCTCCGCGCGGCAGGCTTCACGACGTTCGGCCCCAGCGCGCAGGCGGCGCGGCTCGAGGGCAGCAAGGCCTTCGCGAAGGACGTCATGGCCAGCGCCGGCGTCCCGACCGCCATGGCGCACGTGTGCGACACGCTCGAGGAGATCGAGGTCGCGTTCGACCAGTTCGGTGCGCCGTACGTCGTCAAGGACGATGGGCTCGCCGCGGGCAAGGGCGTCGTCGTCACCGACGACCGCACCGCCGCGCGCGAGCACGCGCGGGAGTGCCTCGCGAAGGACGGCGGCCGCGTCGTCGTCGAGGAGTACCTCGACGGCCCCGAGGTCTCGCTGTTCTGCCTGTCCGACGGCGACACCGTCGTACCCCTCCAGCCGGCGCAGGACTTCAAGCGGGTCCACGACGGCGACCTCGGGCCCAACACCGGCGGCATGGGCGCCTACTCGCCGCTCCCGTGGGCCCCGCCCGACCTCGTCGACGACGTCGTCGCCCGCGTCGTGCAGCCGACGGTCGACGAGCTCCGCCGCCGCGGCACACCCTTCGTCGGCGTCGTCTACGCCGGTCTCGCGCTGACCTCGCGCGGCCTGCGCGTCATCGAGTTCAACGCCCGGTTCGGCGACCCCGAGACCCAGGTCGTGCTGGCCCGGCTGCGCACGCCGCTCGGCCACGTCCTGCGCGCGGCGGCCACCGGGGCGCTGCACGACCTCGAGGACCTGCGCTGGCGCGACGGCGCCGCGGTCACCGTCGTCATCGCCGCGGAGAACTACCCCGGTGCCCCCGTCACCGGCCGGGTGATCCGGGGTCTCGACGACGCCGACGCCGTCGACGACGCCTACGTCCTGCACGCCGGCACGGCGACCGACCCGGACGGCTCGGTCGTCTCGACCGGTGGCCGCGTGCTCAGCGTCGTCGGCGTCGGCCCGACCCTCGCCGAGGCGCGCGAGCGGGCGTACGAGGCAGTCGACCGGATCGACCTCGAGGGCGGCCACCACCGCAGCGACATCGCCCTCGCCGCCGAGCTCGGCGAGGTCCGCGTCCCCTGACGCCACGCGGCCGGTGATGAGGGTGGCCCTCATCGTGATCCACCCGCGCTCCCGCATTCGGTCAAGTTCCCGACGTCCGTGCAACCACGGGGCATCCTCGACGCATCGTGAGAGGTGACGGCAGGCGGGCGGCCGGGCCCGGGCCCGGCCCCGGCGTGAGGGGGGAGCGCATGAGCGGCGCGAGCGTCCCCCCCGACTTCGAGTCCTACGTCGCCGCCCGCCGGCGCCACCTGCGCCGCACGGCGTACCTCCTGTGCGGTGACTGGGACCGGGCCGAGGACGTCGTCCAGGACGCGCTCACCCGCCTGTACGTCCACTGGCACCGCGCCTCGCGCGCCGACGACCTCGACGCCTACGTGCGCCGCTCGCTCGTCAACGCGTTCCTCGCCGAGGGCCGGCGGCCGTGGCGGCGCGAGCGCTCGACGGAGACGCTCCCGGTCACGGCGTACGCCGATCCCTCGGGGGCCGCCGACGACCGGGACCAGCTGCGTCGCGCCCTCGGCGGGCTCGGCGCGTCCCAGCGGGCCGTCGTCGTCCTGCGCTACTGGGACGACCTCTCGGTCGAGCAGACCGCCGACGCGCTCGGCTGCTCGACCGGCAACGTCAAGAGCCAGGCGGCCCGCGGGCTGGCGCGGCTGCGCGAGGTCCTCACCGATCCGGAGGTGGCCCGATGAGCACCCGCGGCACCGACACGCACGAGGAGCCGTGGCTCCGCGAGGCGCTCGACTCGCTGCTCGCGGACGAGCCCGCGATGGCGCCGACGGCGATCGTCGAGGACGTGCGCCGCGGGCAGGTCGCACGAGCCGTCGTGCGCCGCCGGCGTACCGCTGCCCTTGCGGTCGCGGGCCTCGCGCTCGCGGTCGGTGCCCCGTCCGCGCTGCTGCTGCGGGCGGCCGGGTCCGCCGCCGTCGTGCCCGGGGGAGCGGCGACCGGGTCGCCGACGGCGGGCGGCACCCCGACCGCCGTCGCGTCCCCGCGCCCCTCGACTGTCACCGAGCTGTTCGTGGCCGCGGGGTGGGAGGTCCAGAACAGCACGACGGGTGTCGCCCCCCCGGGTGTCGGTTCGCACCAGGTGATGTACGAGCTGCGCGGGCCGGGCGGCGCCGCAACGGTGCTCGTGACC
>JAJXTD010000070.1 GCA_021784035.1 Actinomycetes bacterium | reverse complement strand
CGAGTGCCTGACCGTCGCCGCGGGCAGCCGCGGGGTCGACGTCCTGCGCGCCGCCGGGGTCACGGTGCGCAGCGAGAACGGGCTGATCTGCGCGCTCGACGGCTACCCGGTCGGCGAGTGCGCCCCGGTCGTCCCGGACCCGACCCCCACCGCCACGCCCACGCGCACGCGGACGGCCGTCCCGACGGCGTCGGCGCCGGCCGCGGCGCGCCCGTCGCCGGCTACGTCGTCGGTCCGGGCGTCGGCCGCGCCGAGCAGCGCGGCGGCGAGCGCGACCCCGGTGCCCGTCGTCGCGGCGTCCGTGTCGAGCACCCCGTCGGAGACCCCGACCGGGACCCCCACCCCGACCGAGCAGACGCTGCCCGCCGCCGCCGGGGCACCCGCGGCGGGCCAGCAGTCGGCGGGCAGCCCCGCAGGCCTGGTCGTCGGCGGCGCCGTCGTCGCCGGGATCGCGGGCTCGGCCTGGTGGACCTCGCGGCGCCGCGGACGGGCGTCATGACCCGGCGCACCGCGCACGCACTCGGCGACCGCGCGCTCCCCCGCTGGACCCACCCGGTCGCGTGGTGGGTCTGGGCGCTCGGCCTCGCCACCGCGGCGAGCCGCACGACGAGCCCGCTCGTGCTCGCCCTCGTCATCGCCGTCGCCGGCTGGGTGGTGTCGCGCCGCAAGCCGGACGCGCCGTGGTCGCGGTCGTACGCCGTGTTCCTGCGGCTCGGCGTCGTCGTGATCGCCATCCGCGTGGGGTTCACGGTCGTGCTCGGGACGGGGGTCGGCGAGCACGTGCTGGTCACGCTCCCCGAGGTGCCGCTACCCGACTGGATGGCAGGGGTCAGCCTCGGCGGGCCGGTGACCGCCGAGGAGGTCCTCCTCGCGGCGTACCAGGGGCTCGTCCTCGCGACCATGCTCGCCTGCATCGGGGCGGCGAACTCCCTCGCCAGCCCGGCCCGGCTGCTCGCGAGCGTGCCCGCCGCGCTCTACGAGGTCGGCGTGGCGGTCGTCGTCGCGATGACCTTCGCGCCGCAGCTCGTCGGCGACGTCGACCGCGTGCGGACCGCGCGGCGGCTGCGCGGCCGGCCGGACCGCGGCGCGCGCGCGTTCCTCGGCTCGGTGATGCCGGTCCTCGAGGGAGCGCTCGAGCGCGCCGTCGACCTCGCCGCCGCGATGGACTCGCGCGGCTACGGCCGCACCGGCCCGGTCAGCCGCGGTGTCCGCCGGGCCGGCTCCGGGCTGCTGCTGCTCGGCGTCGTCGGCGTGTGCCTCGGCGTCTACGCGCTGCTCGACGGCGGCACCCCCGGCGCGGTCGGGCTCCCGCTGCTCGCGCTCGGTGCCGTCGCGGGCGTCGCCGGCCTGCGGCTGGCCGGCCGCCGGGCCGTGCGCACCCGCTACCGCCCCGACCCGTGGGCCCTGCCGGAGTGGCTCGTCGCGCTGTCCGGCGTCGTCCCCGCCGTGACGCTCGTCGTCGTGTCCGTCCTCGACCCGGCGTCCCTCGTCGGTGCGACCGCGCCGCTCGCCTGGCCGGGTCTGCCCGTGGTCCCCGCGGCGGCGGTCGCCGTCGCCGCGCTCGCCGGGGTGGTGGCGCCGCGACCGCCCGGCATCACCGTCGTCCGTGCCGCCGACCCGCACCCCGCGTCGCGCCCCGAGCCTCAGGAGGTGGCCGCGTGATCCGGTTCGAGGACGTCTCGGTCACCTACGACGGCGCGACGTCACCCGTGCTCGCCCACGTCGACCTGCACGTGCCGGAGGGCGAGCTCGTGCTCGTCGTCGGCCGGACCGGCACCGGGAAGTCGACCCTGCTGCGCTGCGTCAACGGGCTCGTCCCGCACTTCACCGGGGGCACGCTGTCCGGCCGCGTGCTGGTCGCCGGGCGCGACACCCGCCTGCACCCGCCGCGCGAGCTCGCCGACGTCGTCGGCGTCGTCCCGCAGGACCCGCTGTCGGGCTTCGTGACCGACATGGTCGAGGACGAGCTCGCCTACGGCATGGAGTCGATCGGCCTGGCCCCGGACGTCATGCGGCGGCGGGTCGAGGAGACCCTCGACCTGCTCGGCCTCGCCGACCTGCGTCATCGCCCCCTGCTCTCGCTGTCCGGCGGGCAGCGCCAGCGCGTCGCGATCGGTGCCGTGCTCACGACCCACCCGCAGGTGCTCGTCCTCGACGAGCCGACCTCCGCCCTCGACCCGGGCGCCGCCGAGGAGGTCCTGGCCGCGCTGCAGCGCCTCGTGCACGACCTCGGCGTCACCGTGCTGCTCGCGGAGCACCGCCTCGAGCGCGTCGTGCAGTACGCCGACCGCGTCGTCGTCGTGCCCGGCGACGGCGAGCCGCTCGTCGTGGGGAGCCCCGCCGACGTCATGGTCTCCGCGCCCGTCGCGCCGCCGGTCGTGGAGCTCGGCCGGCTGGCCGGCTGGTCCCCGCTCCCGCTCACCGTCCGCGACGCGCGCCGCGCGGCCGGCCCGCTGCGCGAGCGCCTGGCGCCGCTCGCCGACGAGGCCGCCCGCCGGACCCGCTCGACCCTGCACGTGGTGGCCGGCGAGCCCGCGCTCGCCCTCGGGGACGTCGTCGTCCGGCACGGCCCGGTCGTGGCCCTGCGCGGGGTCACGCTCGCCGCCGACCGCGGCGAGATCGTCGCGGTGATGGGTCGCAACGGCGCCGGGAAGTCCACCCTGCTGAACACGCTCGTCGGCCTGCACACGCCGCAGAGCGGCTCGGTCGCCGTCGTCGGCGCCGCCCCGGCCGGGCTCCGCGGGCGCGACCTCGTGCGCCGCGTCGGCCTCGTGCCGCAGGAGCCGACGGACCTGCTCGTCGCCGACCGCGTCGGCGAGGAGTGCGCGTCGTCCGACCGCGACTGCGGCGCGGCGGCCGGCACCACCCGGGCCGTGCTCGACCGCCTCGCGCCGGGGATCCAGGACGCCACCCACCCGCGCGACCTGTCCGAGGGCCAGCGCCTCGCCCTCGCCCTGTCCGTCGTGCTCGCCGCGGAGCCCCCGGTGCTGCTGCTCGACGAGCCGACCCGGGGCCTGGACTACGCCGCGAAGCAGCGGCTCGTCGCCACCCTGCGCGAGCTCTCCGCGGCGGGGCACTGCGTGCTGCTCGCGACGCACGACGTCGAGCTCGCCGCGGAGGTCGCGACCCGTGTCGTGGTCCTCGCCGACGGCGAGGTCGTGGCCGACGGGCCCGCCACCGACGTCGTCGTCGGCTCGCCGATGTTCGCGCCCCAGGTGAGCAAGGTGCTGTCGCCGCAGCCGTGGCTCACCGTGTCCGAGGTCGCCGCCGCCCTGGTCGCCGCGTCATGAGCGCCGTCGCGGACGCCCGCCCCACCACCGGGCCCCGGCCCGACGTCGGGACGCCCCGACCGGGTGCGGTGCGGCTCGGCCGGCGCACGGGGTTCCTCGTCGCGCTCACCAGCGCGGTCGGCGTCATGGCGTTCGGCTGGCCGCTGCTCGCCCGCTCCGGCTCGGTCGTCGTCGCCCACGCGGGCGACGCCCCCTGGCTGTTCGCCGTCGTCCTGCCGCTCGTCATCGCGGTCGTCCTCGCCGACGTCGCGGACGGCGGGCTCGACGCGAAGGGCGTCGCGCTCCTCGGGGTGCTGTCCGCGGCCGCGGCCGCGCTGCGGCCGTTCGGCTCGGGGCACGCGGGCTTCGAGCCGATGTGGATCGTGGTCGTCCTCGGCGGTCGCGCGCTCGGCCCCGGCTTCGGCTTCTGCCTCGGCGCCATCGGCATGTTCTCCTCCGCGCTCGTCACCGGCGGCGTCGGCCCCTGGCTGCCGTTCCAGATGATGGGCGCGGCGTGGATCGGCCTCGGCGCCGGCCTGCTCCCACGGGCGTCCGGGCGCCGCGAGATCGCGCTGCTCGCGTCGTACTCCGCGGTCGCCTGCGTGCTGTACGGCTTCCTGCTCAACCTGTGGTTCTGGCCGTTCATCACCGCCGCCGCGGGCTTCCCGCCGGAGCTGTCCTACGTCGCCGGGGCGCCGCTCGTCACGAACCTGCAGCACTGGCTGCGCTTCGACCTCGCGACGTCGCTGGGCTTCGACATCCCGCGCGCGGCGCTCACCGTGACGTTGGTCGTCGTGGCCGGTCGGGCCGTGCTGGTCGCGCTGCGCCGGGCGTCCCGGCGCGCGGCGTTCGACGCCCCGGTCGTGTTCGGGTCAGGAGGCCCCGCCTGATGGAGGTCCTGCTCCTCGGCACCGGCTCGGCCGACGGCTGGCCGAACCCGTGGTGCCGGTGCGCGTCGTGCACCTGGGCCCGGGACACCGGCACGCTGCGGTCCACCACCGCAGCCCTCGTCGACCGAGTGCTGCTCATCGACTGCGGCCCGGACGCCCCCCGCCAGGCCGACCGCGCCGGCGTCAGCCTGGCCGACGTCCGCTGCCTGCTGCTCACCCACGCGCACCCCGACCACCTCGCTCCCGCGGCGCTGCTCGCCCGGTCGTGGTCCGGCGCCGTGGCACCGCTGCGCGTCCTCGGCCCGGCGTCCGCGATCGAGGCCTGCCGGCACTGGGTCGGCCCGCAGGACCCGGTCACCCTCGAGGTCGTCGAGCCCGGCAGCACCGTCCACGTCGACGGCTACGTCGTCCGCGCGCTCGCGGCCGCGCACGACGTCGGCCGCGACGACCTCACCCGCGACGCGCTCGTCTTCGACGTCACCGCCCCGGACGGTCGACGGCTGCTGCACGCCACCGACACCGGACCGCTGGCCGCCGCGACGATGAGCGCCGTGAGCGGCGCGGCCTACGACGTGGTGCTGCTGGAGGAGACGTTCGGCCGGAAGACCGACCACGGCACCGGGCACCTCGACCTCACGACGTTCCCGGCGCAGCTCGCGGCGCTGCGCGAGTGCGGCGCGGTGGTCGCCGCGACCGACGTCGTCGCCGTGCACCTGAGCCACCACAACCCGCCCGGCGGCGAGCTCGCCCGCGTTCTGACGTCCTGGGGCGCCCGCGTCGTCGACGACCTCACGGTCCTCTCCACGGGGGCCGTACCCTCGCGGTCGTCGTGGCCGCGGCGGCAGCTCGTCCTCGGCGGCGCCCGGTCCGGGAAGTCGCGCGAGGCCGAGCGCCGGCTCCGCGCCCGCGTCTCCGTCCGCTACGTCGCGACCGGCGGGGAGCGGCCGGACGACGCCGAGTGGCGCGCCCGGGTCGCGCTGCACCGCGCGCGCCGCCCGTCCACCTGGACGACGGTCGAGACGCCGGACGTGGCCGGCGAGCTCGCCACGGTCGGTCCGGACGACGCCGTGCTCGTCGACTGCGTGGGGCTGTGGCTGGCGGGCCGGCTCGACGCCGCGCGCACGTGGGGCGCGGAGCCGGGCACGCCGGCCTACGCCGAGTCGCTCGCGGCCGTCCACCGCGCGGTCGACGACCTCGTGGCGGCGGTCGCCGCGACCCGGGCGCACGTGGTGCTCGTGAGCAACGAGGTCGGTGCCGGGGTCGTGCCCGAGCACGCGTCCGGCCGGCTGTTCCGCGACCTGCTCGGCGCCCTCAACGCGCGGCTCGCCGCGGTGTGCGACGACGTCGACCTCGTCGTCGCCGGCCGCGTGGTCCCCTTGTGAGCCGCGACCGCGCCGACCGCCACAAGCACGACCCGATCACCGCACCCACCCCGGAGCCGCTGCCGTGACCGACCCCCTGGACCTCGCCGACCTCGTCGCGCGGATCGGCCTGCCCGACGCCGGGGCGCGCGAGGCCGCCGCCGCGCGGCAGCTCCGGCTCACCAAGCCGGCGGGCGCGCTCGGGCGGCTCGAGGAGCTGTCGCTGTGGCTCTGCGGCGCGCAGGGCACGTGCCCCCCGCGCCCGCTCGACCGCGTGCGCGTCGTGCTCTTCGCCGGCGACCACGGGGTCGCGCGGGCCGCCGGGACGAGCGCGTACCCGCCCGAGGTCACCGCGCAGATGGTGCTCAACTTCCTCGCCGGCGGCGCCGCGGTGAACGTCCTGGCGCGGCAGAACGGTGCCACCGTCCGCGTCGTGGACATGTCCGTCGACGCCGACTACGCCGACCTCGGCGCCGCGGTGCCCGACGACGTGGTCCGCCACCGGGTACGCCGCTCCAGCGGATCGATCGACCGCGAGGACGCGCTCACCCGCGACGAGGCCGAGCGCGCGTTCGCCACCGGGCTGCGCATCGCCGACGAGGAGGTCGACTCCGGCGCGGACCTGCTGATCCCCGGCGACATGGGCATCGGCAACACCACGCCGTCCGCCGTGCTCGTCGGCCTGCTGTGCGGCCTCGGCCCCGCGCGCGTGGTCGGCCGCGGCACGGGCATCGACGACACCACCTGGATGCGCAAGACGGCCGCGGTGCGCGACGCGATGCGCCGCGGCCGCCCGCTGAGGGGCGACCCGATCGGCCTGCTCGCGACGGTCGGCGGCGCCGACCTCGCCGCCATGACCGGCTTCCTCCTCGGGGCCGCGGCGCGACGTACGCCGGTGCTGCTCGACGGCGTCGTCTCCTGCACCGCGGCGCTCGTGGCGCACCGCATCGCGTTCCGGTCGCGCGAGTGGTGGCTCGCCGGCACCCGGTCGACCGAGCCCGCCCAGCACGCGGCCCTCGACCGGCTCGACCTCGAGCCGCTCGTCGACTACGGGCTGCGTCTCGGCGAGGGCACGGGCGCGCTCGTGGCGCTGCCGGTGCTCGTCGCGGCGGGTGCGACGCTGCGCGAGATGTCGACGTTCGACGAGGCCGGCGTCAGCGACCGCGAGGCGTGATGCCCGACGCGCTCCGGCTCGCCCTCGGCACGCTGACCGCGGTGCGCGTCCCGGCGCCGCGGCAGGTCACGCGGACCGTGGCCGGCCGCGCGATGCTGCTCGCCCCGGCCGTCGGCGCGCTGCTCGGCCTCGCCGCCGCGGTGGTGCTCGACGCCGTCCGGGTCACCGCCGGCGCCCACCGGTCGGCGTCCGCCGCGGACCTGCTCGGCTCGGTCCTCGCGCTCGTGGCGCTCGCGCTTCTCACCCGCGGGCTGCACCTCGACGGCCTCGCCGACACCGCGGACGGCCTCGGCGTGAAGGGTGACGACGAGGGCGTCCGGCAGCGCCGCCTCGCCGTGATGCGTGCGCCCGACGTCGGTGCGTTCGGCGTCGTCGCCGTCGTGCTCGTCCTGCTCGTGCAGGCCGCCGCGCTGGCCGTGTGCGTGCTCGACGATCTCGGCAGCGCCACGCTCGTCACCGCGGTGACGGTCGGCCGGCTGGCGGTGACGTGGTCCTGCATCCCGGCGGTCCCGTCGGCCCGTCCGGACGGGCTCGGCGCCACCGTGGCCGGGACCGTCCCCCGGGCCCGGGCCCTGGCGGTGACGGCCGCCGTGCTGCTCGGCGCCGCGCTGCTCGGGTGGACCGACGGCGGGTCGAGCGGCACCGCCGCGGCCGCGCTCGTCGTCGCCGCGCTGGCCGGCCTGCTCGCCGCGGTCGCGCTGCGCCGCCGCGTCGTCACGCGCCTCGGCGGCGTGACGGGCGACGTCCTCGGCGCGCTCGTGGAGGTCACGACCGCCGTCGTCCTCGTCGTCGCGGCCGTCGGCCTCGGCCTGCGCTGAACCCCCACCCGGTCCGGCGTACGGCGCGGCGCGGGCGTCCGCGCTGCGGGACCGACCCCGGCGATGTGGCGGACGTCACGCCGCGCGGGCGCCGATCGTGAACGAGATCACACCCCGCGCGGACGTCCGCACCCAGAGGTTCGGCAAGGCTCTCCTCATGACGACCACCGCCACCTCCGGGACCACCGAGCCGACCCTGGACGACGTCCTCGTCGCCACCGCCGCCGAGACGGCCGCGCACGACCAGGCGGACGCCGCCGCCGACCGCGCGCACGCCGCGGCCCGGCAGGCCCGTCGGGAGAGCCGGCAGCTGGCTGCGGCGTGGGTCGCGCTCGCCACCGGCCTCGTCGTGTCGCTCGGCGTCTTCAGCTCGATCGCCTGGCAGCACTCGGTGGCCGCGAACGGGACCGGCACGACCCCGCCGGCCGTCACCGCGGCCCCCTGACGCCGGCGGCGCACCGGACGCGCTGAACCGGTCAGCGCGTCGATCGGTCCACGAACGGCGGGGTCGTCACGGCGAAGCGCGCCGGGCGGCCGCGCACGTCCACGAGCACCTCGTCGCCGTCGGCGAGCCCGGCCGACGTGGACAGCAGCGCCAGAGCGATGCCGACCTTGAGCGTCGGCGAGAACGTGCCGCTCGTGATCTCCCCGAGCGGCGCGCCCTCGGCGTCCGTGACGTGCATGTGCGCGCGCGGGATGCCGCGCTCGAGCGAGACCAGGCCGACCGACCGTCGCGCGGGCCCGGCCTCCTTCTCGGCCAGCAGCGCATCCCGGCCGTGGAACGCCGGCTTCGTCCAGCCGACCGCCCACCCGGCCCGCGCCTGGACCGGCGTGATGTCCAGCGACAGGTCCTGCCCGTGCAGCGGGTAGCCCATCTCGGTGCGCAGGGTGTCGCGGGCGCCGAGCCCGCACGGCAGCACGCCGTACCCGGCGCCGGTGCTCATGAGCTCGTCCCACACCGCGCCGGCCCGGTCCCACGGCACCACGAGCTCGTAGCCGTGCTCGCCGGTGTAGCCGGTGCGGCACACGGTGATGCCGATGCCGGAGTGCTCGGCCCCGGCGAACGCCATGTACTCCAGCTCCGTGGGCAGGCCCATCGCGTCGAGCAGATCGGCCGACCGCGGCCCCTGCACCGCGATCACGGCGTAGTCGTGGTGCAGGTCGGTGACCGTGATGCCCTCGGGCGCGGCCGCGCGCAGGATCCGCACGACCTCCGGGGTGTTCGCGGCGTTGGGGATGAGGAAGACGTCGTCGTCGGCGCGCAGGTAGACGATCAGGTCGTCGACGACGCCGCCCGACTCCGCGCACAGCAGGGTGTACTGCGCCTTCCCGGGCCCGATGCGGTCGAGCGCGTTGGTGAGGACCGAGTCGAGGAACGCGCGTGCGCCGGGCCCGGTGACCGACGCCTTGCCCAGGTGGGAGACGTCGAAGACGCCGACCCGCTCGCGCACGGACGTGTGCTCGGCGACGACGCCGCCGCCGGCGTACTCCAGCGGCATCGACCAGCCGCCGAAGTCGCCGAACTTCGCGCCGAGCGCCTCGTGGCGCGCGTGCAGCGGGGACAGGAGTGGGGTGCTGGAGTCGCTCATGCCGCCGAACCTACCCAGTCCCGTGCGCGGGTGTCTGCGGGCGACGGGTACGGCGCCGCGGAGTAGGTTCGCAGCGACATCCGAACGCCTCCCGAGGAGATCCACCGTGACGACGCTCTCCCTGTCGTCGGCCGACGCCGCGACCCAGTCCACCGACGCCCTCGTCGTCGCGATCGCCCCCGCGGGCGGCCGCAAGAAGGGCGTCGTCCTGGTCGGACCCGCCGCGGCGCTCAAGGCCGCGCCCCGCCGCCGGCTCGAGGAGTCGCTCGCGGCGCTCGGCGCCACCGCCGCGGTCGGGGACACCGTCCGGGTGCCCGGTGCCGGCATCGCCGCGGCACCGGTCGTCGTCGCTGTCGGCCTCGGCGACGGCCCCTGGACGGACGAGACGCTGCGCCGCGCCGCGGGCACCGCCGTACGGTCGCTGGCCGGCACCCGGCGCGCGCTGCTCGCCCTGCCGCACGAGTCCGCCGGCGCGGTCGAGGCCGTCGCCCAGGGCGCCCTGCTCGGCGGCTACGAGTTCCGGACCTACCGGGTCGACAGCACGTCGTCGACCAAGGCGCCCGTCGACCGCGTCACCGTGCTCGTCGCCGACGCGAAGGACGCCGCTGCCGTCGCGGCCGTGAACCGCGCCCGCGCCGTGGCCGGCGCGGTGAACCTGGCCCGGGACCTGGTCAACACCCCCTCGGCCGACCTGGTGCCGGCGGACTTCGCGGTCGCCGCGCAGGAGGCGGTCGCCGGGCTGCCGGTCGAGGTCGAGGTGCTCGACGAGACCGAGCTCGCCGCCGGCGGCTACGGCGGCATCCTGGGCGTCGGGCGCGGGTCGGCGCACCCGCCGCGGCTGGTCCGGCTGTCCTACCGCCCCGAGGGCGCGACGTCGCACGTCGCGTTCGTCGGCAAGGGCATCACGTTCGACACCGGCGGGATCTCGATCAAGCCGTCGGCGAACCTGCACGAGATGAAGAGCGACATGGGCGGCGCGGCCGCCGCGCTCGGCGCGATCACGGCGGCGGCACGGCTCGGCCTCGGGGTCGGCGTGACGAGCTACCTCTGCCTCGCGGAGAACATGCCCAGCGGCTCGGCCCAGAAGCCCGGCGACGTGCTCAGCACCTACGGTGGCAAGACGGTCGAGGTCCTCGACACCGACGCCGAGGGGCGCCTCGTCCTGGCCGACGGCCTGGTCCGGGCCCAGGAGGACAAGCCGGACGTCCTCATCGACATCGCGACGCTGACCGGCGCCGCGGTCATCGCACTCGGCTCCCGCACGTTCGGGATCATGTCCAACGACGACGCGCTGCGGGACCGGATCCACGACGCCGCGACGCGCGCCGGCGAGCCGTCCTGGCCGATGCCGCAGCCGGAGGAGCTGCGCACGCGTCTGGACAGCCACGTCGCGGACATCGCGAACATCCCGCTGGTCGGGCGGCGCGAGGGCGGCATGCTCTCCGCCTCGATCTTCCTCCGGGAGTTCGTGGGCAAGGGCCAGCGCTGGGCGCACCTCGACATCGCCGGGCCGGCGTACAACTCCCACCACGCGTGGGCCTACACCCCGCGCGGCGGCACCGGCGCCGCGGTCCGCACCCTCCTGCAGGTCGCCGAGGACCTGGCCGCCGGCAGCGTCTGACCGTCGCACCAGCCCGGGCCCGACCCGGTCCGCGCCGCATCCCGTCGCGCGGACCGGGTCCGCCGCGGGCCGGCCACCCTTCGTCACGCGCGTGTCACGGAGGTGGAAGGATGGGCCCGCGTCTCGCACCGCAGGCGTGATCTCTCGTCCGACCACACGCACCCCCGAGGAGCGCCCGTGTCCGGGACCCAGTTCGATGTCGTGATCCTCGGCGGCGGGAGCGGCGGCTACGCCGCGGCCCTGCGCGGCGCCCAGCTCGGCCTGTCGGTCGCGCTGATCGAGAAGGACAAGCTCGGCGGCACCTGCCTGCACTACGGCTGCATCCCCACCAAGGCGCTGCTGCACGCGGCCGAGGTCGCCGACTCCGCGCGGGAGTCCGCGCACATCGGCGTCAACGCCACGCTCGAGAGCATCGACCTGGTCAAGGTCAACGCCTACCGCGACGGCGTGGTGTCCCGGCTCTACAAGGGTCTGCAGGGCCTGGTGAAGTCCCGCGCCGTCACGTTCGTCGAGGGCACCGGCCGGCTGACCTCCCCCACGACCGTGGAGGTCGCGGGTACGACGTACACCGCCACGAAGGGCGTCGTGCTGGCGACCGGGTCCTACGCCCGCACGCTGCCCGGCCTCGAGATCGGCGGCCGGGTCATCACGTCCTACGAGGCGCTCGCGCTGGAGACGATCCCGGCGAAGGTGGTCGTGCTCGGCGGCGGCGTCATCGGCGTGGAGTTCGCCAGCGTGTGGCGCTCCTTCGGCGCCGACGTCACCATCGTCGAGGCCCTGCCGCGGCTGGTCCCGAACGAGGACGAGGCGTGCTCGAAGGCGCTGGACCGCGCGTTCCGCAAGCGCGGCATCACCTCGAAGGTCGGCGTGCGCTTCGCCGGTGTCACCCAGTCCGACGCGGGCGTCGTCGTCTCCCTCGAGGACGGCACGACCCTCGAGGCCGACCTGCTGCTCGTCGCCGTCGGCCGCGGCCCGAACGCCACCGGCATGGGCTTCGAGGAGGTCGGCGTCGCGATGGACCGCGGCTTCGTCCTCACGAACGACCGGCTGGCGACCAACGTGCCCGGCGTCTACGCCGTCGGCGACATCGTCCCCGGCCTCCAGCTCGCCCACCGCGGGTTCCAGCAGGGCATCTTCGTCGCCGAGGAGCTCGCCGGCCTCGCCCCGCGCGTCATCGACGAGATGGGCATCCCCCGGGTCACCTACAGCGAGCCGGAGGTCGCCTCGGTCGGCCTCACCCAGGCGCAGGCCACCGAGAAGTACGGCGAGGGCAACGTCGAGTCCTACGAGTACAACCTCGGCGGCAACGGCAAGTCCCAGATCCTCGGCACGACCGGGTTCGTCAAGCTCGTCCGGGAGAAGGACGGGCCCGTCGTCGGCGTCCACATGGTCGGCGCCCGCGTCGGCGAGCTGATCGGCGAGGGCCAGCTCGTCGTCAACTGGGAGGCCTACCCCGAGGACGTCGCGTCCCTCGTGCACGCCCATCCCACCCAGAACGAGGCGTTCGGCGAGGCATTCCTCGCCCTGGCCGGCAAGCCCCTGCACGCGCACGCCTGAGCCGTCCGCCCCGAAGCCGGCTCCCCGCGAGCCACGCGAAGATCCTCACGTCCGCCCGACCCGAAGGAACAGGCCATGTCGGTCTCCGTCACGATGCCCCAGCTCGGCGAGAGCGTCACCGAGGGCACGGTCACGCGCTGGCTCAAGCAGGTCGGCGATACCGTCGCGGTCGACGAGCCGCTGGTCGAGATCTCGACCGACAAGGTCGACACCGAGATCCCGTCGCCCGTCGCCGGCGTCCTGCTGTCCATCGCCGCCGGAGAGGACGCCGTCGTCCCGGTCGGCGGCGAGCTCGGCGTGATCGGTGCCGCCGACGAGTCGGCCGCCGGGCCCGCGCCGACCGCCCCCGCCCCGGCCGCGGCCGAGCCGGTTCCCGCCACGGCTCCCCCGGCCCCCGCGGTGGCCACTCCGGTCACGGCTCCGGTCACGGCTCCGGCCCCGGCTGCCCCCGTCGCCGCTCCCGCGGCCGCCGGCGCCACACCGGTCGTGCTCCCCGCCCTCGGCGAGAGCGTCACGGAGGGCACGGTCACCCGCTGGCTCAAGGCGGTCGGCGACGCCGTGGCCGTCGACGAGCCGCTCGTGGAGATCTCCACCGACAAGGTCGACACCGAGCTGCCGTCACCCGTCGCCGGCGTGCTCCTCGAGATCACGGTGGGCGAGGACCAGGTCGTCGCCGTCGGCGGCCGGCTCGGCCTGATCGGCGCCTCCGGCGCGGCCGTCCCGGCCGCGGCCCCGGCCCCGGTCGCCGCCCCCGCCCCCGCCC
>JAJXTD010000259.1 GCA_021784035.1 Actinomycetes bacterium | reverse complement strand
CGACGTAGGCCAGGCGCCGCTCCTCCTCGAGCTCGCGGGTGTCGCCCAGCGACCGCATGTGCGGGAAGACGCCGTCCTCCATGCCGGTGAGGAACACGACGGGGAACTCGAGGCCCTTCGCGGTGTGCAGCGTCATGAGCGTGACGACGCCGCCGTGCTCCTCGGCGTCGGGGATCTCGTCGGAGTCGGCCACGAGCGACACCCGCTCGAGGAAGTCGCCGAGCGTGCCGTCGGGCTGGTCGGTCTCGAACTCGCGCGCGACGGACTCGAGCTCGGCGAGGTTCTCCACCCGCGTCTCGTCCTGCGGGTCGCTGCTCGCGACGAGCTCGGCGAGGTAGCCGGACTGCTCGAGCACCGCCTGCAGCACGACCGCCGGACCTGCCCCGGCCTCGACGAGCGTGCGGAGGTCGCTCATCAGCTGCACGAACGACTGGATCTGCGTGAGCGAGCGGGTCGCGAGCATCGGCGCCTCGTCGGCCCGGGCGAGCGCGGCCCCGAAGGAGATCCGCTCGCGCTGCGCGAGCACCTCGACGCACGCCTCGGCGCGGTCGCCGATGCCGCGCCGCGGGGTGTTGAGGATGCGCCGCAGCGAGATGTCGTCGTCGGGGTTGGCCAGGGCGCGGAGGTAGGCGACCGCGTCGCGGATCTCCTTGCGCTCGTAGAAGCGCACGCCCCCGACGACCTTGTACGGCAGGCCGACGCGGATGAACACCTCCTCCAGCGACCGGGACTGCGCGTTGGTGCGGTAGAAGACGGCGACGGCGCGCGCGGGGACGCCCTCCTCGTCGGCCAGCCGGTCGATCTCGCCGGCCACGAACGCGGCCTCGTCGTGCTCGTTGTCCGCGACGTAGCCGACGATCTTCGACCCGTCGCCGGCGTCGGTCCACAGCCGCTTCGGCCGCCGCGCGGTGTTGCGGGTGATCACGGAGTTGGCCGCGGTGAGGATGGTCTGGGTGGAGCGGTAGTTCTGCTCGAGCACGACGGTCGTGGCGTTCGGGTAGTCGCGCTCGAACTCCTCGATGTTGCGGATCGTCGCGCCGCGGAAGGCATAGATGCTCTGGTCGGCGTCGCCGACGACGCACAGCTGCGCCGGCGGTACGCCGTCGGCGCCACGGCCGACGAGCTCGTTGACCAGGACGTACTGCGCGTGGTTCGTGTCCTGGTACTCGTCGACGAGGACGTGGCGGAAGCGCCGGTGGTAGTGCTCGGCGACGTCCGGGAACAGCTGCAGCACGGCGACGGTCGAGGCGATGAGGTCGTCGAAGTCGAACGCGTTGGCCCGGCGCAGGCGGCGCTGGTACTCGGAGTAGGCCTCGGCGAGGGTCTTCTCCTGGTGGTTGCTCGCGCGCTGGGCGAACGTCTCGTGGTCGACCAGCTCGTTCTTCAGGTTCGACACCTGGTTGCTGAAGGCGCGCGGCGGGTAGCGCTTCGGGTCCAGGTCGAGGTCGCGGCAGACGAGGGTCATGAGCCGCTGCGAGTCGAGCGAGTCGTAGATCGAGAACGACGTCGTCATGCCGAGGCGCGGCGCCTCGCGGCGCAGGATCCGCACGCACGCGGAGTGGAACGTCGAGACCCACATCGCCCGGGCCCGGGGGCCGACGAGCTCGACCACGCGCTCGCGCATCTCGCCCGCGGCCTTGTTCGTGAACGTGATCGCGAGGATCTCGCCCGGGCGGGCGTCGCCGGTGGCGAGCAGGTGGGCGATCCGGCGGGTGAGGACCCGGGTCTTCCCCGAGCCGGCCCCGGCGACGATGAGCAGCGGCGCACCCCGGTGCTCGACGGCCGCCCGCTGCTCGGGGTTGAGGTCGTCGACGAGCGCGGCGAGGGCGCCGGCCGCGGGGACGGACGGCTCCGGCTCCGGGCGCGGGAGGCCGAGGTCGTCGAAGAGGGTGGTCATCTCCCGGCCAGTCTAGGTCGGGAGGCAGACACCGCCCGCGTCGCGCCGGGCGCCCGACGGGCGACGGCCAGACGACGTAGCCGAGCACCCGGATGCGGACCTGCGAGCCGAGCGACGGGGTCCGCACCGCCGGCCTCCCGGTCGCCGACCCGCGTCGCGCCCGGTGGCGGACGGGCGGCGGTCAGACGACGTAGCCGAGCACCCAGATGCGGACCTGCGAGCCGAGCGACGGGGTCCGCACCGCCAGCATCCCGGTCGGCGCGAGCGGCAGCAGCACGACCTCGTGCGACCACTGGCGCCGCGGCGACGAGACGGCCTCGACCGGGCCGGCGGACCCGATCGTGAGCGTTCCGTCCGTGGCGCCGCCGAGGAAGCTCACGGACACGAGGACGCCGCGGGCCCCCACCGGCACCCCGGCCGGCCCGGTGAGCCGCACCAGCCGGGTGGCGGGGCTCGTCGTCGGGCCGGACAGGCCCACCCGCGCCGCGGAGTCGACGACGCGCACCGGCTCGGGGAGCATGGTCATCGTCGTCCCGCCGGGCGTCGGACCGGAGGAGAACCAGGCGTTGAGGTAGAGGCGCACGGCCACCGGCTTCGAGCCGGTGTTGCGCAGCACGACCGTCCCGTCGGTGGTCGGCGCGAGGAGCTGGGTGGCGCGCGCCGTGGTCGTCGAGGAGCGCAGGATCCCGACGTAGGTCCGCAGCGAGCCGGTGAGGACGCCCACCGAGCCCGCCGCGGTGGCCCGGGCGGTGCTGAGCGTGAGGGCGAGCCCGGTGAGCCCGGACGACGGGACCGGGCCGACGCCGCCGAGCCGCACGGTGCGCGTCTCCCGGGGTGCGAGCGGTAGGCGGCTCCCGTCGTAGACGAGGGTCGGGCGCACGACATGCGTGCGGCCGGCGTCCGGGTCGACGGCGCCGGACGTCGCGGGCGCGGTCGGGCCGGTCGTCGCGTCGCCGGTCGGCGCGGGCGTCGGCTGGGTCGGACCGGGGCTCGGTCCGGCCCCGGGGTCGCTCGGGTCGGCGCTCGGGTCGGGCGTCGGGCCGGGGTCGGGCGCCGGCGGCGGGTCGGG
>JAJXTD010000069.1 GCA_021784035.1 Actinomycetes bacterium | reverse complement strand
GTCCCGATGTACTGGACGTAGGGGATGCCCTGCACCGACGCCACCAGCGCGCCGAAGCCGAAGCCGAAGGCGACCAGGTTGATCGTCGGCTCGACGATGCTGCCGAACGTGGTGGACCGCCAGACGCAGCCACCCGGCCACGCTAACCACAGCGTCCACCGGGTTCCGGAGCCACGCGGCGCGGGTCCATCGGCTTCCGGAGCCACGCGGCGCGGGTCCATCGGGCGCTCGGGTCCCGAGGTGTAACGGCTTCCGGCCGCCGGACGTTCTCCAGACGTGCCGTTCCGCCGTGGGGGCGGGGCGGCACCTCCGGTGCCCGCCGCCACACCGCTCGGACGTGACGTCCGGGGTGGTCAGCTGTGCCCGTCGAAGTCGATGGCCGCGTAGGTCCGCAGCTTGGACAGGCCCTGCTCGCTCTTCACCTCGCGGATCGTCCCGCTCTTGCTGCGCATGACGATCGAGTGCGTCGTCGCCGTGTCCCCCCGGAAGCGCACCCCCTCGAGCATCTCGCCGTCGGTCACACCCGTGGCGACGAAGAAGACGTTGTCCCCCGTCACGAGGTCGTCGGTCAGCAGCACCCGGCCCAGGTCGTGCCCGGCATCGAGCGCGCGCTGCCGCTCCTCTGCGTCCTTCGGCCAGAGCTTGCCCTGGATGACGCCGCCGAGGCACTTGATCGCGCACGCGGTGATGACGCCCTCCGGCGTGCCACCGATGCCGACGAGCAGGTCGATGCCCGTGCCGTCGCGGGCGGCCATGACGGCTCCCGCGACGTCGCCGTCGGTGATGAACTTGATCCGGGCACCGGCGCGCCGGATCTCGGTCACGAGCCCCTCGTGCCGGGGGCGGTCGAGGATCACGACCGTGAGGTCCTCGATGCGCTCGGACTTGGCCTTCGCGATCTTCGCGAGGTTGTCGGCGATCGGGGCGTCGATGTCGACGACGCCGGCCGCGGCCGGGCCGGTCACGAGCTTCTCCATGTAGAACACGGCCGACGGGTCGAACATCGTGCCCCGCTCGGACACCGCGAGCACCGAGAGCGCGTTGGGCATCCCCTTGGCGCACAGCGTGGTGCCGTCGATCGGGTCGACCGCGACGTCCACCTCCGGACCGGTGCCGTCGCCGATGTGCTCGCCGTTGAACAGCATCGGCGCGTCGTCCTTCTCGCCCTCGCCGATGACCACGACGCCGTGCATCGACACGGACTGGACGAGCGAGCGCATCGCGTTGACCGCGGCGCCGTCCGCGCCGTTCTTGTCGCCGAAGCCGACCCAGCGTGCGGCGGCCATCGCGGCGGCCTCGGTCACGCGCACGAGCTCGAGGGCGAGGTTGCGGTCCGGCGTCTCGGGGTGCGCGGCGGTCTCGGTGGTCATACGGCTCGCTCCCGGATCGTGGGTGTAGGACCGCACTGTAACGAGGATCTCCTCCCGTACGGGCGACGGGACGTGACCACCACCGGACCTCCGGCCAGGGGTACCCGCCTCCGGGGTGTGGTGGCTAACGTCGGGACATGACCCAGTTCCGAGCGACCGAGGCGGCCGCACTGCTCGGTGTCAGCGACGACACGATCCGTCGCTGGATCGACGCCGGTCGGCTCCCGGCCGTCCGCGACGGCGCGGGGCGGTGGGTGCTCGTCGGCCGCGACCTCGCCGAGTTCGCCCGTGAGCACGCCACGACGCCGCAGGTGGAGTCCGACGTGCGCAGCTCGTCGCGCAACCGCATGCCGGGGCTCGTGACGCGGGTCGTCCGCGACGGCGTGATGGCCCAGGTCGAGATCCAGGCCGGCCCGTTCCGGCTGGTGAGCCTCATGACCCGCGAGGCCGCCGACGAGCTCGGGCTCGAACCGGGAGTGCTCGCGGTGGCGTCGGTGAAGTCGACGAACGTGGTCGTCGAGACCACCCGTCGAGCTCGCTGAGCGCCGGCCCGGCGGGGCGGCCCGCCCCGCCGTCGCCCACAATGTCGGGGTGGACGCCGACCCGACGACCGACCCCGTGGCCCGTGCCGGTGCCGCGGCCGCCTCGCCGGACGAGCCGGCGGGGGTCGTGCCGGGCGACCTCGAGGTCCCGCCGGACTGGTCGCAGCGGACCGACGACGACCCGGCCGCCGTCGCCGCGATGCGCGAGGAGCGCGCGAGCCGCCGGATGCGCCAGACCATCCGCGACATGCTCATCTCGATGCTCGTCGTGAGCGGTGCCGTGGTCCTGCTGGTGGCCCCGTGGGACCGCGGCCAGCCCGATCCGGTGCGGGTGGTCGACCCGACGCCCGTGGTGGCGGGTGCGCGGGCCACCGAGGCGTGGCCCGTCCTCGCGCCCGTCGGGCTGCCGACCACGTGGCGCTGCACGGTCGCCCGCGTGTCCACCGCGGGCGACGGCCAGGACGTCGTCCACCTCGGCTTCCTCACGCCGACGACGACCTCGGTCGGCATCGACCAGTCGGCCACCCGGCAGCTCTCGTTCGTGCGGGACCAGACGCTCGGCGGCCGACCGGCCGGCTCTGCGGTCGTCGGCGGGGTGACGTGGCAGAAGCTCGAGACGCCGGACGGGAAGCGCCGGGCGTACGTCCGCGAGACCGACGGCGTCACCTACGTGGTGTCGGGCGGGGCGGGCTGGAACGACCTGACCACGTTCACGGCGTCCCTCGTCCCGGGCTGAGGCGTGGGCGCCGATCAGCCGGCCCGGAGTCAGTCGGCGCCGTGCTCCGTCGTACCGCGGGCCGTGTCGAGCCGTGCACGGGCGGCGTCGAGCCACTCCTGGCAGATCGTCGCGAGCGCCTCGCCGCGCTCCCACAGCGCCAGCGACTCCTCGAGGGTGGTCCCCCCGGCCTCGAGTCGCCGGACGACGTCGGTGAGCTCGTCGCGGGCCTGCTCGAACGTCGGACGCGCGGGGGAGTCGGTCATGGACGCAGCCTAGACAGCCGCCGGACCGCCGGAGCGGCTCCCACCGTCACGGCTCGCGACGGGCGTGGAACTCGCCGGCGCTGACGCGCACGCGGACGAGCGCGCCGTCGTGGACGTCCGCGGCGACGCGCACCACCGCGCCGTCCTCGGTCTGCACGACGGCGTAGCCACGGTCGAGGGTGGCTGCCGGGGACAGTGCGCGCACGCGGGCGCGCACGTGCACGACGTCGTCGGCCGCGCGCGCGAGCCGGGAGTCGAGGGCACGGCGCGACCGTTCGAGGAGCGACCGGACGTCGGTCTCGCGCGAGGTCACGAGCACGGTGGGGTCGGCGAGGACGGGGCGGTGCCTCGCGGCGTCGAGCCACGAGGCCTCTCGGTCGAGCCGGGTGCGCAGAGCGCGCGTGCCCCGCGCGCGGAGGTCGTGCACGCCGCGCATCTCCTCGACCATGTCGGGCACCACGCGGCGCGCGGCGTCCGTCGGCGTGGAGGCGCGCACGTCGGCCACCAGGTCGAGGATCGGGGCGTCCTTCTCGTGGCCGATCGCCGACACCACCGGTGTCCGGCACGCTGCCACCGCGCGCACGAGACCCTCGTCGGAGAACGGCAGCAGGTCCTCGACGGACCCACCGCCGCGTGTCACCACGATGACGTCGACGTGCGCCAGGGCGTCGAGCTCGCGGAGGGCGGCCGTGACCTCGCTCACCGCCTTCACCCCCTGCACGGCGACCTCGCGCGTCTCGAACACGACGCCCGGCCACCGGCGGCGCGCGTTCTCGACGACGTCGCGCTCCGCGTCCGACCCGCGCCCGCAGACGAGGCCGACCGCGCGCGGCAGGAACGGGAGCGGCTTCTTGCGGGCCGGGTCGAACAGCCCCTCCGCGGCGAGCAGGGTCTTGCGCTGCTCCAGCGCGGCGAGCAGCTCGCCGAGGCCGACCGGCCGGATCTCGGCGGCGCGGAAGGACAGCGTCCCCCTGCCGGCGTAGTACTCGGGCTTCGCGTGCACCACGACGCGCTGGCCCTCCGCGAGCGGTGGGACGCACGCCTCGACCACCTGCGGGAGGCAGGTGACCGTGACCGACATGTCGGCCTCGGTGTCGCGCAGCGTGAGGAACACCATGCGGGCGCCCGGTCGCCGGGTGAGCTGCGCCACCTGGCCCTCGACCCAGACCGGCCCGAGCCGGGCGATCCAGCCCTCGACGGCCCGGGCGACCGTGCGGACCGCCGCGGGGTGCTCGGGTGAGGAGTCCAGTGCCACGGCCGGAGCCTAGGCCAGGCCGTCCTCCCGGACCGCGCCTACGATGGCCGGGTGAGCCACACCGAGAGCAGCACCCCCGTGCCGGACACCACCCGCGGGACGAAGAAGGTGCTCCTCGCCGCGCCGCGCGGCTACTGCGCCGGTGTCGACCGGGCCGTCATCACGGTCCAGAAGGCCTTGGACCTGTACGGCGCGCCCGTCTACGTGCGGAAGCAGATCGTGCACAACCAGCACGTCGTCCACACGCTCGAGGAGCGCGGTGCGATCTTCGTGGAGGAGACCGACGAGGTCCCCGAGGGCGCGATCGTCGTCTTCAGCGCCCACGGCGTCGCCCCCTCGGTCCACGCGGAGGCGGCTGCGCGGAACCTGCGCACGATCGACGCCACCTGCCCGCTCGTCACGAAGGTGCACCAGGAGGCGCGCCGCTTCGCCGACGAGGGCTACCGGATCCTGCTCATCGGGCACGAGGGCCACGAGGAGGTCGTCGGCACGACCGGCGAGGCACCCGAGGCCATCACGCTGGTCGACGGCCCGTCGCACGCCGACGAGGTCGAGATCGGCCCGGACGAGAAGGTCGTGTGGCTCTCGCAGACCACGCTCTCGGTGGACGAGACGATCGAGACCGTCGACCGGCTGCGCAGCCGGCTGCCGCTGCTCGTGAGCCCGCCCAGCGACGACATCTGCTACGCCACGCAGAACCGCCAGCTCGCCGTCAAGGACATCGCGCCGCGGTGCGACGTGCTCGTGGTCGTCGGCAGCGGCAACTCGTCGAACTCGGTGCGCCTCGTCGAGGTCGGCCTCGAGGCGGGTGCGCGGGCGTCCTACCGCGTCGACTCCGCCGCGGAGCTCGACGAGGCGTGGTTCGCGGACGCCACGACGGTGGGCCTCACGAGCGGCGCCTCGGTGCCCGAGGAGCTGGTGCACGGCGTCCTCGACTGGCTCGCCGAGCGCGGGTGGGGCGACGTCGAGGAGGTCCAGTCGGCGGAGGAGCACCTGGTTTTCGCGCTGCCGCCGGAGCTGCGTCGCGACATCAAGGCCGCGGCGGGCCGCTGACCGGTCCCGGCGTACCGCCGGCCGGACCCGGCGTACGACCGGAGCGCCCGGGACGGCGTACGACGGTCAGGGACGGCGACGCCGGAGGAGCACGATCACGAGGCACACGGCCGTGGTCCCGAGGATCCACGGTGCGTTCGTGGCGAGCGTGCGGAAGAGGCTGAAGCCCTCGCGGATGAGCAGGCTGCCGGACTTGTCGAGGGTGAGCTGGCCCGCCGTCAGGGCGGCGGCGAGGAAGGCGAGCGGCGGCACCACGACGGCCGCCCAGATGTCCGCGCGACGGACCACGAGAGCCGCGTAGACCGAGGACGCGAGCAGGGCGACGCCGGTCATCCACCCGATCTCGTGGCGCAGCAGGGCCTCCGCGAACGCGACGAGGACCGTGACGGCGCCGACCACCACGACGACGCCGGAGTAGGTGAGCCCGGTCTCGGCCGACGGCACCCGGACGGGCTTCTCGGCGACGACCTCGACGCGACGGCCGGGGGCGTGCTCGGGGTCGATCGCGGGGATGGCGTCGAGGGTCGCCGGACCCTCGGCCCCGGCGGAGCGGTAGAGGCGTCCGGTGTCGACGCGGCCGGCGGGTGCCGAGGACACGGCCGGGTCGACGGTCCCGTCCCACGCCCGGGCGACCGGCGCGACGGTCACGGGTGCGCCGGGCTCGACCGTGACCGGGCCACCGGGCGCGGCCGGTGCGACCACGAGCGGCGGGACGGGCTCGCCGGCCGGGGACACCGTGCCGGGCTGCTCCTCGACGGGCGCGCCGGCGTCGTCGTCGGGCGACTCGAACCCGGCGACGAGGTGCGCCGCCTCGGCGGACTCGTGGTCGAGGTCGTGCGCGGCGCGGTCGTCGGCGTCGGCCGGCGTCGCTTCCGCCGGCACGGCCGGCCGGGCGTCGGCGGGGACGGCGACGCCCGGGGCCGCCGGCTCGGCCGCGGCCGCCTCGGCGGGCGTCGGCGGGGGGAGGTCCGGGGCGTCCGGGTCCTCGAAGAGGTCGCCGAAGGACGGCGCGCCGGGGCCGTGGTCGGTGCTCACGAGCGCTAACCGTACGTGACCTCGGGATCTGTCCCGACGAGCGGCACGGCCACCGGGAGGTCGACGACGCCGCCGCCTGCGGCGTCCACGAGCTCGGCAGCCGTCAGCGGACGCGTCGCCGAGGTCACGAGGCGCGGGGTGGGCAGGCCCGAGTCGGCGTCGTCGGGCGCCTCGACCACCCCGAGCGTCGCGAGCCGACGCGCGCTCACGAGCACGCGTGACTCGAGGGATCCGACCGTGCTGTTGTACTGCCCGACCGCGCCGTCGAGGGCGGCACCGAGCCGGCCCAGGTGACCGCCGAGGACGGCGATGCGCGCGTGGAGCTCGCGGGCGAGCCGGTGCACCTCCCGGACGTTGCGGGCCGCGGAGTCCTGACGCCACGTGTGCGCGATCGTGCGCAGCAGGGCCAGCAGAGTCGTCGGCGTGGCGATGACGACGTCGCGGGCGAAGGCGTACTCGAGCAGGTCGGGGCGCACGTCGAGCGCAGCGGAGAGGAAGGACTCGGCGGGCAGGAACAGCACGACGAACGAGGGCGACTCGTAGCGGCTCCAGTACTCCTTGCTCGCGAGCCGGTCGACGTGCGCCATCACCTCGGCGGCGTGCCGAGCGAGCAGGACCCGGGCGGTGGCGTCGTCGGTGGCCGCGGCCGCGTCGAGGTAGGACGACAGCGGGACCTTCGCGTCGACGACGACGTCGCGGTCGTCGGACAGGTGGACGACGAGGTCGGGGCGCAGCAGGTCGCCGGCGTCGTCGCGGCTGCTGGACTGCTCCTCGAAGTGGACGTGGGGGAGCAGCCCGGAGGACTCGACGAGCCGGCGCAGCTGCACCTCGCCCCAGCGGCCGCGCACCTCGGAACGGCGCAGCGCCGTCACGAGGCGCCCGGTCTGGTCGCGCAGGGCGTCGGTGCCCAGCGCGGTCAGCCGGATCTGCTCGCGCAGCTGCGCATGCGCCGCCGCGCGCTCCCGCTCGGCCCGGGACAGGTCGTCCGAGACGCGCGCGAGGGTCTCGTTGACGGGGCGGACGAGGGCATCGACGGCGGCCCGCTCGGCGGCGAGGCCGGGTGGCGCCGTGGCGCCACGGGTGGCGCGCACGACCACGAGCACGGTGCCCGCGCCCACCGCGACGCCGAGCAGGAGGCCCACGACGAGGGGAAGGAGATCGCTCATACGCTGACGGTCCCAGCCAGGTCCGACATCCGGCCGAGCGTCCTGCGGCTCGTGCGGGAGTGGGGGTGCCCGGCGCGCGTTGACCTTGACGCAGCGTCAACGAGCACCACGCGGCGTTGTTGGCCGAGCGCGACCGGCTCGACCGTCTCGCCGGGACGGTGGCCCGCACGATCGAACGGAGGGACGGTGATGTGATGGGACCGGAGGAGCTGTTCGAGGGGTTCGACGCCGAGAAGCAGCGGGGCTACGAGGCCGATCTCGTCGAGCGATACGGCGACCAGGTCAAGGAGCAGATCGACGAGTCGTGGCGCCGGGTCGGCGCGATGAGCAAGGCCGACGCCGAGCGCGTCCAGGCCGAGCTCGCCGAGCGCGATGCGGCGTACGCCGCGCTGCTCGATGCCGGCGTCGCGCCGGACGACCCGCGCGTCCAGGAGGTCACGGCCGGGCACCACGCCTGGGTGTGCCGGTTCTGGACGCCGAGCGCCGAGGCCTTCGCCGGACTGGGCGACCTGTACGTCGACCACCCCGACTTCTACGCGCGCTACGAGGCGATCCGGCCGGGCCTGGCGGAGTACGTGCGTGACGCGATGACGGTCTACGCGGTCGAGGACCTCGCCTGAGCCTGCAGTGACCCGCTCCATCGTCGGCCGGTCGGCCTGCCGACCACCGCGACCCGGCGCTAGGTTCGGTCCCGGCAGGTCGCCGGGGACGGGGGAGACATGAGGCGCATCGGGATCCTGGTCGTCGCGGTGATGCTGGCCGTGGGGCTCGTGCCGGCCGCCAGCGCGGCATCCGTCGCACCGGCGACGACGACCGCGCTGCCCTACCTCACCGGCGGTTACCCGCTGCGCGTGCTGACCGGAAACCTGCTCCCGCACGCGGTCGGCGTACCGCTCCCGCTCGTCGACACCGGCCCGCACGACGCGAGCGGCGTACGCATGTACCTCGTGGGTGGGGTGCAGCACAACCACCCGGTCGCGCAGGCCCAGTACGGGCTGCGTCTGCTCGACTCGTACCGGCTCACCGGCGATGCGGCGTACCTGACGCTGGCGGTCGCGCAGGCGCAGCGGATCATCTCCCTGCGCGTCGTCAGCAACGGCGCGTGGTTCTACCCCTACGACTACGCGTTCGCGCTGCACCAGGACCCGACGAAGGGGCTCATGCGCGCCCCCTGGTTCAGCGCGATGGCGCAGGGCGAGGCGCTCTCGCTGTTCACCCGGCTCTTCGAGGTGACCGGGGACACGGCGTACCGGTCGGCCGCCGACCTGACGTTCCGCAGCTTCCTGGCCCGGCCGAGCGCGACTCGCCCCTGGGTCGTGCACGTGGACGCCGCGCGCAACCTGTGGCTCGACGAGTTCCCGCACTACCCGGCGGCCGGCTCAGACTTCACCCTGAACGGGCACGTCTTCGCGTCGTACGGGCTCTACGACTACTACGTGCTCACGCACGACCTGCGCGCCCGCCAGCTCTGGGACGGCGCGCTGCACACGGTGTCCGTGATCGTCCCGACGCGGATCCGCAACCCCGGCTGGATCTCGAACTACTGCGTGGCGCACGGACATCCGTCACCGCGCTACCACGCCGTCCACGTCGGTCAGCTGCTCGAGCTGCACGCCATGACGGGGTCGATCGTCTTCGCGCGGCTCGCCGACCTGCTCGCGGCCGACTACCCCTCCCCGCGTGTCTCCGGCAAGGCGATCCTCGCGGCCGGGACGCGCACGGCGTACGCGTTCGGCTCGCACGGCGTCATCCGGTCGCAGGTGACCCGCCGGCTCAGCGCGCCGCTCGGCGTGACGTTCGACCTGCGCCAGCGCATCGAGGGTCGCGGCGTCTACTACCGGATCACGTCGGGCACGTTCGCGGGACGCTGGATCCTCGAGCAGCCGCGTGCGGCCGTCGCACGTCAGCCCGTCGGGGTCACGAACTTCCTGCTCGGGCGCCGGCTCGTCGTCGCCGCGGGGACCGTCACCGGAGTGGCCGTCAGCGCGTCGGGGCTGGCCTCGCTCGTGCGCACGACCGCCACCACGACGACCCGCCTGGCGGTCGACGCTCGCGCCTGGGTGCGCGGTGTGGTGTCGGTCCGGGTGACCTCCGGCCCGCTGGCCGGGACCTGGGTCCCGGTGGCTCGCGGAACGCTCCGCTGACGCTGACGTCGTCCCCCGCCGCGGGACGCCCGGGTGCCGGAGCGCACCTGGTCGGCTCGGCTCCGCGCGACGCCTAGACTCCTGCCCCGTGGCTCTCACCCTCGGCATCGTCGGTCTCCCCAACGTGGGCAAGTCGACGCTGTTCAACGCCCTGACCAAGAACGACGTGCTCGCGGCGAACTACCCGTTCGCGACGATCGAGCCCAACGTCGGTGTCGTCGGCGTCCCCGACCCGAGGCTCGCCGTGCTCGCCGGGATCTTCGGCTCCGAGCGGCAGCTGCCAGCATCGGTCTCGTTCGTCGACATCGCCGGGATCGTCAAGGGCGCGAGCGAGGGGGCCGGTCTCGGCAACAAGTTCCTCGCGCACATCCGCGAGAGCGACGCCATCTGCCAGGTGATCCGGGTGTTCACCGATCCCGACGTCGTCCACGTCGAGGGCCGGATCGATCCCCGGGACGACATCGAGACGGTCAACACCGAGCTGATCCTCGCCGACCTGCAGACGCTGGAGAAGGCGCTGCCGCGGCTGGAGAAGGAGACGCGGCTCCACAAGGACCGCGCCGAGAACCTCGAGGCGGCGCGGAAGGCCTACGACGTGCTGTCGGCCGGCACGACGATCTTCGCCGCCGGCCTCGACACCGCGCCGCTCCGCGAGCTGTTCCTGCTCACCGCGAAGCCGTTCCTCTACGTCTTCAACGTCGACGTCGACGAGCTCTCCAACGAGGAGCTCAAGGCCGAGCTGCGGGCGCTCGTCGCACCGGCCGAGGCGGTGTTCCTCGACGCGAAGACCGAGTCCGACCTCACCGAGCTCGACGACGCCGAGGCCCTCGAGCTGCTCGAGTCGATCGGCCTGCACGAGTCCGGTCTCACCACCCTCGCCCGCGTCGCGTTCGACACCCTCGGCCTGCAGACCTACCTCACCGCCGGGCCCAAGGAGTCGCGGGCGTGGACGATCCGTAAGGGCGCCACGGCGCCGGAGGCCGCAGGCGTGATCCACACCGACTTCCAGAAGGGCTTCATCAAGGCCGAGGTCATCTCCTTCGACGACCTCGTCGCCTGCGGGTCGGTCGTCGAGGCCCGCGCGAAGGGCAAGGCGCGCATGGAGGGCAAGGAGTACGTCATGCACGACGGCGACGTCGTGGAGTTCCGCTTCAACGTGTAGACAGCGGCTCCGGAGCGGGTCACAGGCCTACACCCCGGCCGCGTTCGTCAGGGATTCGTCAGTGGCCCATAGCGCCGTGTCGATCATCGCCTGAGTCGCCTTCCGGGCGCGGTCCTCGGCGGCTGGCCACAGGTGGCGCGTAGGTCGACAGCGCGACCGTACAACGGGGTGACTGAGGTACTACGGAGTGCCGTCCTCGGTGCCATTCGGCGTAGTTCGCGGCCACTGTGAGTAACGGAATGACCGGTGGCCGCGTTGTCGTCGTTGGGCACGGTCCGGCTGTGCCGCGTCCTGATGGGTGGGCTCGTGGCGTGTCGCAGGTCGGTTGACGACTCGGGAGCGTCGGCGGTCGAGTTCGCCCTGGTGCTGCCGCTGCTCCTGCTCGTGGTGTTCGGGATCATCAACTTCGGAGTGGTGTTCTCCCAGCAGCTGACGCTCAACAACGCGGTGCGCTCAGGTGCGCGCTCGGGTGTGGTGGTCGGGCAGCTGCTCGACTGCCCGGCGATCCGATCCAAGGTCAGCGGCGACCTCAGCGGACTGGCGATGGACCCGGCGATCGCCTCGGCGCGGGTCACGCTGCTGACCGCGTCGGGCAGCGTGGTGACGACACCGTGCTCGGGAGCGTTCCTGCTGCTCAGTGATCAGACGACCGGAGCCGGGGTCTATCCGTGCGCGGGCAGTGCACCGGGCACGAGCGTCGTCGTCGACGGGCAGTACCCCTCCTCGCTCCCGGTGAGCTTCCCCCCGTTCCCGACCACGCTCCCGTTGAGCGCGAAGGCGGTGTACGTATGCGAGTTCGGCTGAGGCGCACGTCGTCGTCCCCCCGTCCGGAACGCTGCGGCAGACCTGCCCCGAGAGCGGACCAGACAGGGACGATCGCGATCATGGTCGCGCTGGGGTCGGTGCTGATCCTGGTGCTCGCCGCCTTCGCGGTGGACATCGGGAACGCCTACGCCCAGGCGCGCCAGCTCTCGGTGTCCGCCGACTCGGCGGCGCTCGCTGCCGCCCGCGCTGTCGGCCAGGCGTACCCGTCCGCGACGTGCACGACGGCCGACCTGTCCGCGATGGGAGCCGACACGATCGCCACGACGGTGGCGACGCAGGCCAACGCGGAGAACAACAAGTCCGGCCAGGCCGCCACGACCGACACGGTCACCGCGCACGCCTACTGCAGCCCGGACGCCACGGCGATCCTGGTGGACGTGACAACCGCCCGAGACGTGCCCACAGGCCTCGCCGGGCTCATCGGAGTCACGAGCACCCACCCCCACGCGGCCGCGACCGGGCAGTGGCTGCGCACCCTGATCGGCACGATCCGGCCGTGGGCCGCCTGTCAGAGCACCGTCACGGCGGCCGAGGCGGCACCCGGCACCACGGTCGCCTCCCCGATGGACAACCTGTGGGGAGTCTGTGGCACCTACTCCAGCGGCAACTGGGGCGCGGTGGACTTCAACGCTGGCGGCAACCCGGCCACGGACCTGACGAACTGGACCCGGTTCGGCTACAACGCGATGCCGACGATCCCCGGGAACCTGCCGGCCGACCCCGGGGTCAGCAAGTCCGGTCTGGGAGGAGCGTTCACAGCGATCGTGAACACGCCCATCCTCTTGCCCGTCGCCGGCAACTACGTCCCCGACGCATCCGGGAACAACGGCACGTTCGACACCACCGAGCTGGCGCTGGTGACGTTCTGCGGCGCCTACTACCAGAACCAGACCTACGCGACCAGCTCCACAGGTGCTGCGAGCACCTGCTGGGTCAACCCCTACCCCGTGACCACCACCCAGATCGTCCCGACCTATGTCACCGCGACCGGCGGAGCGATCACCAAGAACGACACCGTGTTGACGGTGACGGGACCCGTCCCCTTCTTCACCGACACCAGCTGGGTCAACAACGCGAACGTCACGGTGACTGTCCCCGGAGCCGACTCTGCCGGGCAGGACCTGGTGTCCACCATCGCCTCCATCGGGGATGGCCAGACGGTGACGCTGACCGCCAAGGCGGGAACGACGGTGACCAACGCGACAGTGACCGTCACCGTCAACACGGTCACCACCGTCACGAGCACGCCGCTGGCCCCCCTGCAGCCGAACGGGACGGCATACAACCAGATCCAGTTCCGGTTCCTGCGCCTCTACGCGAACAGCGCGGAGGCGTCCGTCCCCTGCTCGCTCAACGACACCGTCTGCCGCGGAGCCACCACGCTGTACAAGTAGCGCAGGTACCCCCGCGATCCGTGGTGGCGACGGATGCCATGGGCGCTGAGACGCGGCGTGGGCGGTGACCTACTCGGACGAGAGCGGCCGGTAGGCCGATGCTCATCGCCGGCCACCCGATAGCGCAGCGCTCGCACGAGGAGCCGTCCGACGGTCGGCTCCACTCGTGCCTCGCCCAGTCCCTGCCGACCCCGGTGGGCGGGTCGTCACGCTACGGCCGTCGGGCTCCGGCGCCGAATCTATGGCGGACGCGCGACATGACGCGGGCCCCGGCCACCAGCGCCAGGGCCCGCGGCCTACAGCGCTGGATCAGCCCGCCGGGACCGGCGGGATCGTGGCGAGTCCGGCGGCGAAGCGGGCCTCGCTCGTCTCCTCGTCGACCATGCGGCCGTTGAGGTAGTCGTCGTACGCCGTCAGGTCGAAGTG
>JAJXTD010000068.1 GCA_021784035.1 Actinomycetes bacterium | reverse complement strand
GTCGGGCCGGTCGGCGATCGTCCACCCGCCCGGGGTGCACTCCCAGACGCCGACGGTGACGCCGTGCCCCTCGAAGAAGACGATCGTGCTCGTCTGCGGGTCGCCGCTGTCGAAGCCCGCGCGCGGCCCGGTCGGCTCGAGCGCGCCGCCCAGGACGTCGGCGTAGGCCACGACCATCGTGCGCAGCTGCTCCGCGGGGGAGAGGTCGTCGGTGCTCATCGCGGTCTCCGGGTGCTCGGTCGTGCGGCTTCTCGGGTGGTGCGGACGAGTGTGCCGCGGGCGGTCAGTGGCCGCCGAGGAACGGCGCGAGCAGGTCGGCGCGCCGCGACGGGCGTCCGCTGCGCTCCTCGGCGCCGTCGGCCGACGCCATGACGCGCAGGCCGAGGTTGACGCCGAGCCAGCGCAGCGGCTCGGGCTCCCAGCGCGGCGAGCGCCGGTTGACCCACGGCAGCGCCGTGCGCACGGTCGACACGCCGCGCACGAGGTCCGCGAGCGTGCGTCCGGCGAGGTTGCTCGAGGCGACGCCGTCGCCGACGTAGCCGCCGGCCCACCCGATCCCGGTGCCGGGGTCGAGCCCGACCGAGGGGTACCAGTCGCGCGGGATGCCGAGCGGCCCGCCCCAGGTGTGCGTCACGGCGTACGCGCCGACGGCCGGGAACAGCTCGCGCAGGACCCGCCACAGCTCGTCGAACACCTCGGGCTCGCGGTCGAACTCCGACCGGATCCGCGAGCCGAGGTGGTACGGCGCGCCGCGCCCGCCGAAGACGAAGCGGCCGTCGGCCGTGCGCTGCCCGTAGATGATGAGGTGCCGGTGGTCGGCGAACGTCTCGCCCGCGCGCAGGCCGATCTCGTCCCACAGCGCCGCGGGCAGCGGCTCGGTCGCCAGGACGAGGGAGTAGACCGGCGCGATGTCGCGCTCGTGACCGGGGAGCTGCGCGGTCCACGCCTCGGTCGCGCGCACGATCCGCGGGGCGCGGACGTCGCCGTGCTCCGTGCGCACGACGCCCGGCTCGATCGACGTGACCCGCGTGCGCTCGTGGATGGTGACCCCGTGGCGCTCGACCGCGAGCGCGAGGCCGCGCACGAGGAGGGCCGGGTGGATCGACGCGCAGTGCGGGGAGTACGTGGCGCCGAGGACGTCGGTGGCGCCGAGCCGCTCCTGCGCCTCGGCGGCGGACAGCAGCGCGAAGTCCTCGGGGCCGAAGCCCCACGAGCGGTGGTCCGCGATCTCGGCCCGCGCCCGCTCGAGCTGCACCGGCGTACGGGCGAGCACGACCGTGCCGCCCTTGCGGAAGTGGCAGTCGATGCCCTCGGCCTCGGCGACGCGCCCGACCTCGTCGACCGTGTCGAACATGGCCTCCAGCAGGGAGACCGCGGCCGGCCGCGAGGACGACGCCGCGACCTTGTCGAGCGAGGTGGGGAACAGCGCCGAGGCCCAGCCGCCGTTGCGTCCGCTCGCGCCGAAGCCCGCGGTCTCGGCCTCGAGCACGACGACGCGCAGCGTCGGGTCGGCCAGCGCGAGGTAGTACGCCGTCCAGAGGCCGGTGTAGCCCGCACCCACGACGACCACGTCCGCGGTGGTGGACCCCTCGAGCGGCGGCCGGGCCGGGCCGGCGAGGTCGTCGGGCAGGGAGTCCCACCAGAACGACAGGCTGCGGTAGTCGCGCGGCGTCATCGGGTCCACTGCTCCAGGTACGTCGGGACGGGGTGGGCGGCGCCGGCCTCGTCGGGCTGTGGCTCGCCGAAGACCTCGCGGATCGGCACGCGGCCGGCCCACACCGGCCGGTCCACGTCCTGGGGGTCGT
Organism: Actinomycetes bacterium; assembly: GCA_021784035.1. Classification (GTDB taxonomy): domain Bacteria; phylum Actinomycetota; class Actinomycetes; order S36-B12; family CAIYMF01; genus Longivirga. The sequence continues at coordinate 11,585 of JAJXTD010000068.1, read as the reverse complement.
CGTCCGGCCCGCCCGCGCTCACCTTCACGCTCGCCTCGTCGAGCGGCAGGGCGAGGACCAGCGTCGCGGCGATCTCCTTGCGCGACGGCGGACGGATGTCGTCCCAGCGTCCGGGCAGAAGATGGTCGGAGATACGCCGCAGCGCGTCGTCGCGCTCCGCGCCGTCGAGCACCGCGCAGGTGCCGAGGACCATGACCGCGCGGTAGTTCATCGAGCTCTCGAACGCCGACCGGGCCAGGACCAGCCCGTCGAGCAGCGTCACGGTCACGCAGGTGCGGGCGCCGTCGGCGAGGCGGCGGAACAGCCGCGATCCCGTGGAGCCGTGGAAGAGCAGCCGGTCGCCGTCGCGGGCGTAGGCCACCGGGACGACGTACGGCTGGCCCTCGTCGTCGACGATGCCGACGTGCGCGACGAGGCCGGCGTCGAGGACCGCCTCGAGCGCGGCGCGGTCCTCGACCGCCTTCTCCGGGATGCGCCGCACCCGGGTCCTCTCGGAGGACCCGGGTGCGGGGAGGTCGTGCCGGTCCATGCGGACCCTTCGTCGGGTGCTACGTGGCGACGCCCGGAGGAGTCGTGGTCAGAGGTGGTTCATGCCCTCGACGAGCACCGAGCGCAGGATCTGCTCGATCTCGTCGAACTGGACCTGGTCGCTGATCAGCGGCGGGGCGAGCTGGATCACCGGGTCGCCGCGGTCGTCGGCGCGGCAGTACAGTCCGGCGTCGAACAGGGCCTTGGACAGGTAGCCGCGCAGCAGCCGCTCGGCCTCGTCGTCGGAGAAGGTCTCCTTCGTGGCCTTGTCCTTGACGAGCTCGATCCCGTAGAAGTACCCGGCACCGCGGACGTCGCCGACGATGTCGAGGTCCTTCAGCCTGGACAGCGTGGCGAGGAACGCGCCCTCGTTGTCCCGCACGTGCTGCGTGATGCCCTCGCGCTCGAACACGTCGAGGTTCGCGAGCGCGACGGCGGCCGACACCGGGTGGCCCCCGAAGGTGTACCCGTGGGCGAAGTACGTCGTGCCGTGCCGGAACGGCTCGAACAACCGGTCGCTCGCGATCATCGCGCCGATGGGGGAGTACCCGGAGGTCATGCCCTTCGCGCACGTGATGATGTCCGGCGTCACGCCGTAGCGCGTCGTGGCGAACATCTCGCCGATGCGGCCGAACGCGGTGATCGTCTCGTCGGCGACCATGAGCACGTCGTACCGGTCGCAGATCTCGCGCACGCGCTCGAGGTACCCGGGCGGGGGCGGGAAGCAGCCACCGGAGTTCTGCACCGGCTCGAGGAACACCGCGGCGACGGTGTCGGGACCCTCGAGCTCGATCGCCTCGGCGATGCGGTCGGCGGCCCAGCGGCCGAACGCCTCGATGTCGTCGCCGTGCTGCGGTGCGCGGTAGAAGTTGGTGTTGGGCACCTTGTGCGCGCCCGGCACCAGCGGCTCGAAGTACTTCTTGGCGTCCGGGATGCCGGTGATGGACAGCGCGCCCTGCGGCGTGCCGTGGTAGGCGACAGCACGGCTGATCACCTTGTGCTTCATCGGCTTGCCGGTCAGCTTGAAGTACTGCTTGGCCAGCTTCCAGGCCGACTCGACGGCCTCGCCGCCACCGGTGGTGAAGAAGACGCGGTTCAGGTCGCCCGGCGTGTAGTGCGTGAGCCGCTCGGCGAGCTCGATGGCCTTGGGGTGCGCGTAGGACCACAGTGGGAAGTACGCGAGCTCCTGCATCTGCTTCGCGGCGGCCTCGACGAGCTCGGTCCGGCCGTGCCCGACCTGGACGGTGAACAGGCCGGCGAGGCCGTCGAGGTAGCGCTTGCCGTTGTCGTCCCAGATGTAGGCGCCCTCACCGCGCACGATGACGGGGACGTGCCCGCCCTGCTCGTAGACCGAGTGGCGCGTGAAGTGCATCCACAGGTGGTCGCGCGCCCTGTCGGCGAGCAGGTCCGTCCCCGGCTCGCTCACGTACTGCGGTGTGCTGGTCATCGTGTTCCCCAGGTGTAGATCTGCTTGCGGAGCTTCAGGTAGACGAAGGTCTCCGTGTTTCGCACCCCCGGGATTGCCCGGACGCGGCGGTTGAGCACCTCGAGCAGGTGCTCGTCGTCCTCGCACACGACTTCGGCGAGGATGTCGTGGCTGCCCGCGGTGATGACGAGGTAGTCCACCTCGGTCATGGCAGCCATCTCGTCGGCGACGGCCTCGACGTCGCCCTCGACCTTGACGCCGATCATCGCGGCGCGCGCGAACCCGACCTGCATCGGATCGGTGACCGCGACGATCTGCATGACACCGGACTCGATCAGCCGCTGGACGCGCTGGCGCACGGCGGCCTCGGACAGACCGACGGCCTTCCCGATGGCGGCGTACGGCCGGCGCCCGTCCTGCTGGAGCTGCTCGATGATGGCCTTGCTCACGTCGTCGAGACCGACGTGGACCGTTCGTTCGCGGGTGACCACGCCTCGCATCGTCCTCGATCGGGTGGGGCCTTGGCAAGTGAATCCGCAGTCTGGATGACGATTTGTTGCGGATTCGGTCGCAGATGGCCGCTTCATCTATCGATAACCGAACCTGCGGGGCTAGGCTGGACCCTGCGTCACGGACGCCCCGGGACCCCGCGTCCCGCCCTGCCCCCACCACCCGGGAGACCGCGTGAGCGACAAGCGCCAGCTGCGCAACTTCATCAACGGCGAGTCGGTCGACTCGGCCGACGGTCGCACCATCGACCTCGTCGACCCGTCGACGGGCGAGGTCTTCGGCACCGCCCCGGTGTCGACGGCCGAGGACGTCGACCGTGCCTACCGGGCGGCGTCCGCCGCCTTCGAGTCGTGGCGGGACTCCACCCCGTCGACCCGGCAGAAGGCGCTGCTCGACATCGCCGACACCTTCGAGGCCCACGCCGAGGAGCTCGTCGCCCTCGAGTCGCAGAACACCGGCAAGCCGATCGCCGTGACCATGTCGGAGGAGATCCCTCCGATGATCGACCAGATCCGCTTCTTCGCCGGCGCCGCCCGCCTGCTCGAGGGCCGTGCCGCCGCCGAGTACATGCAGGGCTTCACCTCGATGATCCGCCGCGAGCCGGTCGGCGTCATCGGCCAGGTGACGCCGTGGAACTACCCGATGATGATGGCGGTCTGGAAGTTCGCCCCGGCGATCGCCGCGGGCAACACCGTCGTCCTCAAGCCGAGCGACACCACGCCCGTCTCGACGCTGCGCATGGCCGAGCTCATGGCCGACGTGCTCCCGGCCGGCGTGTTCAACGTCGTGACGGGGGACCGCGACACCGGCCGGGCGCTCGTCGAGCACCCGACGCCCGCGATGGTCGCGATCACCGGCTCGGTCCGGGCGGGCATGCAGGTCGCCGAGTCGGCGTCCCAGGGTCTCAAGCGCGTGCACCTCGAGCTCGGCGGCAAGGCGCCGGTCGTCATCTTCGACGACGCCGACGTCGCCGCCGCGGCCGAGGCGCTCGCCGTGGCCGGCTACTTCAACGCGGGCCAGGACTGCACGGCGGCCACCCGCGTCCTGGTCGGGCCGGGCCTCTACGACGACTTCGTCGCGGCCCTCGCCGAGCAGGCCCGCAACACCGACACCACGTTCGCCGACGGCCCGGGCGGCGGCGCCATGGTGCCACCGGTCAACAACATCGGCCAGTACGAGCGCGTGCTCGGCTTCATCGAGCGCACGCCGGACCACGCGACGGTCGTCGCGGGCGGCCGTCGCCAGGGGGACCGCGGCTACTACATCGAGCCCACCGTCATCGCCGGCCTCCGCCAGGAGGACGAGATGATCCAGAACGAGATCTTCGGCCCGGTCATGACCGTGCAGAAGTTCTCCGACGAGGAGGAGGCGCTCCGCCTCGCCAACGGGGTCCCCTACGGTCTGGCGTCCTCGGTCTGGACGCGGGACTTCGGCCGGGCGATGCGCATGGCCAAGCGCCTCGACTTCGGCTGCGTGTGGATCAACACCCACATCCCGCTCGTCGCCGAGATGCCGCACGGCGGCTTCAAGCACTCGGGCTATGGCAAGGACCTGTCGATGTACGGGTTCGAGGACTACACCCGCATCAAGCACGTGATGGCCTCGCTCGGCTGAGCGAGCCCAGCCACGACGAGGGCCCGCGCCCGGGGACGGGGCGGGTCCTCGTCGTGTCCGGAGGCGGCGGCACGCGACCGCAGCGACGGCATCCTGCCGCGACGTGGGACGTCAGACCGCCACGGCAAGAACGGGTTTCGTCGTCGGTTGCGCGGAGCCCCCAGCCGGCTCGAGCGTGACGCCCACGGCGGCGGCACCCACCGGGCTGCCCTGGAGCAGGACCGTGGCGTGCTCGCCCGCGGGGACGAACCCGGCCGAGGTGGCGGCGCCGGCGCTGTCGAGGTACCAGATCTGGTACGTGGAGCCCGCTGGTGCCGGTGCGAGCCCGTCGGTCACCAGCACGGCCCGGCCGAGCTGGTCCGACGTGACGACCGCCGCCCTCCCACCCGAGCTGACGACACCCGTGACTGCTCTGGCGTCGGGGGCGGTCAGGACGGTCGAGACCGCGGCTGCCGTCGCCGTCACGGTGTCGACCTGCTGGGTCAGAGCCACGGTGCGCCACAGCGCCCCGGCTGCGACGACCGCGAGAACGGCGGCTGCCACCTGGAGCCACCGCGAGGACCGACGGTCGCGAGCCCGTCGGCGTAGGGCGAGCTCCTCCCCGGATCCGGTCGTCGACGTGGACGGGTCGTCGGGTGCCACGTGCGGCGGTAGCGGCCGGATCTCCGTGATGCCGGCGAGGACGGCGGCGCGCAGTCGGTCCGGCGCCGGGGTCTCCACGACCTCGCCCAGCGAGGCGGTCGCCGCACCGAAGGAGCGGACCTCGTCGCGGCACGCGGCGCACGACTCGAGGTGCCGCTCGAACGCGGCGGCCTCGTCGGCATCGAGCGCGCCGAGGGCGTAGGCGCCGGAGAGCGTGTGGATGTCCGGGGCGTCGCTGGTCATGCCTCCACCCCCAGTGTGTCGCGCAGCCGGATCAGCCCGTCGCGCATCCGAGTCTTGACCGTGCCGAGCGGCACGTCGAGCAGCTCCGACACCTCGCGGTGGGTGTAGCCGCCGTAGTAGGCCAGGGTGATCGCCTCGCGCTGCACCTCGGTGAGCGACGTCAGCGCCTTGCGCACCCGGGCGGTCTCGAGGGTCGCGGTGACGGCCTCGGCCACCTCGTCGTACTCCGGACCGTCGCCAAGGGCGGCATAGCGGGTGTCGCGCTCGCGGGCGCTCTCCGCCGAGCGGACCCGGTCGACAGCACGGCGGTGCACGATCGTGAGGATCCAGGCGAGCGGGTTGCCGCGCGCCTCGTCGTAACGGGTGGACTGCCGCCACACCTCGAGGTAGGCCTCCTGCGCGACCTCCTCGGCCTGCGCCGGGTCGCGCACCACGCGGCGTGCCAGGCCGTAGACCTTCGCGCTGGTGAGGTCGTAGAGCTCGGCGAAGGCGGCCTCGTCACCGCGGCTCGAGCGCGCGAGGAGCGCGACCAGCGCGGCGCGCGCGTCCCCGCCCGGCGCGTTGCCGGGCGAGGACGAGGCGGAGCCGTCGGAGATCGTCACGATGCCTGGTGCCGTCATGCCTTCGGGAGGAGGACACCGTCGATGAGGTAGACGGTGGCGTTGGCGGTCGGGACGTTGCCGCACACGACGTGCGCGGAGCCGTTGACGGTGAGGTCCGTCCCTGACCCGGTGACGTCGATGCTCGCACCCTGGAGGGTCTTGTGCATCCCCGGAAGCTGCTCGGGCGTGAGCCGCCCGGCGACCACGTGGTACGTCAGCACGGTCGTGAGCAGTCCCTTGGGGTCTCCGAGGGCCTTGTCGAGCGTGGCCTTGGGGAGCTTGGCGAACGCGTCGTTGATCGGGGCGAAGACCGTGATCCCGTCCGCGGTGTTCAGGGAGTCGACGAGGCCGGCCTTGACCACCGCAGTGACGAGCGTCGAGAGCACGGGGTTGTGCGAGGCCGCGGTCGCCACCGGGTCGGTCGCCATGCCGGTGAAGCTGCCCGCGCCGTTCTTCGGGACCGCCGAGCACCCGGCGCCGAAGACGTCGGCGGCCGGGTCCGCGGAGCCGGCGGCGGGCGACATGGTGTCGACGGCCGAGGTGGGCGTCGATCCCGCCGGCGCGGACGACACGGTGGTCGAGCCGGTGCTGCCGCACGCGGCGAGGGCGAGGGGGAGCGCGACGACGGCGGCGGCGAGGCCGGCGCGGCGGCGGATGCGGGTGCTGGTCATGGGTGGCTCCTGGGTGTCGAGGTTCTCGTCGGTCCGCCTGTCCCGGCGGTCACGGGTGGTTCGGCACCGCGCTGCTCCCGGATTGGTCGGATCGTCGGGCAACGCCCGCGCCGGCGGGACCCGCTGGTGGCAGGCCCGTTGCGGGGGGCGGCTCGTGCACCCCGTGACCGCGTTCCTCGACGGCTACGTCGCCGGTGCCTCGGCCCACGTCGACCGAGCGGCACCCGACGACGAGGTCCACGTGCGTCACGCGACCGTGACGACGACCTCGTGCCAGCCCTGGGCCCCGCTCGGGAACGGCGTGAGCCGCGCCTCGGGCTGGGTGCGGCCCGTGCCGTCGGTCGCCCGCGCCCGCAGGGTGTGGCGGCCGGGAGTGGCGTCCCACGTCACGACCCACTGCCGCCAGGTGTCGTCGCTCGGGACCGACCCGAGCCGCGCCGCGCGCCAGGGACCGTCGTCGACCTGGAGCTCGACCCCGTCGATCCCGCGGTGCTGCGCCCAGCACACGCCCGCCACGGCGACCCGGCCGGCGGCGACCGTGGACAGCGCGTGCGGCACGTCGATGCGCGCCATGGTGCGGACCGGCGCATCGGTGGCCCAGCCGCGGCGGGTCCAGTAGGCCTGCTCCCGGGAGTACGTCGACGGCTCGAGCGACACGAGCCACTTCGTCGCCGACACGAATCCGTAGAGCCCCGGCACGACCATGCGCGCCGGGAAGCCGTGCTCCGCGGCCAGGGGCTCGCCGTTCATCGCCACGGCGACGAGCGCGTCGCGCCCGTCGGTGACGGCGGCGATGGGCGTGCTCGCGGTCCAGCCGTCCACCGAACGCGAGAGCAGCTGGTCCGCACGCGGGTCGACTCCCGCGTGGGCGAGGAGGTCCTTCACCCGCACACCGAGCCATCGCGCGTTGCCGACGTACGGGCCGCCGACCTCGTTGGAGACGCAGGTGAGGGTGAGGTCGCGCTCGACGAGCGGCATCGCGAGCAGGTCGGCGAACGACACGGCGTAGGGCCGGTCGACCATGCCGCCGACGGAGAGGGTCCAGCCGGTGACGTCGACCGCGGGGACCGTGAGCGCGGTGTCGACACGGTAGAAGTCCCTGGCCGCCACGCGGAAGGGGGTGACGCCGGGGACCCCCACCTCGACCGAGGCCGGTAGCGCGGCGGCGGGGTCGTCGGGCGCCGGCAGCCGGACGGCCGCGCGCGCGGCGGAGACATCGGCGCGCCGGCGGCCGACCACCTCGCCGAGCGAGCCGGCGACGAGTGCGAGACCCGCGACACCGAGGACGCCCAGCACCACGGACCGCCGACCGGGGCCGGCCGTGCCCCCCGGTCCGGCCGCGTGCCGGACCCGACGGGTCAGCAGGGCGAGGGCGCCCGCGGCCCCGGCCGCGCCGAGCAGCGCGGGCACGGCGTCGGCGCCCGAGGCGCCGGGCCGGGAGACGGCCGCGGCTGCCGCGACGAGACCGACCGCGCCGACGAGCCCGACCGCTGTGCGGCGGTGGGCCCGCGCGAGCAGCCCCACGCCGGCCGAGACGAGCCCCAGGATCGTCGCGATCGTCCCGAGCAGCACCTGCTTGTCCGCCGTGCCGAACGTTGCGACGGCGTACTCCTTGAGCCATGTCGGCGTCAGGTCGATGAAGGCGGCGCCGACCGCGACGAGCGGGCTGCGCGACGGGATGGTGAGCGCGGCGAGCAGGTGGGCGACGGCCACACCCGACCCCATGGCGAGCACGCCGAGTGCGGCGGAGGCGGGCGCGGAGCGGCTGGGCACGGGGGGACCGTCGAGCCGGGCGGAGTGTTTCACGTCCCGAGTTCGGAGCAGCCGGACCGATGGATTCCGCACGGCGGAAGGACGGTCCTGGCGTGCCCCGCGGGCGGTGATCGTCCCGGACGGTGCGACGACCGGTGCCTCAGCGGCGGATGGCGTCGAGGCCGAGGAGGGCGACGTGCAGCGAGAGGCAGGACTCGACCGAGTCGAGGTCGACGGACAGCACGCGTTCGATGCGGTGCAGGCGCTCGTAGAAGCTCGGTCGCGACATGTGCGCGGCGTCCGCCGCCGCGGACTTGTTGCGCCCCGAGGCGAGATAGGTACGCAGGACGCCGACGAGGTCGGTGGCGTGCTGCGCGTCGTGCGTCAGCAGCGGCCCGAGCTCCCGCTCCACGAAGGTCTGCAGCCGGTCGTCGTCGCGCAGCAGGTGCAGCAGCCCGCGCAGGCGCACGTCGGTGAGGCGGTAGTACGGCCGCGCGACGCCTTCGTCGCCGGAGGGTGCCGCGTCGGCGACCTGGGACGCCTCGAGGAACGCGCGCCGCAGGTCGCGCACCGACGACACGATCGACCCGACCGCCATCACCCAGTCGTCGGCCCCGACGACCACCCGGCCGGTGGCGGCGCGCTTCGCGAGGGCGACCGAGAGCCGCTCGAGCACCCTGTCGACGTCCTCGCGCGGCGGCAGCGAGAGCAGGGCGCCGACGGTCGCGTCGTCGACGCCGCCGACGAGCCCGACCGCGCGGATGTCGCGCACGGCCGCGGACACGCTCTCGGCGAAGTCGCGCAGCCGCTCCTGGGTCTCGAGCGCGGGGCCGGCCGGCCAGACGCTGAGCCGCACGAGCACCGACACCAGCGCGCGACCCTCGAGCGGGACGCCGAGCGCCTGGGCACGGGCCATGGTCTCGGTGTGCGCGACGGATCCGGCGATGATGCCGGTGAGCAGGGTGCGGTGGCTCTGCCGCTCGAGCGACTCGCGGTCGCGCTCGACGAGCCGGGACAGCGCGACGGTGGCCGCACCCCTCTCGAGCAGCATCGAGTCGCGCACGGTGGGCGGCGCGTCGGTGACGAGCACGAGGCGCCCCCAGTCCTGCCCGCGCGCCCCCACGGTGGTCAGCAGCCAGCCGCTCGCCGCGTCGTACCCGGTGCGCTCCCGGACCCGGACCGCGCGGCTGCGGTCCTCCCACCCGTCGAGCACCGTGGCCAGGTCCTCGCCCGACGGGTCGACGGCGAGGACCTGGTGCGCGAGGTTCTCGAGCACGACGGGGCGCCCGGACATGCGGGCCACCTGGCGCACGATCTCGGTGGGCGGGGCGCCCTCGACGGTGAGCTCGGTGAACGCGGCGTGCACCTCGTCGGACGCGCGGAGCTCGGCGAGCTGGGCGTCGACGATCCGCGCGTGCACCTGCTCGGTGACCGCGGCGAAGCGGACCTCGTGGGTGAGCTCGACCAGCACGAGGCCGGTGGCCTCGGCGGCGTCGACCATGGCGTCGGGGAGCCGGTCGAAGCGGCGCCCGACCTCGACGAGGACGCCGGTCACGCCCGCCGCGGCGAGGCCGCGAACGTACTGGGCGAGGCCGGCGTCGTCCGCCGGGAGCAGCACGCCCGTGGTGAGCAGCAGCTCGCCGCCCTTGAGCAGCCGGGCGACGTCGGCCACCTCGGCCGCGTGGGTCCAGCGCACGGCCCGGTCGAGCGACCCGGCGCCGGCCCGCACCACGGCGTCCCCCTCGCGCACGGCGGGCAGGTCGAGGACCTCGCGCACGCTCGGGTAGATGTCGGCGAGACGGTCGGGGGAGCCCACGCCGCCCGAGGGTAGCCCCGATCGGGGACAGGTCGTCAGGCATCCCGGGTCGCGCTTGTCAGCCTGTCCGGAGCGGGCGGCCACCGGATCGGGCCCGGGGTCATCGGGGCACGCCGGGGTACGGGAAACCTCACTCGCACGTTACAAATGTGATGCAATCCGTCGTCGAATGAGGTTCTGGCCACGGAATCCCTTGTCTGGACCGTTCGCGCGTGCGAGGATCGGCCGCGGTTCGGGCGTGGGGGTCCGGCGGGATGACTCATCCGACGTTCACCTTGAGGAGGACCCGGTGCCGGAGCACGGCCACCAGTACGTCGCCGGCGGGTTCCGCCGCGGCACGTCCGGCGAGAGTCACGACGTCGTGAACCCCGCGACGGGAGCCGTCGTCGCCAGCACGGACCTCGCGGGACCGCAGGACGTCGACACCGCCGTCGCCGCGGCGACCGCCGCGCACGCGGAGTGGTCGCGGGCCACCCCCGGCGAGCGCGCCGCCGCGCTCACCGCGCTGGCCGCCGCGATGGCCGAGCGCGCCGAGGAGTACGCCCAGGTCGAGACCGCCCAGAGCGGGAAGCCGATCAAGCTCACCCGCGAGTTCGACGTGCCGGGCTCGATCGACAACGTCTCGTTCTACGCCGGCGCCGCCCGCAATCTGGAGGGCAGGGCGTCCGCCGAGTACGACGGGCTGCACACCTCGATGATCCGCCGGGAGTCGATCGGCGTCGTCGGGTCGATCGCGCCGTGGAACTACCCGTTGCAGATGGCCGTCTGGAAGGTCCTGCCGGCCGTCGCCGCGGGGAACACCATCGTGCTCAAGCCGGCCGAGCTCACGCCGCTGACCTCGCTCATGCTCGCCGAGGACTGCACCCGCGCAGGCGTCCCGGACGGCGTGGTCAACGTGCTCACCGGGGCCGGTCGCGTCGTCGGGGAGGCGCTGCTCACCCACCCCGGCGTCCGCATGTGCTCGTTCACCGGTTCCACCCCGGTCGGGCAGCGGGTCATGGAGCTCGCGTCGCGGACCGTGAAGCGTGTGCACCTCGAGCTCGGCGGGAAGGCGCCGTTCGTCGTGTTCGACGACGCCGACCTCGACGCCGCCGTCCAGGGCGCGGTCGCCGGTGCCCTGATCAACACCGGCCAGGACTGCACGGCGGCAACCCGTGCCTACGTCCAGCGCCCGCTCTACGATGCCTTCGTGCAGGGCGTCGCCGACCTCATGAGCACGGTTCGTCTCGGCGAGCCCACCGATCCGTCGACCGACCAGGGTCCGCTCGTCTCGCTGCGCCAGCGCGACTCCGTCGCCGGCTACGTCGACCGGGCGCGCGGCTACGGCGCGAAGGTCGTCGTGGGCGGCCGGGCCCCGGGTGGTGCGCTCGCCGCTGGCGCCTACTACGAGCCCACGCTCGTCGTCGACGTCGCGCAGGACTCCGAGATCGTGCAGGAGGAGCTGTTCGGCCCGGTGCTGGTCGTGCTCCCCTTCGACACCGACGACGAGGGCATCGCGCTCGCCAACGACACCCCGTTCGGGCTCGCCGCGTCCGCGTGGACCCGTGACGTCGTGCGCTCCATGCGCGCCACCCGCGAGATCCAGGCCGGCTGCGTGTGGATCAACGACCACATCCCGATCGTGTCCGACATGCCGCACGGCGGCTACAAGGCGTCCGGCTTCGGCAAGGACATGAGCCAGTACTCCTTCGACGAGTACACCCAGGTCAAGCACGTCTCGATCGACATCACCGGCGACGTCCGCAAGGACTGGCACCGCACCATCTTCGGCGACCGCTGAC
>JAJXTD010000067.1 GCA_021784035.1 Actinomycetes bacterium | reverse complement strand
ACTACCGAAGCGACGGCTGCGGGCCAACGCGCGCGTCGTCCGACGCAAGATGAGCAACTACCACGTCAAGCGCGCCGCACACCGAAACTGGCCCAGTCCCAGCAAGCAGATCGGCAACGCCATACACGTTCTCGCCTCACCCTAAGTTATTGGTATTGGGGCTAGCCCCACCTGCGGCTGTCGCAGCACGCCCAGCCGTGTGGGAGACTGGTGGCCCACGACCGCGACTCGTCGCCGGTCAGCGTCTCGACCAGCACCGGCTGACACAGGAGCCTGTCATGAGCAAGCGTGCCCGCAAGCGCCGTACCCGCAAGAAGAGCGGCGCGAACCACGGCAACCGTCCGAACGCCTGAGGCGTCGGCACCAGCACGGCACGAAGGCCCGCTCCCCTCGGGGGCGGGCCTTCGTCGTGCATGGGTGGCGCCGAGGGGGAGCGTGGGCTCAGGCCTCGGTCTGCTCGGCCCGCAGGGTGACCGTCACCGACCGGATCCGGTCGACGACGCGGGCGCGCACGTCGTCGGGAACCTGGTCACCACCGCAGCAGCGGCCGACGAGCACCTTGACCTCCTGGTAGATCCCGAACTCGTGCAGGCAGGGCCCGCACTCGTCGAAGTGCTGCGCGATGTGCGCGGCGTCGTCCCGGGTCATCTCGCCGTCGAGGTACGCCGAGACCGCGTCGAGGACCTCGGCGCACGGGGTCTCGTGGTGGTTGCCGCAGCTCATGACCCCTCCACGTCGGCGTCCGGCGTCGCGGGGATGAGCCCGCGGTCGCGAGCGTAGTCCTCGAGGAGGTCGCGCAGCTGCTTTCTGCCCCGGTGCAGCCGGGACATCACGGTGCCGATCGGAGTGCCCATGATCTCGGCGATCTCCTTGTAGGCGAAGCCCTCGACGTCGGCGAGGTAGACGGCGATGCGGAAGTCCTCGGGGATCGCCTGCAGCGCGTCCTTGACGTCGGAGTCGGGCAGGTGGTCGAGCGCCTCGGCCTCCGCCGACCGCAGACCGGTCGACGTGTGGGCCTCGGCCCGGGCCATCTGCCAGTCCTCGACGTCGTCCGCGTTGGACTGCAGCGGCTCCCGCTGCTTCTTGCGGTAGCCGTTGATGAAGGTGTTGGTGAGGATCCGGTACAGCCAGGCCTTGAGGTTCGTGCCGTCCTGGTACTGGTGGAAGGCGGAGAAGGCCCGGACGAAGGTCTCCTGGAGCAGGTCCTCCGCGTCGGACGGGTTGCGCGTCATGCGCAGAGCAGCGGCGTAGAGCTGGTCCAGGAACGGCAGCGCGTCACGCTCGAAGCGCGCGCTGCGCTCCTCGTCGGTCTCGGCGACCGGGGGCGTCGCCACGGCATCGGCAGGGTTCTCGGGGGGCATCACCCACGAGCGTAGTGGGGCCGACGCCCCACCCACCTGCTCCGGCAGCTCGAGGTGGGTCTCGGCCGGTGTTCGGACCAGCACCCTGACCCCCTTCTCGTGGTGGACGTGTCGACCGGGGGTGGAACAACGGGCGTCCGCCCCGTCATTCCCCTCGGGCCAGCGCGACCGCACGGAGGGCCGTCGCGAGCAACGCCTCGGCCGGGTCCGGCCCCCCGCGGCGCACCCGCAAGGAGTGGTCGGCGTCGGCGACCGCGCGGACCTCGCACCCGACCGGCCCGGGCGGGCCGAGCGCCGCCCGGAGCTCGGCCGGCGTCCCGAACGGGTCCCGGTCGCCCTGCGCGGCCACCACCGGGATCGCGACCCGCAGCGGGACACCCAGCTCGTCGCGGCGTCGGTGCAGGGCGGCGGCGTACCGCTCGGCGGACCCCCGCGCGGCCGGAGGCACGAGCGGGAACGCGAGCAGGAGCACGGCGTCGGCCGCGGTCGCCTCGGCGGTCCGGCAGGCCACCCGGGCGCCGGCGCTGCGCCCGCCCACCACCAGGGGGGTACGCCGCGAGGCGCCCGCGGCCGGGCGCGCGGCGGCCACGGCGGGCACCCAGGCGAGGTCGAGCACGGCCGGCGCGACCGCGATGCGACGACCGGCGACGACCCAGGGCTGGTCCACGAGCACCACGGACACGCCGTGCGGACCGAGCCCGCCGGCCAGGCCGAGCAGGTCCTCGGTGTCGACGCCCCGGCCCGCGCCGTGGCCGAGGACCACGAGGGCCCGCGCCCGCGGCACCGCCGTGACGTGCAGCCGTGCCGTACCGGCAGGCGTGTCGACGTCGACGCGTGACGTCCGGACGGTGCGGCCCACGGTCAGAACAGCGCCTCGGCCGCCGCGTCGCCGCCGTCGGCCCCCTCGGCGGCGACCGGCTCGAGGAGCTCGGGCCCGTTGTTGCGCACGGAGTTGACGGCGGTGGAGACGGGGTAGGCGTCGAGCCGTCCCGGCGCGGCCGGGACGAGCAGGGTCGACAGGTCCCTCGCCGTGCCGTCGAGGTCGGGGTCGAGCCAGTCGTGCCAGCGCTGCGGCTCGACCAGCAGTGGCATCCGATCGTGGATCACGCCGACGGCGTCCTCCGCCGTGGTCGTGAGCACCGTGGTCGTCAGCAACCAGGCATGGCGGTCGTCGTCCGGCCGCGTCGGGTCGCGCCACAGCTCGTACAGACCCGCCATCGCGAGGATCCCGCCGTCCGCGGGGTGGATGAAGAACGGCTGCTTGAGCGGCTTGCCGTTCTTGCCCCGTGGCCCGTCCTCGGGTGTGTACCACTCGTAGTAGCCGTCGGCCGGGAGCAGGCAGCGGCGCTTGGCGAACGCCCGCCGGAAGGCGGGCTTCTCGGCCACGGTCTCCATCCGCGCGTTGATCATGCGGCTGCCGATGGACGGGTCCTTCGCCCAGGACGGCACCAGGCCCCAGCGCACGACCGCGAGCTCGCGACGCACCGCGCCGCCCGGCTCGCCCCGCGGGTGGCGGTCCATGACGGCGTAGACCTTCTTCGTCGGGGCGACGTTGTAGTCCGGGCCGAGCGTCTCCTCCGGACGGACGACGGCCTCGAACTCCTCGACGAGGTCGTCCGGGCTGCGGCTCGCGGCGTATCTCCCGCACATGGGGGCGATCCTGCCGCACCGGGGGCCGGCCGCGACCGTCACGGCCCACGTCACGGTCGCGCATCGCGGCGGCGGTAGGCCGCGAGAACGTCGAGAACCCGTGGCGACGGCTCCACTACGCTGCCCACCGTGGCATCCGACGACCATCCATGGCCGGCACCGCACGCGACGACGCCCGTGAGCGCCGTCGTCCGGGTGCCGGGATCGAAGTCGCTGACCAACCGCGCCCTCGTGCTGGCCGCGCTCGCCGACGGCCCCTCCACCGTCACCGGCGCCCTGCGGGCACGGGACACCCTGCTCATGGGCCGGGCTCTCGACGCGCTCGGCGCCGAGCTGGTCGGGCTCGACGACGACGGCCCGATCACCGTGACGCCGCACGCGTTCACCGGCCCGGCGCACGTCGACTGCGGCCTGGCCGGGACGGTCATGCGCTTCATGCCGCCGGTGGCCGCGCTCGCCGACGGCGACGTGCGCTTCGACGGCGACCCCCGTGCCCGGGTACGTCCGATGAGCGCCGTGATCGAGGCGCTCGAGGCGCTCGGCGTCGACATCGACGACGACGGACGGCGCACCCTGCCGTTCACCGTCAAGGGCCTCGGGTCGGTCGCGGGCGGGGAGGTCACGATCGACGCCTCGGCGTCCAGCCAGTTCGTCAGCGCGCTGCTGCTCTCGGCCGCGCAGTTCGACAGTGGCGTGGTCGTGCACCACCGCGGTGCCGCGGTGCCCTCGATGCCGCACATCGCCATGAGCGTCGCGCTGCTGCGCGAGCACGGTGTCGAGGTCGACGTCGACGCCACGGATCCCACGGCCGCGTCGTGGACCGTGCTGCCCGGGCCGATCCGTGCGCTCGACCGCGTGGTCGAGCCCGACCTGTCCAACGCCGCGCCGTTCCTCGCCGCCGCGCTCGTCACGGGTGGATCGGTCACCGTGCCCGGATGGCCCGTCCGCACCACGCAGCCCGGGGACGCGCTGCGCGACCTCTTCGCCCGCATGGGCGCCCGCGTGCGGCTCGACGACGCGGGCCTCACCGTGGCGGCCGGTGACCGGCTCGTCGGGCTCGACGCCGACCTGCGCGACGTCGGCGAGCTCACCCCCGTCCTCGCCGCCGTGTGCGCCCTCGCGTCGACGCCGTCCCGCCTCAGCGGCATCGGGCACCTGCGCGGTCACGAGACGGACCGGCTCGCCGCGCTCGTGCACGAGATCAACAACCTCGGCGGCGACGCCGAGGAGAACGGCGACGGGCTCGTGATCCGGCCGCGTCCGCTGCGCGGCGGGGTCGTGGAGACCTACGAGGACCACCGGATGGCGACGGCGGCCGCCGTCCTCGGGCTCGCCGTCCCCGGCGTCGAGGTCGTCGACGTGGCCACCACGGGCAAGACGCTGCCGGACTTCGTGGCCATGTGGGCCTCGATGGTCGGGAGCCGGGCGGCGTGACCTCCCGCCGACGCGACCTCGATGAGGACGACGTCCGGATCCGTCCGGGGCGCGGCAAGTCGCGCCCGCGGAGCAAGGAGCGCCCGAGCCACGACGACGCCGGTGCCGGGTTCGTCGTCGCCGTCGACCGCGGCCGGTTCACGGTCGTGATCGGCACGCCGGACGACCCGGGCGTCGAGGTCTACGCCGTGAAGGCGCGCGAGCTCGGCCGCAAGGGCGTCGTCGTCGGCGACCGGGTCGCGATCGTGGGCGACCTCAGCGGGGCGCCCGACACCCTCGCCCGCGTCGTCCGGGTCGAGCCGCGCACCACCGCCCTGCGCCGCAGCGCCGACGACGACGACCCGATCGAGCGCGTCCTCGTCGCCAACGCCGACCAGCTCGTCCTCGTGACGGCGCTGGCCGACCCGGAGCCGCGGCCGCGCATGATCGACCGCGTCCTGGTCGCGGCGTACGACTCCGGCCTGGCGCCGCTGCTCGTGCTGACGAAGAGCGACCTGAGTCCGGCGGACTCGCTGCTGGCGTCCTACGGCGCGCTCGACGTCCCGTTCGTCGTCACCCGGCAGGACGGCATCGACCCCATCGAGGTCGAGGAGCTGCGGGCCCGGCTCGCCGGTCACGTGTCCGTGCTGATCGGGCACTCCGGCGTCGGCAAGTCCACGCTCGTCAACGCGCTCGTGCCGGACGCGGACCGCGCGATCGGGCGGGTCAACGTCGTCACCGGCCGCGGTCGCCACACGTCGACCTCCGCCGTGGCGCTGCGCCTGCCGGACGGCGGCTGGGTGGTCGACACCCCGGGCGTGCGGTCGTTCGGCCTGGCCCACGTCGACCCGCAGCGGGTGATCCACGCCTTCCCCGACCTCGAGGCCGGCACCGACGGCTGCCCGCGCTCCTGCACCCACGACGAGGAGGAGTGCGCGCTCGACCAGTGGGTGGCCGACGGCCACGCCGGGGCGGGCGGCGCGGCGCGGCTGGAGTCGCTGCGCCGCCTGCTGCGCAGCCGGGCCGGCGGCGACGACGGCCCGCCGCTGCCCGACGAGGGCCGGTGAGGGCCCGCTGCGCCGGCCGGGCTGACCGGGCCGCTCACCCGACGGGGAACGTGCCCGGGGTGGTGTGCTGGACGATCGGTCCCCAGACCGCGGTCGCGCCGGAGTGGCCGGCCAGCACGACGGTCGTGAACGCCGCCGCGGCGAGCACGACGTTCACGACGGCGAGCACGCGCATGACGGTGGTGCGCGCCTCGACGTGCTGACGGTCGAGCCACCACAGCGCTGCGACGCCGAGGAACAGCAGTCCCGCGGAGAGCACGACCCACGGGCCCATCGCCGCGTGCTCCACGGGGACACCGACCCGGGACGCGAGCTGCTCCCCGCTCTGCTTCGCCACGACCGAGGCGCCCGCGGCCACGAGGGAGACCGCCACGACGAGGAACCCGTGGAGGCGGTCCCAGTCGGCCCGCAGCGCGACCAGCACGGCCCCGAGGCACGAGAGCGGCAGCAGCACGATCACCGCGTGCACGACGAGGGGGTGCCACGGCAGGTTCGTGATGGTGTCGAACACGAGGACCTCCAGCGGCGCGCTCCCAGACCTCGCGACGGTAGCGCGCAGGGCCTCCCACCCACGCAAACGGCGCGACCGGGTCCCCGGTTCACCGGCCGGGTAGCGTCTCGCCCGTGACCACGCCCGCCCCGCACCCCTTCGTCGACGACCTCGCGCTCGCGCTGCTCATCGCCGACCGTGCCGACGCCATCACGATGGACCGGTTCAACGCGCGCGACCTCGTCGTCGAGACGAAGCCGGACCTCACGCCGGTGAGCGACGCGGACAAGGCGGTCGAGCTGATGATCCGCGAGCTCGTCGCCCTCGAGCGGCCCGGTGACGGCGTGCTCGGCGAGGAGTACCCCGAGCTCGTCGGCACCGCGGGACGGCGCTGGATCGTGGATCCCGTCGACGGCACGAAGAACTTCGTCCGCGGCGTGCCGGTGTGGTCGACGGTGATCGCGCTGCAGGACGAGCAGGGCCGCATCGTCGTCGGCGTCGTGTCGGCACCGGCGCTCGGCCGCCGCTGGTGGGCCACGCTCGGGGGCGGGGCGTGGGTGGTCGAGCCCGGCGGCGTCGAGCCGCGACGGCTGTCGGTGTCCCGGGTGTCGTCGCTCGCCGACGCGTCGCTGTCGTTCTCCGATCACTTCTCCTGGGCCGACATCGGCCGGCAGGAGCAGTGGGACGTGCTCATGCGGTCGGTGTGGCGCACCCGGGCCTACGGCGACTTCTGGAGCCACCTGATGGTCGCGGAGGGCGCCCTCGACATCGCCGCGGAACCCGAGCTGAACCTCTACGACGTCGCCGGCGTCTCGATCGTCGTCACGGAGGCCGGCGGCCGGTTCACGAGCGTCGACGGCGTCGACGGGCCGCAGCACGGGAGCGGCGTGTCGACGAACGCGCTGCTGCACGACGCGGTGATCGCGGCGCTCGCGCCCCGCGCGTCGTAGCGGACCGACCCGCGCGTCAGGCCGGCGCGCCGTCCGGCTCGACGACGTCGAGGACGGGCTCGTCCACGTCGCCCCGCCGGGCCTCCCACCACGCGATGATGCCCGGGGCGAGCAGGGTGGCGTAGAGGTCGAACCAGCCGTACCCGCCGGCCGCGATGCTCGGCGGGTTCCCCATCGGCACCCACCCCAGGATCGTGTCCATCGGCTGCCAGGCCCAGACGCCCCAGACCGTGCCGAGGATCTCGAGGTAGCTGACGACGACGAACGCGCCGACGTAGAGCAGGGTCGACCGGCCCCAGCGCAGGAACGCGAGCAGGCAGAGGTACCAGAAGAAGCCGAGGACGTCGTGGCGCGGCGAGAGCAGCAGGCCCCACAGCGCCCACGCCGTGGCGACCACGACGGTCGCGCGCACCGCCGTCGAGGCGTTGCGGCGTACGACGGGCAGGCGGCCGAGGGTGAGCGCCGCGAGGTAGATCAGCCCGTGCCCGGGGAAGACGTAGGCCGGCACGTGCTCGAGGCGGTAGACGTAGACGCCGAGCCAGCCGGAGAACACGAGCTCGACGACCGCGGCGATCGCCACGACGACGACCGTCTGGGCCCGGACGAGCCTGGTCTCGTGCGCGAGCCACCAGGCCAGGAGCGCCCACGTGACGACGCCGAGGCCGAGCTGTCCGGGCAGGGACGCGTAGCGGTCGAGCCACAGCGTGGACGGGATCCAGACGAGGGCGACGGTCAGCGCCTTCGCGTCGGTCCGGCCCCGGGTCACCGCACCAGTGTCCCCGAAGAATCGCGGTCCCGATTGTGCGCTTGTGATTGACCCTGGCGCGCGACGCTGCCAGGGTTCGGGCCAGGATGGCGCCGACCCGGGAGGAAGCATGGCCACAGGAGACGTCGCGAGCGCGATGAGCACCGAGGTGCTGTCGGTCGGACCGGGCCACACGCTGCGCCAGGTGGCGCAGGTGCTGGCCACGAGGAAGGTCGGGTCCGCGGTCGTCCACGACACCGACGGCGCCGGCGTCGGCATCATCACCGAGCGGGACATCCTCCGCTCGATCGCCGCGAACGAGGATCCCGACGTCGAGACCGCGGGCGACCACCAGACCACCGAGGTCGTCTTCGCCACGCCGACGTGGAGCCTGTACGAGGCCGCGGAGGCCATGAAGCGCGGCGGGTTCCGCCACCTCGTGGTCCTCGACGACGGTGAGGTCGCCGGCATCATCTCCGTGCGCGACATCGTCAAGGTGTGGGCCACCGAGCACGCCTGACGCCAGGTCGCCGGGCCACGGCTACCGGCGCAGCCGCACCCGCATCGGCAGGCCGTCGGCCGGCCGGATCGTGACCAGCGGCACCGCCCTCGGGGACGGGCCGACCTGCTCGAGGTCCACGCGCGCCGCGAGCGAGGCGAGGACGAGCACGCCCTCGAGCAGTGCCATGTCGCGGCCGATGCACATGCGCGGCCCCGCCCCGAACGGCAGGTACGCCGGCGACGCCACGACGTCGCGACGCCGGTGGCCCTCGGCGTCGAGGAAGCGCGACGGGTCGAAGCGCTCCGGGTCCGGCCACGCGGCCGGGTGCCGGTGCACCAGCCACGGGCTCACGATGACGAGCGCCTCGGCCGGGATCTCCACGCCGCCGAGGACGTCCGCCGCGAGCGAGCGCCGCGTGACGAGCCACGCCGGCGGGTAGAGGCGCAGCGTCTCGTCGAGCACCGCCGAGGTCCAGGGCAGCCGCGCGAGGTCCGCCGTCGTGCCCGCGGGGGCGACCTGGTCGACCTCGGCCCGCAGCCGCCGCCACGACTCCGGGTTCGTGGCCAGCAGGTGCCATGCCCAGGTCAGCGCGCTGGCCACCGTCTCGTGGCCCGCGACGATGAACGTGACGACCTGGTCGCGCACCTGCACCCGGGACAGCCGCGAGCCGTCGTCGTCGTGCGCGGCGAGCAGCAGGTCGAGCATGTCCCGCGGCGGCTCGCCGTCGGTGAGCGGTCGCGTCGCGCGCTCGGCGAGCATCGCCTCGACGGCGGAGTCGAGCCGGCCGACCGCGCGGCGCAGGACCACGTTCGTCGGCGTAGGCACCGCGACAGGCACCTGAATCGGCGAGCGGGCCTTCCGCACCACGACCTCGAGCGCCGCGAGCGTGGCGTCGGCGAGGCGCGCCGCATCGGGCGAGAGGTCGGAGCCGAACAGCGACGAGCCGACGACCTCGAGCGCGAGGTGCATCATCGCCTCGTCGACGTCGACGACCTCGCCGTCGCGCGCGGACCACCGACGCAGCAGCCGGTCGACGGCCGTGCGCACGTGCCCAGCCACGAGCTCGAGCGAGTCGCGGTGGAACGCCGGCTGGACGATCCGGCGTTGCGGCCGCCACGCCTCGGTGTCGGCGGTCAGCAACCCCTCCCCCGTCACGAGCGACAGCGTCGTGTACTGCAGCGTGCGCTTGCCGTAGCCCTTCGCGTTCGCCACGAGCACCCGGCGTACGGCGTCGGGGTCGGTGACGACGTACGTCGGCGGCACGGGGATCGGCAGCTGCAGGACGTCGCCGAAGCGGTCGTGCATGTCGGCGAGGAACCGCAGCGGGTCGCGGCGGATCGTCCCGATGGCGCGGAGCAGGTCCCCGCCCGCCGGACCGGGCGCGGTCATGGGGGCGGGACGCGGGAACGGCACGCGTCGATCCTCGCAGCCTGCGCCGGGGACGCGGCGGGCGGCGGCGTGGTCAGAACCGGGCCAGCTCGCGCACGTCCTCCTCGAAGCTCGCCCGCACCTCGTCGGTGACCGACGGGCGGGCGTCCTCGAGCGCGGCGAGGTAGTCCTCGGTCGTGGGTCCGTCGCTCTCGGCGCCGGCGTAGACCGCCCGCTCGAAGGACGCCTGCGACGCCGCCCGCGCGACGTGCGCGATCTCGGCCGGCGTGAACGACTCGCTGCGCCGGACCAGCGCGTCGACGTCGACCCGGCTGCTGTCGGCGTAGCGCGCCCATATCGCCGCGCGCGCGGCAGCATCCGGCGTGCCGATCGGGATGACGTAGTCGAACCGGCCGGGCCGGGTGAACGCCGGGTCGAGCGAGCGCAGGTCGTTCGTGGCGCACACCAGCAGCCGCTCGTCGTGCTGGCGGAAGGCGGGCACCACCTTGAGCAGCTCGTTCGTCAGCCCGTGCATGGGGCTGGTGGGCGCGTCGCCGCGCACCGAGGCGATCTCCTCGACCTCGTCGATGAACACGAGCACGCGCTCGAGGCGGCGAACCCGCTCGAACGTCGCGCGCAGCGCCGCGGCCGGTCCGGCGGGGTCGGCCAGCAGGGCGCTCGGCAGGATCTCGACGAAGGGCCAGCCGAGCCGGCTCGCGATCGCCCGCGCGAACGACGTCTTGCCGGTCCCGGGCGGGCCGAACAGCACCACAGCGCGCGGCGGCTCCACGCCGTGCCGGGCCGCGACCTCGGGGCGGTCGAGCGGGGCGACGATGCGACGCTCGATGAGGTCCTTCTCGCGGTGCATCCCGGCGAGCTCGTCCCACAGCCGCGCGGGCAGCACGTGCCCGCCGAGGTCGGCGAGGACGTCGGCCTGCGCGGACTCGACCGACACGACCTTGTCGAAGTACGCCACGGCCGGACGCCGGGTGAACCCGGCGTTCGCGAGGCCGTCGGCGAGCTGCTCCTCCTCGGGCAGGACGTAGGACAGGACGCGCACCCGCTGGTCGCCGAGCGCGCGCTCGAGCCCGAGCAGCAGGGACGAGGCCATGCCCTGCCCGCGCCACTCCTCGCCGATCGCGAGGCGGACGACCCACGCGCGGTCGCCGGACACCGTCGACACGACGGCGCCCACGACCTCGTCGTCCCGCTGGGCGACCACGGCGGGCTGGTCGTCGCGCAGCGCCGCGATGACCTCGGCGAGCCCGAAGACGCTGCCCTGGTGGACCTTCGTCGCGTCGAGGAGGCGGACGACCGACTCGAGGTCGTCGTCGTGGTAGTCCCGGATGAACCAGCGCATGCCCCACCATCCCGCACGGCCGCGGGCGGATGCATGCTCCGAGCCGGACGGTCACGTGGACGCCCCCGGACGGTGCGGCGATTGCCGGCCTCAGCCGCCGACGCGCTCCGCGGCGGCGGCGTGCGGGCCGAGCCGCTCGCCGCCGGAGTAGAGGTTGAGCGTGCCGCCGCGGACGAACGCGACGAGGGTGAGCCCGCACTCGCGCGCGGCGTCGACGGACAGCGACGTCGGCGCCGACACCGCGACCACGACGGGTATCCCGGCCATGGCCGCCTTCTGCACGATCTCGAAGCCGGCACGCCCGCTCACGACGAGCACGTCGCCACGCAGGTCGTTCATGAGTGCGTGCCCCACGACCTTGTCGACGGCGTTGTGCCGTCCCACGTCCTCGTGCACGGCGAGCAGTCGGCCGTCGGCCGTCGCGAGCGCGGCCGCGTGCAGGCCGCCGGTCCGCCGGAAGATGGCCTGCCGCTCCCGCATCGCGTCGGGCAGACCGGCCAGGACGCCGGGAGCGACGACGACGTCACGGTCGACGACGGGCATGGCCGCGACCACGGCGTCGATCTCGTCGCGTCCGCACAGCCCGCAGGCGCTCGACGGCGTCGACACGCGGCCGAGCCGGGAGAGGTCCACGTCCGCGGCGTCGCGTACGACGACCGCGACGTCGCCCTGTCCCGGACCCTCGCCGTCGCGGCAGGGCCGTACTCCCGCGAGGTCGGCACGCGACCGCACGACTCCCTCGCCGACCGCGAGCCCCGCGGCGAGCTCGAGATCGTGCCCCGGCGTCCGCATCGTGGAGCCGAGCAGGCTCAGGACGCCGCGGTGCTCGACGTGCACGTGCAGCGGCTCCTCGACCACGACGACGTCGCCGCGCGGTCCGCCCCCTGCGGCGCCGATCCGCTCGACCCGGACGCGGGCGACCGAGGCGCCGCGCTCCGTGCCGGTGTCGTCCATGAGGGGACGGTACCTCCCGGACCGGGGGTCGGCAGGAGTCGCCGCCCGTCGATCTGGTCGGATGGCGGCATGACGCGGGTAGCGGTGGTGGGAGCGGGATTCGCCGGGCTGGCGGCGGCGGTCGACCTGATGGACGCCGGGGTCGACGTCGTGGTGCTCGAGGCGCGGGACCGCGTTGGCGGACGGGTGTGGTCCGAGCCCCTCGACGGCCCCGGCGGGAGCGGCCCGATCATCGAGCGCGGCGCCGAGTTCGTGCTCGACGGGTACGACGCGATGCGCGGCTGGCTCGACCGGGTGGGGCTCCGGCTCGTCGACACCGGCATGAGCTACTACGTGCGCGAGCCGCGCGGCGATGGTGACGTCGACGTCTCGGACATGCGCGCGGCGGCCATCGCCCTCGCGGCCGCGCCCCGTCAACCCGGCGACAGCGTCGCCCTCCTGCTCGCCGGGCTCGACGTGCGCCCCGAGGTCACCGAGGCGGTCCGGGCCCGGATCGAGGTCTCCTGCGCCTGGCCCGCCGATGACCTCGCAGCGTCGGTGGTCGACCACGTCGCCTCGTTCGCCGACCTGCCGAGCCACCGGGTGGAGAACGGCAACCAGTCCCTCGCGACGGCCCTGGCGGGCCTGCTCGGCCCGCGCGTCCGGCTCGGCGTCGCCGTCCGGATGGTCGGGCACAGCCCGCGCGGCGTACTGCTGGAGACGACGGCGGGCACCGACCTCGTCGACGCCGTCGTCCTCACTGTCCCGCTTCCTGTCCTGCGCGAGCTCGACGTAACCCCGCCCTTCCCGTACGACAAGCGGGCCGCCCTCGACCGGATGACGATGGGCGTCGCCGCCAAGGTGCACGTGGGACTGCGCTCCCCCGCTGCCACGAGCGCCGTGCTGTCCGTGCCCGACCGGTTCTGGTGCTGGACCGCCACCGGCGCGGACGGTGCCGTCCTCCCGGTGCTCAACGGCTTCGCCGGTTCGCCCACCGCGGTCGACGCGATCGCATCCGATCCTGACGCGTGGGCGCGACGCCTCGTCGACCTGCGCCCCGAGCTCGACCTCGACGTCGGCTCCGCTGTCGTCACCACCTGGCACGACGACCCCTGGGCCCGCGGTGCCTACTCCGCCGACGGGCTCGCCGCCCTCCCCGGCGATGCCGCCATCGTCGCCGCTCCCGTCGGCCGCGTCTTCGTCGCCGGCGAGCACACCGCCGGCGAGTGGAGCGGACTCATGGAGGGTGCGCTGCGCAGTGGATCCCGGGCCGCGCGCGAGGTGCTGGCGGAACTCGGCGTACGACGCTGACGCTCCGCCTCGTGGCGGTGTGTGTCGTACGGTCCGCGCGCGAGGTGCTCGCGGAGCTCGGTGTACGGCGTGACGCTGCACCGCGGCGGCTCCAGTCGCACGGTCCGCGCGCGAGGTGTCCCCGCCGCTCGCCGTATGACGGCGACGCTCCGCCGAGCGTTGCATCGTCAGCATCGCGCGATCGGCAGCGTGGTCGAGCTGGATCACCAGATCCGGTTCCTGCGACCTGTCGGGTGAGAGGTCGTGCGACGGGTGGTGCGCCCTGGCCCGGCGGGGGTCAGGGCCGGGTTCGTGGTGGGGTGAAGGTCCAGCAGCCGGTGGTGTGCGGGTCGACGCCGTCGGTCGGGGTGATGGTCCAGCCGCC
>JAJXTD010000258.1 GCA_021784035.1 Actinomycetes bacterium | reverse complement strand
CGGCTCGGCGTTCACACGAAGCGCAGGTGGTCCTCGACGTCGCGTGGCGTCCGTGAGCCGGCCGGCGCGGCCGCGTGCCCCACGGCGACGCCGCCGAGCGGCTGCCACGACGACGGGAGGTCGAGGACGTCGGCGACGACGTCGGCGCAGAACACCGTGGACGAGATCCACGCCGAGCCCAGGCCCTCCGCGGCGAGCGCGACGAGCAGGTTCTGCACCGCGGCACCGCCGGCGACCAGGAACAGGTCGCGTTCGGCGGACCGACGCCGGGCGTCGGGGTACTCGTGCGCGGCGCCCGCCAGCTCGAGGAACGGCAGCACCACGACCGGAGCGGCACGCAGCACGTCGCCGCGACGCAGCCGTCGGGCCACGGACTCGTCGTCGTAGCCGTCGAGGGAACGCAGGTCGGCCGCCCACCGTGCGGCCATCGCGTCGAGCAGGCGCGTGCGGGTCGGGACGTCGTCCAGGACGAGGAAGCGCCACGGCGTCGTGTGGTGCGGGCTCGGTGCCGTGATCGCGGCGGCGACGGCGCGACGCACGGACCCGAGGTCGACCGGCTCGTCGGTGAACGACCGCACGGTCCGGCGCTCGACCACCGCCGAGCGCCGCCCTTCGGCACGCCCGAGGTCGAGCGCCTCCGCGGTGCCGAGCCGGAACAGGTCGTCGGCACTGTTCCGGACGATCGCCCGGGCGCCCGGGCCGTCGTCCTCCGTGACGTACGCCGCCACGCCGCGGGCCACAGCGACGGGAAGCCCGGACGCCTTGCCGCACACCAGGTCCGCGGCCGACGCGATCTCGTCGGCGACCGCCGTCACCGTCATCTCCAGCGTGTTGCCGTGGGTGTCCTGGCGGCCGCGGTGGTCGTCCAGGACGGTGAGGCCCGCGGCTCCGATGGCCGCATCCGTGAGTCCCTCGCGCCAAGGCCGGCCGAGCGTGTCGGTGACGACGACGCCGAGACGCGCGCCCGTCGCGCGCTGCCACGAGGCGCGCAGCGCGCGTGCGCTCGCGTCGGGGTCGGCCGGCAGGAGCAGGACCGTGCCCGCCGGCGTGTTCGACGCGTCGACGCCGGCCGCGGCCAGCACGAGCCCGTGCGCCGTCTCGACGATGCGGGTGAGGCCGCGCGGAGTGCGACGGGTCGCGACCACTCGCACCGTCTCGGCCGTGATGGCGTCCTCGCGGCTGTCCGCCGCCACCACGCGGCCCTCGGCCTTGCTCACGACCTTGCTCGTGACGACGACGACGTCGCCGTCACGCAGGCCCGTCGTGCCGTCGGGCCACGTCACCGCACCGAGCAGCGGCGCGACCAGCGCGCCGAGGTCGTCCCCGGGCGCCACCTCCGGCACGCCGGGGACGCCGACGACGACGAGGTCCGTCATCGGCGCACTGTCTCGGCCAGGGCGAGCGCCTCGCCGGCGATGGCGGCCGTCGCGTCGAGGTCGGTCATGAGCAGCGGGACGGCGCGGGTCGCGATGCCGAGCGGCGTGAGCTCGCCGACCGCAGCGGCATCGGTCTCGTCGTGCACGAGCCACCCGTCCAGCAGTCCGCCGGTGCTGGGTCCGCCCGTGGCATCGACGCGAGCGCCGTAGTGCCGGGCGACGGCGGCCGCGGACGTCTCGACCCCGATGGCCGCGAGGCACGCGTCGGCCATGCCGCGCACGGGCGCGCCGCCGACGATGGGGGAGACGCCGACGACGGGCGCCGCGGTGGTCCGGACCGCGTCGCGTACGCCGGGCACCTGGAGGATCGTGCCGATGGACACGACCGGGTTGGACGGCGGGAGCAGGACGACGTCGGCGTCGCGGATCGCCTCCAGCACACCGGGTGCCGGCTGCGCGGCATCCACGCCGACGAGGACGAAGTCGTACGCCGGGATGCCCGCGCGATGCCTGATCCACCACTCCTGGAAGTGGATCGCCTTGCGCGTGCCCGGCTCGTCGCCGTCGACGACGACGTGCGTCTCGAGCCGGTCGTCGCTCATCGGGACGAGCGAGACGCCAGGCCGCCAGCGGTCGCACAGCGCGGCCGTCACCGCCGACAGCGGGTAGCCAGCGGCGAGCATCTGCGAGCGGACGAGGTGCGTCGCGATGTCGCGGTCGCCGAGACCGAACCAGTCGGGCTTGACGCCGTACGCCGCGAGCTCGTCCTTGACCGTGAAGGTCTCGCCCTCGCGCCCCCAGCCGCGATCCTCGCTGATCCCTCCGCCGAGCGTGTACATGACGGTGTCGAGATCGGGGCAGATCTGCAGGCCGAACAGGCGGATGTCGTCGCCGGTGTTGCCGATCACCGTGACCTCGGCGTCGACGTGCGTCGCCCGCAGGTGGTGGAGCAGCCCTCGGGTGAACCGTGCTCCGCCGATGCCGCCGGCGAGGACCGTGATCTGCATGCGGCGATCCTGTCACCCCGCGACGCCGCGACCGCAGGGGGTGAACGTACGCTCGGGCTCGTGACGTCGGACCCGCAGCCCACGGCGCGCGAGGTCGCGCGTGCACTCGGTCGCGCGGCGCGGGGGACGGCGCTCGACGTCGACGAGGCCACTGCTCTCCTGCACGCGCGTGGCACCGACCTCGAGACGCTGCTCGACCTGGCCTCGGCCGTCCGGGACCGCGGGCTCGAGGGCGCGGGCCGCCCCGGTGTGATCACCTACAGCCGCAAGGTCTTCATCCCGCTCACGCGGCTCTGCCGCGACCGGTGCCACTACTGCACGTTCGCCACGGACCCGGCGTCCCTGCGCCGCGACGGCCACGGCATGTTCCTCGGTCCGGACGACGTGCTCGCGATCGCCCGCGCCGGTGCCGCGCTCGGCTGCAAGGAGGCGCTGTTCACCCTCGGCGACCGTCCCGAGGACCGCTGGCCCGCCGCGCGCGAGTGGCTGGACGCCCACGGCTACGACGACACCCTGTCCTACGTCCGCGCGATGGCCGTGCGGGTGCTCGAGGAGACCGGTCTGCTCCCGCACCTCAACCCGGGAGTCATGAGCTGGCAGGAGATCGGACGGCTCAAGCCCGTCGCGCCGAGCATGGGGATGATGCTCG
>JAJXTD010000257.1 GCA_021784035.1 Actinomycetes bacterium | reverse complement strand
CGTCGGCCGTGGTCGCCGTGGCGAGTCGGGGCGGGTCGATCGACGGTACGGCGCAGAGCTGCACGTGGACCTCGCCCCCGCCGACCGTCCCGAGCGGGGCGCCGGCCCCGACGCCGTCGCCCGCGGTGACCGAGGGACGCAGCCCGGCGACGGTGAGGCGGCCCGCGGGGGAGTCGACGCGCACGACCGAGCCGTCGACGTCGGCCACCGTCCCGGCCCACGGTGCCACCGCGGTCGTGCCGACGGGCAGGACGAGGTCGACGCCGAGCGCGACCGTCGCGGGCTCGACGGCGGAGTCGAGGACGGTACGGGTCAGCCGCGCCTCGCCGTGACGGGTGGCGGCGGCACCGCCCGGGGTCGCGGCGGCCGCGGCCCGCAGCACGTCGCGCTCCGTGGCCGGGTGGAGGAACCGTCCCGAGTGCAGGTGCTCGCTCGTGACCGACAGGTCGACGACGGCGAGGTCGCCGATCGACGGGAAGAGCCGCCCGCCCGTCCGCACGGCGTCGAGCACGGGACGGAGGTGAGCGGGCGCCCCCAGCCCCAGTGCCGCGCGGATCGTCGCCTCGGCGAGGTCGAACGACACCGAACGAGCGGCGTGGAAGATCCGCCACTCCGACTCGAGCGGACCGGTGGCCGAGTCGTTGTCCGGGTCGAGCACGGCCTGGTGCTCGCCGCTCGCGACGAGAACCGCCCCGCGCAGCACCACGAGCGGCCAGAGGGCCGCGACGTCGTCGTCGGTGAGCGGCACGACGGCGTGGAACGCGCGGACCGCCGGCAGCACGCTGAACGGCCGCTCGGGGTGGTGGCGCAGGACCGACGCGCACGCGACGGCGAGGTCGGCGACGAGCCAGCTGCGCGCCAGGTCGCCGAAGTCGATGATCCCGTCGGGCCGCAGGCGTCCGGCGTCGTCGCGGTGTCCCACGACGTTGTCGTCGGTGACGTCGCCGTGGATCGCCTGCACGCGCAGCCGCCCGGCGGTCGGCGCGAGCCGCTCGCTCGCCGCCGCGGCGACGTCGGCGACGAGGGCCCGGCGTACCGGATCCGCGACCGAGGCGAGCAGCGCGCCGACCACCGCGTCGGCACGCATGAGGTCCCACTGCACCACCCGGTCCAGGCCCGGGTGGTCGAAGTCGGCGAGGGCCGCGCTCGCCCGGCCGGCGAGCGAGCCGAGGTCGGCGACGACCGCCGGGGCGAGGTGCACGACGTCGGACAGCGGCTGCCCCTCGACGTACGTCAGCAGCCGCAGCGGGAGCACGTCGCTGCCGTCGGGCACCGCGTGGAGCAGCTCTCCGTCGAGCCCGGCCACGGGGACCGGCGCGGTGAAGCCGGCCTCGAGCGCGGCGATGTGCCGGAGCGCGGCGTTCTGGGCCGCGACGGCGTCGCGCCCCCACGAGCGGTTGGCCACCTTGAGGACGCGGCGCCCGTCGGGGGAGTCGATGCGGAAGTTGCGGTCCTGGTGGCTGCCGAGCTCGCGCACCGGCCCCTCGACGCCGTAGACCTCGCGCGCGAGCTCGGTGGCCCGAGCGACGTCGACGCCGGGGCGCGGGGAGACCTCGAGCGGGTCGGGCCTAGTGCGGTCGGACGGCATGGACATCCTCAGGAACCGTTCCCCGTGGGGGATCTGTGGGATCGAAACGTGATGAGAATAGACGTCCGACTGTCGAATCGCTAGTCTCGGAGGGTGACCGACGACGGGACGAGAGCGCCGGCGAGCGTCCGGCCGCGGCTGCGGGTGGACGATCTCGACGACCTCGACCGCCGCCTCATCGACCTGCTCCAGCGCGACGGCCGGGCGTCCTACGCCGAGCTCGGCGAGGCCGTCGGCCTCTCTCCCGCCGGTGCCCGCCTGCGCGTGCTGCGCCTGCAGGAGCGCCAGGTGCTGCAGATCGTCGCCGTCACCGACCCGCTCGCGCTCGGCTACGGGCAGATGGCCCAGATCGGCATCGTCGTCGACGGCGACGTGCGCGCGGTCGCCGACGCGATCGGCGAGATCCCCGACGTCATCTACGTCGTGCTCACCGCGGGCTCGTTCGACCTCATGGTCGAGGTCGTCGCGACCGACAGCGACGCGCTGTTCTCGGTCGTCCACGACCGGGTGCGTCGTATCCCGGGTGTGGCGCGCGCGGAGACGTTCCCGTACTACGGCATCCACACGCACCGCTTCACCTGGGGCGTGCGGTAGCCGGTCGACGACGCCGCCCGACCTGTGCGGCAGGCGACCGTCGGCGAGATCGCCGATGCCTCGTGGGTCGCCGGCGGACGTGGACCGGCGCCGGCCGCTCGGCGAGACTGCCGAGGCCGCTGGTGTCAGAGTCGAGCGTGACCGCACCGCATACCGGAGGGACTCCCGTGATCATCGCCATCCCCGTCGACACCCAGGACCAGGTCGCCCACGGCTGGGGTCGCGCCGCGCGCGTCGCGGTCGCCACCGTGACCGACGGCGCCATCAGCGACTGGCAGGTCCACGAGGTCGGCTGGGACGTCGCGCACGACGAGGGCAGCGAGGGCTCGCACCACGCCCGCATCGCGAGGTTCCTCATCGACAACGGGATCGAGACCGTCGTCGCCGAGCACATGGGCGACGGCATGGTCCGCATGCTCGCCACGATGAAGCTCCCGGTCGTCCTCGGTGCCGCCGGCGACGCCCGGTCGAGCGTGCTCGCCGCGGTTGACGCCACCACCTGACTCCCGTCGCTGACTCCCGTCGACGATCGCCCGACGAGCTGCCGCGGTCCGGCGACCGCGACCCGTAGCGGGCGTCGCCGTCGCAGGCTTGCTGTGTCGAGACCAGCACCTCGAGTTACACCTCGAACCGACCGGTCCAGGCGGTTCAACTGATGGGTTCGACGTGCGACTCGTGCTTGCGGGGGAGGTCCCGAAGGCCGTCCGGGTGGGCGTGCAGCCGCTCGCTACGCATGAGCCGAGGCATACAAGACGGGGTGGGCCGACGGGTGGTGCGCCCTGGCCCTCGCGGGCTCAGGGCCGGGTTCGTGGTGGGGTGAAGGTCCAGCAGCCGGTGGTGTGCGGGTCGACGCCGTCGGTCGGGGTGATG
>JAJXTD010000066.1 GCA_021784035.1 Actinomycetes bacterium | reverse complement strand
GGTCCTCGACGGCGTAGCGACCGGTGCTCGCCGGCCGGACCGGCTCGTCGGGCGGTACGGCGGAGGCTCGTGACGACGTGCGGCGACCGGACCGGGCGGCGGGGGACGTCGAGCGCTCGGCGGAGTCGGTCGACGTGCGGGTGCGTGGCGGCATCGTCTCGCAGCGTAGCGACGTAACAGCATGTCGCGCGGGGTGAACAGGGCTGAAACGACGAGCAACGCGTGTAACCGGCGGGTGCGCTCTGCCGCTCGTGCCGGAGGGCCCCTAGGGTGACGACGTGAGAGCGATCCGACGGTTCACCGTCCGCACCGTGCTGCCCCCGGCGCTGGAGCCCCTGGCCTCCGTCGTCACGAACCTGCGGTGGTCCTGGCACCCCGAGACCCAGGACCTGTTCGCGCGCATCGACGCGCAGCTGTGGGACGAGGTCGGGCACGACCCGGTCCGGCTGCTCGGTGAGGTCTCGTCGCAGCGCTGGGCGGCACTCGCGGCCGACGAGGACTTCGTCGGTCACCTCCGCTGGATCGCCACCGGGCTCGAGGACTACCTCACCGGCGACCGCTGGTACCAGTCCCTCGGTCCCGACGCCCCGAGGTCGATCGCCTACTTCTCGCCCGAGTTCGGCATCACCGAGGTGCTCCCGCAGTACTCCGGCGGTCTCGGCATCCTCGCCGGGGACCACCTGAAGTCCGCGAGCGACCTCGGCGTCCCGATCGTCGGCGTCGGCCTGTTCTACCGCTCGGGCTACTTCCGGCAGTCGCTGTCGCTCGACGGCTGGCAGCAGGAGACCTACCCCGTCCTCGACCCCGACGGGCTCCCGCTCTCGCTGCTGCGCGAGAACGATGGCACCCCCGTCGTCGTGGAGGTCGCGCTGCCCGGCGGGCGCACGCTGCGCGCGCACGTGTGGCGCGCCGACGTCGGGCGCGTGCCGCTGCTCATGCTCGACTCCGACGTCGAGGACAACGACCCGGCGGAGCGCGAGGTCACCGACCGGCTCTACGGCGGCGGCGGCGAGCACCGCCTGCAGCAGGAGCTGCTCCTCGGCGTCGGCGGCATCCGTGCGCTCCGCGCGTTCAGCCGCATCACCGGGTCGCCCGAGCCGGAGGTGTTCCACACGAACGAGGGCCACGCCGGCTTCCTCGGCATCGAGCGGATCCGCGAGCTCGTCCACGCCGGCGGCCTCACCTTCGACGAGGCGCTGCAGGCGGCCCGGGCAGGCACGGTCTTCACCACGCACACGCCGGTGCCCGCGGGCATCGACCGCTTCCCGCGCGACATGGTCGCGATGTACTTCAGCGGCGACAACGCGACCGCCGACGTCCCGGTCGAGCGCATCCTCGCGCTCGGCGCCGAGGACTACGAGGGCGGCGACCCCACCGTCTTCAACATGGCGGTCATGGGCCTGCGGCTCGGGCAGCGCGCCAACGGCGTCAGCCTGCTGCACGGCGAGGTCAGCCGGGGCATGTTCGCCGGCCTCTGGGACGGCTTCGACGTCGACGAGGTCCCGATCTCGTCGATCACCAACGGCGTCCACGCCTCGACGTGGGTCGCGCGCGAGATCCGCGACCTGCTCGCGGCGCAGGTCGGCCCCGAGCTGGCCGAGGGGACCGAGGGCTGGGAGTCGGCTCGCTCGATCCCCGCCGGCGAGCTCTGGTCGACCAAGCGAGTGCTCCGCCAGCGGCTCGTGCAGGACGTGCGCCGTCGTCTGCGCCAGTCGTGGGCGCAGCGCGGCGCCTCCGACGCCGAGCTCGGCTGGATCGACGACGTGCTCGATCCCGACGTGCTCACGATCGGCTTCGCCCGTCGCGTGCCGTCCTACAAGCGCCTCACGCTCATGCTGCGCGACCCGAAGCGGCTCAGGGCCCTGCTGCTGCACCCGGACCGTCCGGTGCAGCTGGTCATCGCCGGCAAGTCGCACCCCGCGGACGACGGCGGCAAGAAGCTGATCCAGCAGCTCGTGCACTTCGCCGACGACCCCGAGGTGCGGCACCGCATCGTCTTCCTCCCGGACTACGACATCGGCATGGCGCGACTGCTCTACCCCGGCTGCGACGTGTGGCTCAACAACCCGCTGCGCCCGCTCGAGGCGTGCGGCACGTCGGGCATGAAGGCCGCGCTCAACGGCGGGCTCAACCTCTCGATCCTCGACGGCTGGTGGGACGAGTGGTACGACGGCGAGAACGGCTGGGCGATCCCCACGGCCGACGGCGTCGCGGACCCGGATCGGCGCGACGACCTCGAGGCCGCGGCCCTCTACGACCTCGTCGAGAAGAGCGTGGCGTCGCGCTACTACGACCTCGACTCGACGGGTCTGCCGACCCGCTGGATCACGATGCTCCAGCACACGCTCGCGACTCTCGGGCCGAAGGTGCTGGCCTCGCGCATGGTCCGCGACTACGTCCAGAAGCTCTACGCGCCGGCTGCGATGTCGTCGCGCGCGGTGCTCGCCGACAGGGCCGCGCTCGCCAAGGAGCTCTCGGCGTACGCCGCCCGGGTCCGGGCCGCCTGGGGCGCGGTGCGGGTGGAGCACGTCGACGCGTCCGGCGTCGGTGACGCGCCGGAGCGCGGCACGCTGTTCACGGTTCGCGCGTTCGTGGCGCTCGGCGAGCTCGCGCCGGCCGACGTCCTCGTGGAGCTCGCGAGCGGCCGGGTCGACCACAACGACCGGATCGTCCACCCGACGTTCACGGCGCTCAGCGCGGTCGAGTCCTACGAGGGCAACCGGTGGCGCTACGAGGCCACGGTGAGTCTCGACGACACCGGCCCGTTCGGCTACACGGTGCGCGTGCTGCCCGACCACGCGGGGCTGCACGACCCGGCCGAGCTCGGGCTGCAGGCGCTGCCGGTGACCATGACGGTCGAGGGCGACGTCGCGCCCACCTTCGCGCCGACGTACTGAGCACCGCAGCAGACGTCCGGACGACGACGAGGCCCGCCCCGGGGGAGCGGGCCCGTGGTCGTCGCGGCCTCAGTCCTCGGGGGTCTCGACCCGGAAGAGCGCCACGGACCGTCCTGCCACCGGTGTCACGGCGCCGACCGGGTGCAGGGGTCCGGTGGCCGGCCGGGACTCGTCGGTGTCCAACAGGCGCAGGTACGCCGTCCCGTACGGCGTCTCCGGCATCGTGACCGGCACCGCGTCGTCGGACCGGTTGAGCACGACGAGGAACGCCGAGTCGCGCATCGGGTGGCCCTCCTCGTCGCGGGTGAAGAGCTCACCGGACAGCGCCATCACGAGCGTGCCGGTGCCCGGGTCGTGCCACTCGGCGTCGGTCATGGGCGTGCCGTCCGTGCGCAGCCACGCGAGATCGGCGGGCCGGCCGTCGGACAGCGGGCGGCCGTCGAAGAACTCGGTCTGGCGCAGGGCCGGGTGGTGCCGTCGCACGTTGAGCAGCGCGGTGGTCCAGCGGAGCAGGTCGGACTGCCAGGGCGCGAGGTTCCAGTCGACCCAGGAGATCTCGTTGTCCTGGTTGTAGGCGTTGTTGTTGCCGCCCTGGCTGCGGCCCATCTCGTCGCCCATGACGAGCATCGGCGTCCCGGTCGAGAGCAGCAGCGTCGCGAGCAGCGCGCGCATCGTGCGCAGCCGCTGCTCCTCGACCCCCGCGTCGGCCGTGGGGCCCTCGACCCCGTGGTTCCAGGACCGGTTGTCGTCGGTGCCGTCGCGGTTGTCCTCGCCGTTGGCCTCGTTGTGCTTCGCGTCGTAGCAGACGAGGTCGCGCAGGGTGAAGCCGTCGTGGGCGGTGAGGAAGTTGACCGACGCCGCGGGGGAGCGGCCGTGGAACACGTCCTGCGAGCCGGTGAGCCGCCAGCCCATGTCCGCCGGTGCCTCGCGCGGCGCCGGACCGCCGCGCCAGAACGACCGCACGTCGTCGCGGTAGGCGTCGTTCCACTCGGCCCACGGCGAGCCGAACATGCCGAGGCGGTAGCCGCCCGGGCCGACGTCCCAGGGCTCCGCGATCAGCTTCACCCGCCGCAGCACGGGGTCCTGGTGCACGGCGGCGAGGAACGGCGAGCGCTCGTCGACGTCCATCCGCTCCCGGGTCAGCGCGGTGGCGAGGTCGAACCGGAACCCGTCGACGTGCATCTCGGTGACCCAGTAGCGCAGCGAGTCCAGCACGAGCCGCAGGACGTCGAGGTCGCCGACGTCGAAGGTGTTGCCGCAGCCCGTGGTGTCGGCGTAGGCGCCGCTGTGCGGGGCGATCTTGTAGTGGTCGCGCTCGCCGAGGCCGCGGAACATGAGCGACGGGCCGTCCGGGCCGCCCTCGCAGGTGTGGTTGTAGACCACGTCGAGGATCACCTCGAGGCCCGCGGCGTGCAGGTCCCGCACCATCCGCTTGAACTCCGCGACCTGGCCGCCGCGGCTGCGGTCGGCGGCGTAGGCGGCGTGCGGGGCGAAGAAGCCGAGCGTGCTGTAGCCCCAGTAGTTGACGACCCCGCGGTCGGCGAGCGCCGGCTCGGCGACGGACTGGTGCACGGGCAGCAGCTCGACCGCCGTGACGCCCAGGGAGAGCAGGTGCTCCAGCGCCGCGGGGTGCGCGAGCCCGGCGTAGGTGCCGCGCAGCTCCGCGGGGACGTAGGGATGACGGGCGGTGTAGCCCTTCACGTGCATCTCGTAGAGGACCGTCTCGGTCCAGGGCGTCGCGGGTGCGGTGTCGCCGCCCCAGTCGAAGTCGTCGGTCACGACGATGCCGCGCGGGACGGACCCCGCCGAGTCGCGCGGGTCGGGGACCGCAGGGTCGCCCGGGGTCCCGGGGCGCAGGAGGTCGGACCACCGCACGTCGCCCTCGATGGCCCTGGCGTAGGGGTCGACGAGCAGCTTCGCCGGGTTGAACCGCAGGCCGTTCGCCGGCTCCCAGGGGCCGTGCGCCCGGATGCCGTACGGCGTCCCGACGTCGACCCCGCGGATGAACCCGTGGTGGACGCCGTGGCTGCGCGCCTCGAGCGGGACGCGCACCTCCTCGCCGTCGACCCACAGGCACGCCTCGAGCCGGTCGGCGCTCGGCGCGCGGACGGCGACGTTGAGGCCGTCCGGCGTCCAGGTGGCGCCGAGCGGGGACGGCGCGCCCGGAGGACGGACCGCGCCCTCGTACGCCGAGCCCTCCGGTGGCGTCGCCATGCGCCCGCTCTCCTCCCGCCCGGCCGTGCCCCGCGGGAACGGCGGAGCACAGTCTGCCTCCTGTCGCGGCGGACCCGCGGTCCGGCCGACACGACCCGCGGGCGCGCTGGCTCCTGGGCCGGACGGGGCGCTTGGGCCCGGGCCGCCCGCCGTGCGGGGGGCCGCGCGGTTAGGCTCCGGACGCGGCCCTCCGCGCGGGGGGCCCGGGTGCGGGAGGCCACGCGTGAGCGAGTTCGTGCAGTTCGAGGTCCAGGACGGCGTCGGGACGATCCGGCTCGACCGGCCGCCGATGAACGCCCTGTCGGCCCAGGTGCAGCAGGAGATCCGCGGCGCCGCCCACGAGGCCACCACGCGCGCCGACGTCCGGGCCGTCGTCGTCCACGGCGGCCCGAAGGTGTTCGCCGCCGGCGCCGACGTCAAGGAGATGGCCGCCTGGTCCTACCAGGAGATGGTCGACCGCTCGGCGGCGTTGCAGGCCTCGTTCACGTCCGTCGCCCGCATCCCCAAGCCCACGATCGCCGCGATCACGGGCTACGCACTCGGCGGCGGTTGCGAGCTGGCGCTGTGCTGCGACCTGCGCGTCGCGGGCGACAACGCCCGGATCGGTCAGCCGGAGATCCTGCTCGGCATCATCCCCGGCGCGGGCGGCACGCAGCGGCTGACCCGGCTCGTCGGCCCGTCCCGGGCGAAGGAGCTCATCTTCACCGGCCGCTTCGTCGAGGCCGAGGAGGCCCTGCGCATCGGCCTCGTCGACCGTGTCGTGGCGCCGGACGACGTCTACGCCGAGGCGTTCGCGCTCGCGCGGCAGCTCGCCGAGGGGCCGGCGTACGCCCTGCGCGCCGCGAAGGAGGCCATCGACCGCGGCCTCGAGGTCGACCTGGAGTCGGGCCTGGAGATCGAGCGGGTTCAGTTCGCCGCGCTCTTCGCCACGCAGGATCGCGAGATCGGCATGCAGTCGTTCATCGAGCACGGCCCGGGCAAGGCGACGTTCGTCGGACGCTGACCGGACGCTCGGCGCCGGACGGGGCGCGTGGCACACTCCCGCCATGACGTCCGACCCCGCGGTCCACGCCGCCCACGTCGGGCACGTGACGGCGGAGCAGGTCGCGGCCGCCCGGCACGACCCGAAGCTCGCGAACGTGCTCTACCACGACTGGGAAGCGGCGACCTACGACGAGAAGTGGTCGATCTCCTACGACGAGCGCTGCATCACCTACGCGCGGGACCGCTTCGCCCACGTCGCGGGCCGGGACGGCTGGCCCTACCCGACGGCACTCGAGCTCGGCAGCGGCACCGGCTTCTTCCTGCTCAACCTCAAGCAGGCCGGCGTCCTCGACGAGGGGCACGTCACCGACCTGTCGCCGGGCATGGTCGAGGTCGCCGTGCGCAACGCGCGAGGGCTCGGCTTCGAGGTCGAGGGACGCGTCGCGGACGCCGAGTCGATCCCGTACGACGACGACACGTTCGACCTCGTGGTGGGCCACGCGGTTCTCCACCACATCCCCGACCTCGACCTCGCGATGCGCGAGGTGCTGCGGGTGCTCAAGCCGGGCGGGCGGTTCGTGTTCGCGGGGGAGCCGACGCAGCGCGGCGACTGGGTGGCGCGGCGGCTGTCCCGGGCCACCTGGTGGGCGGCCACCCGCGTGACCCGGCTGCCGCCGCTCCGCGAGCGCTGGTCACGGCCCCGGGCCGAGCTCGAGGAGTCCTCCCGCGCCGCGTCGCTCGAGGCCGTGGTCGACATCCACACGTTCGACCCGGACCGACTGGCGGCGCTGTGCCTGCGCGCGGGTGCGATCGACGTGCGGACCGTGACCGAGGAGCTGACCGCCTCGTGGTTCGGCTGGCCGGTGCGGACCTTCGAGGCCGCGGTGCGTCCCGGGTCGCTCGGCTGGGGCTGGGCGATGTTCGCCTACACGGGCTGGCAGCGGCTGTCGTGGCTGGACGAGAACGTCCTGTCGCGGGTCGTGCCGGACGAGCTCTTCTACAACGTGTGCGTCACAGGTACCAAGCCGGCGTCGTGAGCCCGGCCCCCGGGCGGACGAGCGGCGGGAGCTCGGCGATGTCGGCAGCGGTGTCGGCGTCGGTCTCCGCCGGGGTGTCGCTGCCGGGGTCGAGGGCGAGGTCGCCGATCGAGGCGAGCAGGTCGTCGAGGTCGGTGCCGATGTCCAGAACGTGTGCCATGGCTCCATTCTCCGGCCGGTGTGTGACGGCCGGATGACATCCAGGAGTGCGCTGCGTCACGCGAGGGTGGCCGTCGTCGCGTCCGCCGCGGCGTCGCACCGCGGGCGCGCCGTACGCTGACGCCGTGCTGCT
The DNA here is from genome assembly GCA_021784035.1 of Actinomycetes bacterium. GTDB lineage: Bacteria > Actinomycetota > Actinomycetes > S36-B12 > CAIYMF01 > Longivirga. The sequence continues at coordinate 6,371 of JAJXTD010000066.1, read as the reverse complement.
CGAGGCCCTCGGCTCCGCCGCGCGCTCCGTGCGCCGGCTGCCGCCGCGCGACCCGCGCCAGGCGAAGTTCGTCACCGTCGACTCGCTGCGCTGGATGTGGCGCAACCGCGCGGTCACGCCCTGGTACCTGCTGCGCTTCTGGCGGCTGTTCCTGCTGCGCGTGCTGCACCCCGACATCGTCACCGAGGGCATGGTCTTCATCGGCCGCCGGGTCGAGCTGTACGCGCGCACGGGCTACGCCCGGCTCGTCCTCGGCCGGTGGGTGCACATCGGCGCGGAGAACCGGCTGCGCGCGCACGAGGGGACGCTGCGGGTCGGCGACAAGTGCGTCCTCGGCCGGGACAACACGGTCAACTGCTACCTCGACATCGAGATCGGCGCGGCGACGATCCTGGCCGACTGGGTGTACGTCTGCGACTTCGACCACGTCTACGACGACATCGAGCGGCCCATCAAGGACCAGGGCATCGTCAAGTCGCCGGTGCGCATCGGCCCGGACTGCTGGGTCGGCACGAAGGTCACCGTGCTGCGCGGTGCGATGATCGGGCACGGCTGCGTGCTGGCGGCGCACACCGTCGTCCGCGGCGAGGTGCCGCCCCTGTCGGTGGTCGGTGGCGTGCCCGGCCGGGTGCTCAAGGACCGGCGCGAGGTCCACGCCGCGAAGGCCGCGACGCGTGCCGCGCTCGAGGACATCGCCCGCAAGACCGCCCGCGCCGCCGCCGACTCCGCCCGGTAGTCACTGAGGGTGGCCCTGGTTGCCTAGAGCGCGCCAAACTCCGCCCTCATCGGGCGCGGTGCGACGAACCTGCTCGCCGGCCATGCCGAGGACCGTAGCGGTCGACGGTCCGACGCCGCACCCAGGACTCGTCGTACGCCGGACCCGCTCAGGTGGCGTCGCGCAGCAGGTTGCCGTCCCGGACGACGACGCGGAGCGGGGGCCGGGCGACCGTTCCGGCCAGCAGCGCCCGCTCCTCGCGGACCGCGCGCTCGTACGTCGCGACAGTCGTCGCGGCGATCGCGGGCCAGGCGTAGTCGCGGGCGAGGACCTCGCGGGCCGTCCGTACGACGCGCCGCGCGAGCACCTCGTCGCGGAGCATGCCGGTGACGGCGTCGGCGAGCGCCGTGGCGTCGAGCGCCGGGAACGTCAGCCCGGTCTCGCCGTTGACGACGATCTCGGCGAGACCGCCGGTGTCGGACACCACGAGCGGCGTGCCGAGCGCGGCCGCCTCGAGCGCGACGAGCCCGAACGGCTCGTAGACCGAGGGGATCACCGCCACGTCCGCGGCGGCGGCCGCGGCGCGGAGCCCGCCCTCGGTCAGCCAGCCGGTGAAGTGCACCGCGCGCGAGACCCGCAGCCGACGCGCGAGCGCCTCGAGCGTCTCCTGCTGCGACCCGCGGCCGACGACGACGAGCCGCAGCCCCGGGAATCGTCGACGCAGCCGCGGCATCGCCTCGACGAGGGTCTGCACGCCCTTCTCCCACTCGAGCCGACCGGCGAACAGCACCAGCGGGCCGTCGCCGGCGAGCTCCGCCCGGGCGGCCGCGACATCGTCCGGCGTCGTCGTCCACTCGGTGAGGTCGATGCCGTTCGGGATGACGTCGACCTTGTCGCCGGGCAGCTCGAAGAGCCGCGAGACCTCCCAGCGCATGTGCTGCGAGCACGTGATGACGCGGCGCGACTCGAACGTCAGCCACCACTCGACCGTGTGGACGGCCCGGCTGAAGTCGTCGGGCAGCCAGCCCTGGTGGCGACCCGCCTCGGTCGCGTGCACCGTCGCGACGAGGGGTACGCCGAACCGCTCGCGCAGCGTCGCCCCGGCGTGGGCGACGAGCCAGTCGTGGCCGTGGACGACGTCGGGCGCCCACGTGTGCCCGACGCGGAGCGCCGCCCTGGCGAGGGCGTGGTCGAGCGCCATCGTCCACGCGAGCAGGTCGGACATGGGGATCGCCGGCGGGTCGTGCGGCACGCGCACCACGCGCACGCCGTTGACGACCTCGTCGAGCGCGACGTCGGGGTCGCCCGGGTGCTGGGTGACGACGACGACGTCGTGGCCCGCGGCGGCCTGCGCCTCGGCCAGCGCGTGCACGTGGCGCCCGAGGCCGCCGTAGACCACCGGCGGGTACTCCCAGGACAGCTGCAGGACGCGCACGGTCACACGCTAGTCGGCAGCAGGCGGGCGTCGAGGTGGCCGAAGGGGCCGTCGGCGTCGTGCAGCCGCGACGCGAGGGCGCGCGCGGCCGCGGTGTCACCGCGCTCGACGAGGTCGGCGAGGTGCCGGGCCTCGCGGTGGTGACGCTCGTGCCGGTCACGGGCGTAGCCGGCCGCCGAGTCCTTGGTGACCATGAACGCCCAGTCGCTCGCCAGGGCGAGCAGCGTCGAGCGGGCGAGCTGGTCGCGCACCGGGTCTCGGTCCGGCGTGGGGATCGCGAGCACCTTCGCCACGCGGTCGCGCAACCGCTCGTTGTCCGCGGCGAGGTCCGCGACGGCCGCGCCGTCCCACACCCGCCAGTCCTTGCCCGAGCCCCACGACCCCGCGCCGAGGTGGCGCGGCCCGCCGACGTGCCCGGCCTCGACCGCGCCCGCCAGCGTGGTGACGCGCACACCGGCCTCGGGGAGCGCGCGCAGCACGGCCTCGAGCCACTGCGGCCCCTCGTGCCACCAGTGGCCGAACAGCTCCGTGTCGTACGCCGCCACGACGAGGCCGGGCCGCCCGTCGCGCTGCGCGGCGAGGTCGACGAGGCGCCGGCGTACGACGTCGACGAAGTCCGCGGCGTCGGCGGCGACCGCCGCGGCCGCACGCGCCGGCTCGTACGCCGCCTTCTCGTGCGACGGCGTCGAGCGGCTCGTCACGCGCACGGGCCGGAAGCCCGACGTGCGGTCGAACGTGTGGAAGTCGCGGTACCAGCGGCCGCCGGGATAGCCCTTGCGGGGCGACCAGACGCGGTAGGTCACCTCGAGGTCGCGGGCGAACGCGACCACGTCGCTGTCCCCCACGGTGACGGCCTCGGCCGTCGTGCCCCCGGCACCCTGCAGCGTCGGGCCGTCGACCAGGAAGCGGCGTACGCCGAGGTCCGCGTAGTCGCTCTCGAGCCCCGGCCGGTAGCCGCACTCGGGGGCCCAGATGCCCTCGGGACGACGGCCGAGCCGGAGCGTTGCGTCGTCGAGGCCGGCGCGCAGCGCGAACCGCTGCCAGGGACGGTCCAGCAGCGGCTGGAACGGGTGGGTGGCCGGGCCGCCGAGCAGCTCGACGGCTCCGGAGTCGAGCAGCGGCCGGAGCACGGGGGACATCCCGCCGGACCACCTGCCCTCGAGTGCGGCGAGGGCGCGCTGCGACGCGACGAACTCGCGCGACCCGAGATCACGCATCGCCGGATCCCGATGCGTGGCAAGGCCTTCCGCCCGTACCTGCCAGAAGCCCAGCCAGGTGTGGAACTCGCGGCGGACGTAGGGGTCGTCGAGCTGGGCGGCGAGCACGGGGGTGAGCCCGAGCGTCACGAGGTCGCGCCGTCCCTCGGCGGCGAGCCGTTCGAGCACGTCGAGCACGGGGAGGTAGCTCGTGGCCCACGCCTGGTGCAGCCACTCCTCGCCGACCGGCCACGCGCCGTGGTGCGCGACCCACGGCAGGTGCGTGTGCAGCACGAGGCAGAACGTGCCGACGGGCTCGCACGAGCCGGCGTCGTCGCTCACGGCCGCACCGCGACGGCGAGCAGGTCCTGCGCCCCGTCCGCCGACCCGACCCGGAAGTCCGCCGCGGTCACCGACCCGACGAACGTCCCCAGTCCGGACGCAGGTGACTGGTCGTGTGGTCGCTTCCCGGGGCCGGAAACGACCACACCACCAGTGACATGCGGGGCGGACCTGTGGACGGCGATCTGGGCCTGGACCAGACCCGTGCCGTGGGTCCGCTCCCAGTCCTCGATGCGGTCGCCGTGGTGGACGCCGAGCAGCTCGACGTCGGCGAAGCCGGCGGTGCCGAGCCTCTCGCGCAGCTGCTCGGCGTCGAGCTCCTCCACGTGGAACGGGTTCGTCGGGCGCTCGCCGCGGGCGAGGCCGGGGGAGAACACCGGGCGGTTCGGCGTGCTGACGACGAGCAGCCCACCGGGACGCAGCGCGGTCGCGCAGTCGCCCAGGAAGCCGCGCAGGTCCCACAGGTGCTCCACCACCTGGAGGGTCACGAGCACGTCGGCCGACCCCGGCGCGAGCGGCATCGCCGCGAGGTTCGCCCGCGTCGTCCCGACGTCGGGGTACGCCGTGCGCGCGTGCGCGACCGCGGCCCCGTCGTACTCCAGCGCGACGACCACCCGCGCACCCGCGGCCCGGAGCAGCGCGGCGCCGTACCCCTCGCCGCTGCCGGCCTCGACCACGACCGCGCCGCGCAGCCGCTCGGCGTACGTCGTCGTCACCCATCGGTAGGCGGCCTCGTGGCGCGCGAACCAGTACTCCTCGCCGGGCACGCCGGGAAGCGTGCGCTCGCCGGTCAGCGGGAGGGGATGCGGCACGGCCCGAGCCTAGGTCTCCGCGCGCGGGACGAGGCGCGGTGCGTCCGGACCGTCGGCCGAAACCGCTGTCTCCACGAGCGGGACGACGCCTGCCGCCCCCGGCCCCTCGGGTGCGTCGGCGACCCGACGCACCCGGTGCTCGCGGACGTCGCTCCGGCGAGGGAGAATCCTTGCTGTGACACAACCGGGGGAACGGACGCACGACAGGCGCGCCCTGTGGGACGCCGAGGCAGCGACGTTCGACGACGAGCCGCACCACTCCCTCACCGACCCGCTGCTGCGCAGCCTGTGGTGGGACGTCCTGGAACCGGTCCTGCCGCGGCCGCCGTCGCGCATCGCCGACCTGGGCTGCGGCACGGGCTCGCTGGCGGTGCTGCTCGCCGAGCGCGGCCACGACGTCGTGGGTGTCGATCTCTCGCCGCGCATGCTCGACCGGGCGCGGGCCAAGGCCGCGGCCCACGGTGTCGACGCCGCCTTCCTCGTCGGGGACGCCGCGGCTCCGCCGGTGACCGGGGTCGACGTGGTCCTCACCCGGCACGTGGTGTGGGCGCTCGACGACGTCCCCGCGGCGCTCGACAGGTGGTTCTCGCTGCTCGCGCCGGAAGGGCGCCTCGTGCTCGTCGAGGGGCTCTGGCACACCGGTGCCGGGATCGCGGGCGACGTGCTCGCGGGGCTCGTCGCGCGACCCGGTGTCACCGTGGAGCTGACCCCACTCGACGACCCCGCCCTGTGGGGCGCCCCGCTCGACGACTCGCGCTACGTCCTGGTCGCCCGCACCTGACGAGTGCCGGGGCCACGGGGTCCGGAGCGCGTCCGCCCGACGCCCGTGGACGGACCGCGCGACCCCAGCGCGCGCCGACGGTTACCAGTGGGTAACATCGCCTCCCGGAGCCCGGTCGCGCCCCGCTCGAGCCCCCGGGAGGGGCCTCGGGCATGCTGACCGGACGAGCCACGTCGGAGTGGAGACGGTTGTCCCACGAGCTAGGGAGGTCGGACCCCGACCATGAAGATCGTCGTACTGGTGAAGCACGTCCCGGACGCCGCGAGCGACCGGTCGTTCGCGGCGGACCTGACCGTCGACCGGGCCGCGGTCGACAGCCGGCTGTCCGAGCTGGACGAGTACGCCGTCGAGCAGGCGCTGCAGCTGGTGGAGAAGTCCGGCGAGGGCGAGATCACGTATCTCACGATGGGTCCGGAGGCCGCGGGCGAGGCGCTGCGCAAGGCGCTGAGCATGGGCGGTGACGCCGGTGTGCACGTGGTGGACGACGGACTGCACGGGTCCGACGCGCTCGCGACGAGCCTGGTGCTCGCGAAGGCCCTCGAGAAGCTCGAGTGGGACCTGGTGATCTGCGGGATGTCCTCGACGGACGCGTGGATGAGCGTGGTCCCGGCGATGCTCGCCGAGCGGCTGGGTGTGCCGGGTCTGACGCTGGCCGGTGAGCTGACGGTCGACGGTACGACGGTGACGATCCGCCGCGACGGCGACGACGCCTCGACGACGGTGACCGGCTCGCTGCCGGCGCTGGTGAGCGTGACCGACCAGACCGGTGAGGCCCGCTACCCGTCGTTCAAGGGGATCATGGCGGCGAAGAAGAAGCCGGTGACCACGTTCACGCTCGCCGACCTCGGGGTCGACGCCGGCTCGGTGGGCCTGTCCGGTTCCTGGTCCGCGGTGCAGGCCGCGACGAAGCGCCCACCGCGGGCCGCGGGCGTCGTGGTGACCGACGAGGGCGACGGTGGCGTCAAGCTGGCCGAGTTCCTCGCGACGAACAAGTTCATCTGAGAGGCGTGGTTCCCGTGAGCGAGATCCTGGTTCTGGTCGACCACGTCGACGGTGCGGTCCGCAAGCCGACCCTCGAGCTGCTGACGAT
>JAJXTD010000256.1 GCA_021784035.1 Actinomycetes bacterium | reverse complement strand
GCGTGCCGTTGATGGCGTACTCGGACCCGCCGTTGCGGAACATCGTCCGCGAGATCGTGACCTCGGAGTACTCGATCGGCAGGACGCCGTCGTGGTTGTCGATCGTGAGCAGGACCTCGGCCCGGCCCAGCGGCGGACGACCGGCGGTGCCGGCGAAGATGACGTCCTCCATCTTGCCGCCGCGCAGGCTCTTCGCGCCCTGCTCGCCCATCACCCAGGCGATGGCGTCGACGACGTTGGACTTGCCCGACCCGTTGGGCCCGACGACGCACGTGATGCCCGGCTCGAAGTGCAGCGTCGTGGACGATGCGAACGACTTGAAGCCGCGCAGGGTGAGGCTCTTGAGGTGCACGCGAGAGGCTCCAGGCGCGTCGGCAACGGCGGGTCGGGGAAGGTCCCTCACCCTACCCTCGCCGACCGGCGAACCCACGACACCACAGCAGGGGTCGTCGGACGGACCGCGGCCGGGTTGACTGGCTCACGCGCCCGCTGTCACCCTGAAGCCACCGGCCGCCCCGCGGCCGACGCACCCGAGAACCCGCGCCGGTGACGGCGTACCCGGCACTGCGCCCGCACGGGCGCGCACGGCTCGGCGCCTCCGGCGCCGCGTGCACGACTCGCGTCAAGGGAGACCGAGGATGTCCAAGGCGATCTACGGCCACCTGGGTGGGTCCGACGTCCTGCTCGCCACCGAGGTCGGGCGCCTGCGCCGGCGCGTGGCCGAGCTCGAGGAGCAGGTCGCGGCCTACGAGGCCGAGCTGGTGGCGCTCCGCGAGCCTGTCGAGATCGTGGCCCTGCACGGCGCCGGCCTCGACGTCGCGCTCCGCGAGCTCGCGCTCAGCTAGCCGGCCCCTCCGGGCGAGCGGCCTCGCGGCGGGGCACGCCTCCGCCGTCGGGGCGGGCCCTCAGCGCTCGGCGAAGCCGGTCACGCCGCGCGGCTCGGACCAGCGGTGGGTGACGAGCTCGACGCGGCCGGGCGTGCCGCCGGCGCCGAGGGCGGCGACGAGGGCCTCGCACGCCCTGCGCGGACCTTCGGCCACGACCTCCACCCGGCCGTCGTCGAGGTTGAGCGCCCAGCCGGAGAGGCCCAGCTCGAGGGCCCGGGCCCGCGTCCACCAGCGGAACCCCACGCCCTGCACCCGGCCGCGCACCCACGCCGTGACGCGCACCAGGTCCCCGGCGTACGGCGTCACCCCGTTCTGCGCGTCGGTCGGGTCGCTCACGGGTGCGGCCGCCGCGGTGTCCGCTGGCACCGCGGGCAGCGGTACGACGACCGGTTCATGAACGCCTCGCGCACGATCGGCCGCCCGCAGCGCGGGCACGGGTGGTCGGCCCGGCCGTAGGCCGCGAGGGACCGGTCGAAGTAGCCGGACTCGCCGTTGACGTTGACGTAGAGCGCGTCGAACGAGGTGCCGCCCTGGCCGAGCGCCTCGCCGAGGACGTCGCGGGCGTGGGCGAGCAGCGCGCGGGCCCGCGCCGGGGCGAGCTCGTCGGTCGGCATCGCCCAGTGCAGGCGCGCCCGCCAGAGCGCCTCGTCGGCGTAGATGTTGCCGATGCCCGAGGTCAGCGTCTGGTCGAGCAGCGCCCGCTTGATCCCGGTGCGCCGGACCCGCAGCCGGCGGACCCAGAGCGCGTCGTCGAAGTCGGGGTCGAGCGGGTCGCGGGCGATGTGCGCCACCGTGCTCGGCACCGCTCCCCCGGTCCCGTCCGGCACGAGCTCGTCGAGGGCGAGCCCGCCGAACGTGCGCTGGTCGACGAAGCGCAGCTCGCGCCCCCCGTCGGTGAACGTGACCCGGGCGCGCAGGTGGGTCTCGTCGGGGGCCGACGCCGGCTGCACGAGGAGCTGGCCGCTCATCCCGAGGTGGGCCACGAGTGCGGTGTCCCGGCCGTCGAGCGGCAGCCAGAGGTACTTGCCGCGCCGGCTCGCCGCCGTCACGGTCCGCCGGCGCAGCCGACCCTCGAGGTCCCGCGCACCGGCCGTGTGCCGACGGGCCGCCCGCGGGTGCAGGACGTCGGCGGACTCGACGGTGCGCCCCACGACCCACCGCTCGAGGCCGCGGCGGACGACCTCCACCTCGGGGAGCTCGGGCACTACTCCTCCGCGGAGACGGTGGACCGGTCGAGCAGCTCGGCGTACGCCGTGGCCGCGGCCTCCTGCTCCGCCTCCTTCTTGCTGCCGCCCCGGCCGTCGCCGTGGAGCTCGCCGTTCACCCGGACGCGGGCGCGGAAGGACTTCATGTGGTCCGGTCCGCTCTCGTCGACGACGTACTCGGGTACGCCGAGGGCCTGAGCGGCGCACAGCTCCTGGAGGCTGGTCTTCCAGTCGAGACCGGCGCCGAGGCCCGCCGACTCGGCGATGAGCGGGTCGAACAGCCGGTGGATGACGCTGGTGGCGACGTCGAGCCCCTGGTCGAGGTAGACCGCGCCGATGACCGCCTCGACCGTGTCCGCCACGATCGAGGACTTGTCCCGCCCGCCGGTCGTCTCCTCGCCGCGACCGAGCCGCAGGTGCTCGCCGAGGCCGAGCGCGCGCCCGATCCCGGCAAGGGCCTTGGCGTTGACGACGGCCGCGCGCAGCTTGGCCAGCTGGCCCTCGGGCAGGTCGGGGTGCGTGCGGTAGAGAGTGTCGGTGACGACGAGGCCGAGCACCGAGTCGCCGAGGAACTCGAGGCGCTCGTTGGTCGGGAGGCCGCCGTTCTCGTAGGCGTACGACCGGTGCGTGACCGCGCGCTCGAGCAGGTCGGGGTCGATGTCGACCTCGAGCCGGGCGGCGAGGTCGGTCAGCGGTGGGCGGGGGCTCTCACGCCGGCTCACGGGGCGACCCCGGCGAGCTGGATGGTGAGGTGCCCGGCGAGGTCCCCGAGCGTGGCGGCGGTGCCGAGGGCGTCGTCGGGGACGGCGACGGCGCGGCCGTCGGCTGCGGCGAGCTCCTCCACGACGTCGGCCCACTGGACCCGGGCCACCGCGTCGGCCCCCAGGTCGTCGAGCGGGCTGTCTGCCCGCAGGTCGTCGGCCTCGAGGTCGAGCACGACGGCCAGGGCCCGGGCGGCGAGGTCGAGAGCCGGGTCGGGGTGGCGGTCGGTCA
>JAJXTD010000065.1 GCA_021784035.1 Actinomycetes bacterium | reverse complement strand
GGCCGGGCCGAGGTCCTGCTCACGATCGACAACCACGACGGCGTCCTGCCGATCGAGTACTCCGAGGTCACGATCTCGCGGACGATGTTCCGCAACGGCGGGTCCGAGTACGCCATCAACGGCACGCCCTGCCGGCTGCTCGACGTCCAGGAGCTGCTCTCCGACTCCGGCATCGGCCGCGAGATGCACGTCATCGTCGGGCAGGGCAAGCTCGACGACATCCTCTCCGCCTCGCCGGAGGAGCGCCGCGGGTTCGTCGAGGAGGCCGCGGGCGTCCTCAAGCATCGCAAGCGCAAGGAGAAGGCGCTCCGCAAGCTCGACGCGATGCAGGCCAACCTCACCCGCCTGCAGGACCTCACCACGGAGCTACGCCGCCAGCTCAAGCCGCTCGGCAAGCAGGCCGAGGTCGCGCGCCGCGCGGCGGTCATCCAGGCCGACCTGCGCGACTCGCGGCTGCGCCTCATCGCCGACGACCTGGTGACGCTGCGCGACGCCGTCGAGCAGGAGGTGGCCGACGAGACGGCGCTGCGCGAGCGCCGGGCCGACGTCGAGTCCGAGCTCGTCGGCGCGCAGGCCCGGGAGGCGGTGCTCGAGGCCGAGATCGCCGACGAGGCGCCGACCGTGGCCCGCACCCAGGAGACGTGGTACCGCCTGTCCAGCCTGCGCGAGCGGATCCGCTCGACGTCGGCACTCGCTGCGGAGCGGGTCCGCCACCTGCAGCCCGAGGCCGAGGACGAGCGCCGCGGGCGCGAGCCGGAGGAGCTCGAGGCCGAGGCCCGTCAGGCGCGCGAGGAGGAGGCCGAGCTCGGCCGCCGCGTCGCCGCGGACCGCGAGGTCCTCGCCGCGGCGGTGAGCGCGCGGGCCGCGGCCGAGGCCGAGCACGCCGCCGAGGAGCGCCGACTCACCGCGCTCGTGCGCGCCGCCGCGGACCGGCGCGAGGGACTCGTGCGGCTCACCGGTCAGGTCCACGCCGCGACGTCGCGGCTCGAGGCCCGCGCCGCCGAGGTCGCGCGGCTCGACGCCCAGTACGCCGACGCCCGCGCCCGGGCCGACCGGGCCACTGCCGACTTCCACGCCCTCGAGTCCCAGGTCGCCGGCCTCGACGAGGGGGAGGTCGGCCTCGACGAGGAGCACGAGGCCGCCGCGGCCGCGCTGGCCGAGGCCGAGGGGCGCCTCCAGTCGCTGCGCATGGAGGAGCAGGAGGCGGAGCGGGAGCGCCACGCGCTCACCGCGCGCGTCGAGGCGCTCGAGCTCGGCCTCGCCCGCAAGGACGGCGGCGCCGCGCTGCTCGCCGCGGGCGAGCGGCTGTCCGGTGTCCTCGGGACCGTCGCCGCCCTCGTCCACGTCCGGTCCGGGTACGAGGCCGCGGTCTCCGCCGCGCTCGGGCCGCTGGCCGACGCCGTCGCCGTCGGCTCGGTCGCGCACGCGGTCGACGCCGTCACCCTGCTCAAGGCCGACGACGCGGGCCGCGCGGCCCTGCTCGTCGGCGGTGCCGCCGCGCCCGACCGCAGCACCTGGCCGAGCCTGCCCGCCGGTGCGCGCTGGGCGGTCGACCTGGTCGACGCGCCCGACGAGCTGCGCGGCTCGGTCGGCGTCGCGCTGGCCCGCGTCGCCGTCGTCGACGACCTCGCCGCCGCGCGGTCGCTCGTCGCGGCGCACGAGGTCGTCGCGGTCACCCGGACCGGCGACCTCGTCGGCGCCGGCGTCGTCCTGGGCGGATCCTCGGCGCAGCCCTCGCTGCTCGAGGTGCAGGCCGCTGTCGACGAGGCGCGCACCTCGCTCACCGCGGCGGTGCACCGCTGCGAGCGGGTCCGCTTCGAGCTCGCCGCCGCCGCCGAGGCGAGCACCGCTGCGCAGCAGCGCGTGGACCACGCCCTCGCCCGCCTGCACGAGTCCGACGCCCGCATGGCGGCCGTCGCCGAGCAGCTCGGCCAGCTGGGCTCCGCCGCGCGGGCCGCGGCCGGCGAGGCCGAGCGGATCGCCGCGGGGATCGCCTCCGCCACGGCGGCGCGCGACGCCGACCAGGCCACGCACGACGAGCTGACCGCCCGGCTCGCCGCCGCGCAGGAGAGCCCGGACGAGGGCGAGCCGTCCGTCGCCGAGCGCGACCGGCTCGCCGAGGCTGCGGTGCTCGCCCGCCAGGCCGAGGTCGAGGCCCGGCTCGCCGTACGCACCGGGGAGGAGCGGGTCCGAGCCCTCGCCGGCCGGGCCGAGCAGCTCGAGCACGCCGCCGTCGCCGAGCGCGCCGCGCGCGCCCGGTCGGTCGAGCGCCGCGAGGCCCGGGCCCGCGCCGCGGCCGTCGCCGCCGCGGTGCACGCCGGCGCCGTCGCGACCCTCGCCCGGCTCGAGGTGTCGCTGACCATCGCGTCGTACGAGCGGGACGCGGCCGAGCAGGCGCGCACCGTGCGGGAGGGCGAGCTGCTCGCCCTGCGCGCCCGCACCCGCGAGCTGCAGGCCGAGCTCGAGTCCCTCACGTCCTCGGTGCACCGCGACGAGATGGCCCGCGCCGAGCAGCGGCTGCGGATCGAGGCGCTCGAGGCCAAGGCGATGGAGGACTTCGGCGTCGACGCCGAGACCCTCGCCGACGAGTACGGCCCCGACGTGCTCGTCCCGCCGTCCCCGGCCGCGCCGGGCGACGAGGTCGACCCCGAGGCGCCGGAGCCCGAGCACTACCCGTACGTCCGCGCCGAGCAGGAGAAGCGGATGCGGGCGGCCGAGCGCTCGCTGGCGCTGCTCGGCAAGGTCAACCCGCTGGCCCTCGAGGAGTTCTCCGCCCTCGAGGAGCGCCACCGGTTCCTCAACGAGCAGCTCGACGACCTCAAGCGCTCGCGCGCCGACCTCCTGTCGATCATCAAGGACGTCGACGACCGCGTGCAGCAGGTGTTCTCCGAGGCCTACGCCGACGTCGAGCGCGAGTTCGTCCGCATCTTCGCCCGGCTCTTCCCCGGCGGCGAGGGCCGGCTCATCCTCACCGACCCCGCGGACATGCTCACCACCGGCATCGAGGTCGAGGCCCGCCCGCCGGGGAAGAAGGTCAAGCGGCTCTCGCTGCTCTCCGGCGGCGAGCGCTCGCTCACGGCCGTGGCGTTCCTCGTCGCGCTGTTCAAGGCGCGGCCCAGCCCCTTCTACATCATGGACGAGGTCGAGGCCGCCCTCGACGACGTCAACCTCCAGCGGCTGCTGACGATCATGGAGGAGCTCCGCGAGGACTCCCAGCTCCTGGTCATCACCCACCAGAAGCGCACGATGGAGATCGCCGACGCGCTGTACGGCGTCTCCATGCGCGGCGACGGCGTCACCACGGTCATCGGCCAGCGGCTGCGCGAGGATCGGCACGAGCCCGGTGACGGCGACCGCCAGGAGCACGTCGCTTCGTAATTCTGGCGCCTCCAAGACATCCCCCTTGGGCGGTTCGTCGGCGCACCCCGCCGCTCCGCTTCGCCGTAGTTCCGGCGCCTCCCTTCGGTCGAGGACGGCCCCTTCGGGGCCGGTCCTCGACCTCGGGCCGCTCCGCTTCGCCGTAGTTCCGGCGGCACCTGGGAGGATGGGGTCGTGGATTCTGCGCTGCTCTACGTCCTGCTCGGCCTCGCCGTCCTCGTCTTCCTCGGTGCCGCTCTGCTGCTGCGCCGACCGGGCGGGCGCGCCGGGGAAGCGTCCCGTCCGCCGCAGGCGCCGTCCGGCGGCGCCGCCACCGCGGTCCTCGAGCCGGTCGCCGAGGCGCCCGTCGAGGCTCCGGCGCCCGCGCTCGAGACCCCGGAGCCGACGAGCGGACGGCTCGCCCGGCTGCGCGCGCGGCTCGCCCGCTCGAACTCGGCCGTGGGCAAGGGCCTGCTCGCGCTGCTCACCCGCGACCACCTCGACGACGCGACCTGGGACGAGGTCGAGGAGACGCTGCTCGCGTCCGACCTCGGCGTGGGGCCGACGCAGGAGCTGCTGGACGCGCTCAAACGGCGCACCCGCGCCGAGTCCGTGTCCGACGTCGCCGGCGCCCGCGCGCTGCTGCGCGCGGAGCTGCTCGCGCTCGTGGACCCCGGCATGGACCGCTCGCTCGCCACGCACACCGACGCCGAGCGCCCCGCCGTCGTCCTCGTCGTCGGCGTCAACGGCACCGGCAAGACCACGACCACGGGCAAGCTCGCGCGGGTGCTCGTCGCCGACGGCCGCAGCGTGGTCCTCGGCGCGGCGGACACGTTCCGCGCCGCTGCCAGCCAGCAGCTGCAGACATGGGGCGATCGCGTCGGTGCCACGGTGGTCACGGGTCCCGAGGGCGCCGACCCGGCCGCCGTCGCGTTCGACGCCGTGCGGCACGCGGTCGAGGAGAAGGCCGACGTCTGCGTCATCGACACCGCCGGCCGGCTGCACACCAAGACCGGTCTCATGGACGAGCTCGGCAAGGTCAAGCGCGTCGTGGAGAAGCAGGCACCGGTCGACGAGGTCCTCCTGGTGCTCGACGCCACCACCGGCCAGAACGGCCTGCGCCAGGCGCAGGTGTTCGCCGAGGTCGTCGACGTCACCGGGATCGTGCTCACCAAGCTCGACGGCACCGCGAAGGGCGGCATCGTCGTCGCGGTGCAGCGCGAGCTCGGCGTGCCGGTGAAGCTCGTCGGGCTCGGCGAGGGTCCGGACGACCTCGCACCGTTCGACGCCGAGGCGTTCGTCGACGCCCTGTTGGACTGACGCTGTGGCGACACCGACCCGCTGGGAGACCGACGGCGGGCACGGAGCGCGACCTCCTGGGCCGCCTCGCCGCCCCACCTCGTGCCGGACGGGTTCGCCGTCCTCGGCTTCGCGACGAGCCGTGGAGGCGCGCACGGCGTACGTCGCCGTCCTCGACGACCGGGTCGTGGGGGTCGCCGTCGTGGACCTCCGCGAGGCCCGCTTCGTGCTCGAGCACCGGTTCGCGACGTGGGCACTGCGCCCCTGGTGCGACGACGCCGACGTCGCCGTCAGCGTGCTGCGCCTCCCGGCGCGAGGCCGCGGGTCGCTCCCGGCGCCGTGAGTCGCGACATCTCCACGTAACACGTCGTCGCGAAACGTCACTCGGCCGAAACACCAGGTGCCCGGGTCGGCAACACGGCCCCGGTGTGATCTCCCCAGTCGACGCAGCGGCGCGTCGGGTGCAGAGCGACGCGCCCCCCGCGCCGCTCCTCGCATACAGAGGGAGTCATCCATGGATCTGAACTCGGGCGACACCGCCTGGGTCCTGGCGAGCACGGCTCTCGTGCTCCTCATGACGCCGGGCCTCGCGTTCTTCTACGGCGGCATGACGCAGGCCAAGAGCACGCTCAACATGATGATGATGTCGTTCATCACGATCTGCATCGTCAGCGTGCTCTGGGTCGTGTACGGCTTCTCGCTGGCGTTCACCGACTCGGGCAGCGGCCTGATCGGCACGATCTCCAAGTCCGGCCTCGGCACGGCGGTCAACGAGCTGACGAACAACGGCGGGCCGTACGGCATCCCGCTGCTCGCGTTCGCGGGCTTCCAGCTGATGTTCGCCGTGATCACGCCGGCACTCATCAGCGGCGCGATCGCCGACCGCACGAAGTTCCTGACGTGGGGCGTGTTCGTCGCACTCTGGGTGACGCTGGTCTACTTCCCGGTGGCGCACTGGGTCTTCTACTTCGGCAACAAGGCAGCGGACGGCACGGTCACGGGCGCCGGCTGGCTCGCGGCCAAGGGCGTCGAGGACTTCGCCGGCGGTACGGCGGTCCACATCAACGCCGGTGCCGCGGGTCTCGCGCTCGCGATCGTGCTCGGCCGCCGGATCGGCTTCAAGAAGAACCCGACCCGCCCGCACAACCTGCCGCTCGTGCTCATGGGCGCCGGTCTGCTGTGGTTCGGCTGGTTCGGCTTCAACGCCGGTTCGGCGCTCGGCGCCAACGCGACCGCGGCGCTGGCCCTGATGAACACGCAGGTCGCCACGGCCGCGGCGCTCGGCGGCTGGCTGCTCGTGGAGAAGATCCGCGACGGCCACCCGACCAGCCTCGGTGCCGCGTCCGGTGCCGTCGCCGGCCTCGTCGCGATCACCCCGGCGTGCGCGTTCATCGCGCCGTGGGCCGCGGTCCTGCTCGGCGTGCTCGCCGGTGCCGTCTGCTCGCTCGCGGTGGGCCTCAAGTACAAGCTCAACTACGACGACTCGCTCGACGTCGTGGGCGTGCACATGGTCGGCGGCATCGTCGGCTGCCTGTTCATCGGCTTCTTCGGCAGCTCCGCGGTGAACGCGGTCGGCATCGACGGGCTGTTCTACGGCGGCGGCTGGAAGCTGCTGGGCCTCCAGGCGTTGGGCGCGTTCTCGGTCCTCGCCTACTCCTTCGTGGTGACGCTGATCCTCGGCTTCCTGCTGGAGAAGACCCTCGGCTTCCGGATCAGCCGCGACGCCGAGCTCGAGGGCATCGACCTCACGGAGCACGCGGAGACGGCGTACGACTTCGAGGGTGCGCTGGGCGGCGGCTTCGGCAGCGGCTCGGTGGCCACGAAGACGAAGGTCGCGCTCCGGGCCGACGAGGAGGTGCCGGCATGAAGCTCGTCACCGCCATCATCAAGCCGTTCAAGCTCGACGACGTGAAGTCGGCCCTCGAGGCCTACGGCATCCAGGGCATGACGGTCTCCGAGGCCAGCGGCTACGGCCGTCAGCGCGGGCACACCGAGGTCTACCGCGGCGCGGAGTACACGGTCGACCTCGTGCCGAAGGTCCGTCTCGAGGTCCTCGTCGAGGACGACGACGCGGACTCGGTGGTCGAGGTCGTCGTGAAGTCGGCGCAGACCGGACGGATCGGCGACGGGAAGGTCTGGACGGTCCCCGTCGAGACCGTCGCGCGGGTCCGCACCGGCGAGCGCGGGCCGGACGCCCTCTAGACCCACGGATGACGGGGGGTGCGGGTCCCGACGGCCGACCGGTGTCGGTCGTCGGGACCCGCTGTCCCGTCGTCGCCCCGGCCGTGGGCGGCCGGCGCGTGGGAGAGTCCGGGGACATCCGGTCCGGGCGACCGGGCGGTGGGAGGAGCACGACATGAAGCTCGTGACGGCGATCATCAAGCCGTTCAAGCTCGACGACGTGAAGTCGGCGCTGCAGGACTTCGGCGTCAAGGGCATGACGGTGTCGGAGGCCAGCGGCTACGGCCGGCAGCGCGGGCACACCGAGGTCTACCGCGGTGCCGAGTACACCGTCGACCTGGTGCCGAAGGTGCGGCTGGAGGTGCTGGTCGAGGACCACGACGTCGACGACGTCGTCAACCTCGTCGTCGCCGCGGCGCAGACCGGGCGCATCGGTGACGGCAAGGTCTGGACCGTCCCGGTCGAGACGGTGGCGCGGGTGCGCACCGGGGAGCGCGGGCCCGACGCGATCTGACGGCACCACCACACGACACGAGGGGAGCGGCGGTGTGCGGATGACGGCGGACGAGGCGACCGGGACGTACGTCGAGGCGCGGGCGGAGCTCCTCGGGCGGACCGGTGCCCCCGACGCCTCGCGTCGGCGGGCGCTCGCGGCCCTCACCGACGACTGGTTGCACGCGCTCTACGTGGCGTCCGGGGCGGGCGGGATCGGCGCCGCGCTGGTGGGCGTCGGCGGGTACGGGCGGGGCGACCTGGCCCCGGGCAGCGACCTCGATCTGCTGCTGCTGCACCCGCCCTCGGCTTCCCCGGGCGACGTCACGGCCGTCGCCGACCGGCTCTGGTACCCCGTCTGGGACGCCGGCCTCAAGCTCGACCACGCGGTGCGGGCGCCGGCCGAGGCCCGGCGGCTCGCGGCGCAGGACATCAAGGTCGTGCTCGGCCTCCTCGACGTCCGCACCGTCGCCGGCGACGACGCGCTCACCAAGGCGCTGCGCGAGTCGGTGCTCGGGGACTGGCGCGCTCTGGCCCCGCGGCGGCTCGACGAGCTGCGGCTCGGCGTGGAGGAGCGCATCGCGCGGTCCGGCGAGCTCGCCCACCTGCTCGAGCCCGACCTCAAGGACAGCTACGGCGGGCTCCGGGATCTCGTCGCCCTGCGCGCGATCGCGGCGTCGTGGGTGACCGACGCGCCGGTCGCGAGCCTCGCCGCCCACCGGGACCTGCTCCTCGACGTCCGCGACGCCCTGCACCTCGTGACGTCCCGGTCGAGCGACCGGCTGCTGCACCAGGAGCAGGGACCGGTGGCGGCGCGCCTCGAGCTCGCCGGCGAGGACCCGGCCGACGCCCTGCTGCGCGCGGTGTCCGGCGCGGGACGGGCGGTGGCCTACGCCGCCGACACGACGTGGCACCGGGTGGAGCGGCTCACCCGGCGTAGCGGTGTCCGCAACGGGATCGCGGGTGCGGCACGCCGGCTGCGCGGCACCCGTCCCGAGCGGGCGCCGCTCGCCGAGGGGGTCGTCGTGCAGGACGGGGAGGCGGTCCTGGCCGCCGACGCGCGACCCGAGCGCGACCCCGTGCTCGTGCTGCGGGCCGCGGCGGCGGCGGCGCAGGCGGGACTGCGGCTCGCGCCGCACGCCGTCGAGCGGCTCGCCCGTGACTCGGCCGAGCTGCCCGTGCCGTGGCCGGCTCCGGCCCGCGACGCCCTCGTCTCGCTGCTCGGTGCCGGTCGCCCGGCGGTGCCCGTCTGGGAGGCGCTCGACCAGTCCGACATCTGGAGCCGGCTCCTGCCGGAGTGGTCGGCCGTGCGCAGCGCGCCGCAGCACAACCCGGTCCACCGGTTCACCGTCGACCGCCACCTCGTCGAGACGGCCGTCCAGTCCGCGGCGCACACCCGTCGCGTCGACCGCCCCGACCTGCTGCTGGTCGGCGCCCTGCTGCACGACATCGGCAAAGGGCGTCCCGGCGACCACACGGACAACGGGGTCGCGCTCGTCGAGGCGCTCGCCCCCCGGCTCGGCTTCCCGCCCGAGGACTGCGACGTCCTCGTCGCGCTGGTCCGCCATCACCTGCTGCTCCCCGAGACCGCCACCCGCCGTGACCTCGACGACCCGGCGACGGTGACCGCCGTCGCCGCGGCGGTGGGGGACCAGGGCACCCTCGACCTGCTGCACGCGCTCACCGAGGCCGACGCCGCGGCGACCGGGCCGGCGGCGTGGAGCGACTGGAAGAAGAGCCTGGTCGACGACCTCGTGGCCCGGACCCGTTCGGCGCTGGCCGGTCGCCCTCGTCCGGCGGAACCGCGGACGACCACCGCGCAGCACCGGCTGGCCGAGGCGGTGCGCGCGACCTCCGCCGACGGCGTGGCCGTCCTGCTCGACGAGGACGCCGGGGCGGGCGGCACGACGGTGACCGTCGCGGCGCCGGACCGCTCCGGGCTGCTCGCCGCGGTCGCCGGAGTGCTCTCGCTGCACCGGCTGCAGGTCCGCGGCGCCCAGGTCGACACCGTCACCGCGCCGGACGGCTCGCGCCGTGCCGTGCAGGTCTGGACCGTGGCCCCGGCGTACGGCGACCCGCCGCCCGAGGACCGGCTGCGCGAGGACGTCACACGGGCGCTGGCCGGCTCGCTCGACGTCGCGGCGCGGCTCGACGCGCGGGAGCAGGCGTACCCCGCGCCGCAGGGCACCGCCGCCCCGCGGGTGGGCATCGTGCCGGGCGCCAGCGAGCGGGCGACGGTGCTCGAGGTCCGGGCGCACGACGCCCCGGCGCTGCTGCACCGGGTCACCCGCGCCATCGCGGCCGCCGACGTCATGATCACCGCGGCCCGCGTGGCGACCCTCGGGTCCGAGGTGGTCGACGTCTTCTACCTCGTCGACCGCGAGGGGGCACCGCTGAGCGACGCGCGGGCCGCCACCGTCTCGGTCACCGTGCTCGGGGCCCTCGCCGGCGGCTGACTCCGACCCCCCCCGCGAGTTACACCTCGAACCGACCGGTTCGGCTGCCCCAACCGGTCGGTTCGAGGTGCACGGTGCCGCCCCGCGCGGCCGAGTCGTGGCGCACCCCGCCCACCCGGCTACCCTGGGTCGGCACCGACCGGCGCTCCGGCCCGGCCGTGCCCCGGCACCATCCACGACCGACGGGACGACGTTGTTCACCTCCCTGTCCGACCGCCTCGCCGCCACGTTCAAGAACCTGCGCGGCAAGGGCCGCCTGTCCGAGGCCGACGTGGACGCGACCGTGCGCGAGATCCGCACGGCGCTGCTCGAGGCCGACGTCGCCCTGCCCGTCGTCCGCGAGTTCACCGCGCGGGTGCGCGAGCGCGCGCTCGGCGCGGAGGTCAGCAAGGCGCTCAACCCGGCGCAGCAGGTCGTCAAGATCGTCCACGAGGAGCTCGTCGGCATCCTCGGCGGCGAGACCCGCCGGCTGCGCCTGGCCAAGAACCCGCCCACGGTCATCCTGCTCGCGGGCCTGCAGGGCGCGGGCAAGACGACTCTCGCGGGCAAGCTCGCGCACCACCTCAAGGACGGCGGGCACCAGCCGCTGCTCGTCGCGGCCGACCTGCAGCGCCCGAACGCCGTCGACCAGCTCACCGTCGTCGCCGAGCGCGCGGGTGTCGCCGTCCACGCTCCCGAGCCGGGCAACGGCGTGGGCGACCCGGTGGCCGTCGCGCGCTCCGGCGTGGAGCTCGCCCGCACCAGGCTCTACGACGTCGTCATCGTCGACACGGCCGGCCGCCTCGCCATCGACGCGGACCTCATGGACCAGCTCAAGCGGCTCCGCGACGCCGTCTCGCCCGACGAGACGCTGCTCGTCGTCGACGCGATGATCGGCCAGGACGCCGTCCAGACGGCGGTGGCCTTCGACGAGGCCGTCGGCATCGACGGCGTCGTGCTCGCCAAGCTCGACGGCGACGCCCGCGGCGGCGCGGCGCTCTCGGTCGTCACCGTCACCGGCAAGCCGATCCTGTTCGCGTCGGTGGGCGAGAAGGTCACCGACCTCGAGACGTTCCACCCCGACCGGATGGCCTCGCGCATCCTCGACATGGGCGACGTGCTCACCCTCATCGAGCAGGCGGAGAAGGCTTTCGACGCCGAGACCGCGGCCCGCATGGCGGGGAAGGTCGCGAAGGGTGACGACTTCACCCTCGAGGACTTCCTCGAGCAGATGATGAGCCTCAAGAAGATGGGCTCGCTCACCAAGCTGCTCGGGATGCTGCCGGGCATGGGCGAGATGAAGGCCCAGCTCGACTCCCTCGACGAGCGCGAGCTCGACCGCGTCGCCGCGATCATCCGCTCGATGACGCCGGCCGAGCGGGCCGACCACACCCTGCTCAACGGCTCCCGTCGGGCGCGCATCGCCCGTGGCGCCGGCGTGGAGGTCTCGGCGGTCAACCAGCTCGTGGAGCGGTTCGTCGACGCGCAGAAGATGATGAAGCAGATGCGCGCCGGCGGCGGGATGCCGGGGATGCCCGGGATGCCCGGCCTGGGCGGGGGAAAGCGGGCCAAGGCCAAGCAGAAGCCTCAGGCCCGGTCGGGCAAGGGTGCCAAGCGCAGTGGCAACCCGGCCAAGCGCGCCCAGGAGGCCACCGCCCCGGCCGCCGGGTCCGGGCTCCCGGACCTCGGGGCGCTCGGCGGGGGGCTGGGCGGCTTCGACGCGGCCACGCTCGAGCAGCAGCTCGGCGAGCTCCCCCCGGAGTTCAAGGGCCTGCTCGACCGCTGATTTCCTGCCGGGGTGCCTCGTCTGGCACGATGGGCGGGTTGATCCCGTCGCACCAGCGGCCCTCTCACCGGCTGGCGTCGATCGGTTTCCCTCGGGACCTGCCCCACCGCGCCCCACGCGGGTCGGCCGGTCCCACCCCTGACCTACAGGAGACAACGGCCCCGTGGCTGTCAAGATCAAGCTCAAGCGCATGGGCAAGATGCGCAACGCCCAGTACCGCATCGTCGTCGCCGACGCCCGCACCAAGCGGGACGGCCGGGCGATCGAGGAGATCGGCCTCTACCAGCCCAAGGAGGAGCCGAGCCTCATCAAGATCGACTCCGCCCGGGCGCAGTACTGGCTCGGTGTCGGCGCCCAGCCGACCGACGCCGTCGCCGTCCTGCTCAAGATCACCGGCGACTGGCAGAAGTTCAAGGGCCTCCCCGGCGCCGAGGGCACGCTGCGCGTCGCCGAGGCCAAGGCCGACAAGAAGTCGATCTTCGAGGCGGCCGCCCTCGACGCGGCGAACGAGCCGGCGAAGGACGCGACCACGCCGCGGAAGAAGGCCGTCAAGGTCGAGGCCGAGGCCGCTCCCGCCGCCGAGGCCGCCGCCGAGGTGACCGAGACCCCCGCCGCCGAGCCGGCCGAGGCCACCGAGAGCACCGAGGCCTGACGTGCTCGAGGAGGCTCTCGAGCACCTGGTCAAGGGCATCGTCGACAACCCCGACGACGTCGAGGTCCGCGAGCGGGCCAACCGCCGCGGCCCGGGACGCACCCTCGAGGTCCGGGTCCACCCGGACGACATGGGCCGCGTCATCGGCAAGTCCGGCCGCACCGCGACCGCGCTGCGCACCGTCCTCTCCGCGCTCGCGCCGGGCACGGGCGTGCGGGTGGACTTCCTCGACCTCGGAGAGCGCTGACCCGCGTGCAGGTCGTGGTCGGACGCATCGGCCGCCCACACGGGATCCGTGGTGAGGTGACCGTCGAGGTGCGCACCGACTCGCCCGACGTCCGTTTCGCGCCTGGATCGGTCCTCGCGACCGATCCGGCTCGGCTCGGCCCGATCACCGTCGCAGCCGCCCGCTGGCACAGCGGGCGGCTGCTGCTGCTCGCGGCCGGCGTCCACGACCGCACCGGCGCCGAGGCGCTGCGGGGCGCCGTCCTGTCCGCCGAGGTCGACGACGACGAGGTCCCCGAGGACGCCGAGGAGTTCTACGACCACCAACTGCGCGGCCTCACCGTCGTCGCGGGCGGTGCCGAGGCCGACGTCGTCGGCGTGGTCGACGACGTCGTGCACCTGCCCGGCCAGGACCTGCTCTCGGTGCGCCGTGACGGCGGCCGCGAGGTGCTCGTCCCGTTCGTCGCCGAGATCGTCACCGACATCGACGTCGACGCCGGGCGGATCACCGTCGACCTGCCCCCGGGTCTGCTCGAGCTCGACGAGCCCGACGCATCGCCGGCCGGCCAAGCGCAGGAGTGACCGGCGTGCGCATCGACGTCGTCACGATCTTCCCCGACTACCTCGCCCCGCTGCGACTCTCGCTCGTCGGCAAGGCGGTCGACTCCGGCACCCTGGACCTGCGGGTCCACGACCTGCGCGCGCACACCCACGACCGCCACCGCACCGTGGACGACACGCCCTACGGCGGCGGTCCGGGCATGGTCATGCGCCCGGAACCGTGGGGCGAGGCGCTCGACGAGATCCTCGCCTCCGAGACCGGCCGCCGGCCCCGCCTCGTGATCCCGACCCCGAGCGGGCGCCGGTTCACCCAGGACGTCGCCCACGAGTACGCCGAGGACGACTGGCTCGTCTTCGCCTGCGGGCGCTACGAGGGCATCGACGCCCGCGTGGCCGAGCACTACGCGACCCGGACCCGCCTGGACGAGGTCAGCGTCGGCGACTACGTCCTGGCCGGCGGCGAGGCCGCCGCCCTCGTCATGGTCGAGGCCGCCGCGCGGCTGCTGCCGGGCGTGCTCGGCAACCCGGCCAGCGTCGTCGACGACTCCTTCGCGCCGGGGGAGATGGCCGGCCTGCTCGAGGGCCCGGTCTTCACCAAGCCCCCGGTGTGGCGCGACCTCGCCGTCCCCGACGTCCTGCTCTCCGGCGACCACGCCCGGATCGCCGCCTGGCGCCGGGACCAGGCGAGAGATCGCACGGAGAAGGTCCGTCCGGACCTGCTTTCCTAGCGCCTCCAAGACATCCCACGGGTCTAAGGCGTCAAGCGGCGGCCGGGGTGCCCGCCTGCTGGTGTGACCAGGCGGTTGTCTCGTTGTAGGGCTCGTGGTGGGCCAGGCAGCCGTGCAGGATTCCGA
>JAJXTD010000064.1 GCA_021784035.1 Actinomycetes bacterium | reverse complement strand
CCGCCGTCGCCGTCCCGCGCGTGCGCCGCGGCACGACCCTGCCCGTGACCGGAGGGCAGCCCGTCGTTGCCGCCGCCGGCGCGGCGACGAAGCCCGCGGCCGGCTCCGATGCGGCCGTGCCCGACGCGCGGCCCAGCGGGCCCGCCACCACCACCGGCGGGCCGGGCCGGAAGGCCGGCACCCAGAGCGACGCGGCCGTGCCGGACGCGAAGCCCGGTGCGCCAGTCGCCGCCGGGACACAGGTCGGGGCCGGCCGATGACGACGGTCGCGCCCCCGCCGCGCCGCCCGTCCACGCGCACCCCCGTGCGACGTCCGCCCGCGCGCACGACCCGCCGCGCGGGCCGGCGTCCGCCACACCGTCCCCTCGGCCGCGGCGCGGACTTCCGCCCCGGTGACCCGGTCCGCCGGCTGCGGGCCTGGCAGCTGTTCCTGCTCCTGCTGCTCACCATCGTCGCGGGCCGCGTCATCGACCTGCAGGCCATCCAGGGCCCGTCGCTCGCGGCCGCGGGGGACAAGGCCCGGCTGCGCACCGTCGTGCTGCCCGCCGTGCGCGGCGACATCACCGACGTCACCGGCGTACCGCTGGCGACGACGGTGGCGGCGAAGAACGTCACGGTGGACCAGACGCTCGTGAAGGACGCCGCCGGCGAGGCCGCGCAGCTCGCCGCGGTGCTCGGCGGCGACGCGTCGGTGTACCAGTCGCGCATGACCGGCACGCGGCGCTTCGTGTACCTCGCGAAGGGCATCACGCCCGAGCTGTGGGCGAAGGTCGCCGCCCTCTCGCTGCCCGGCGTCTTCAGCGAGGTGACCTCCACCCGCGTGTACCCCGCCGGCTCGGTCGCCGCGAACGTCGTCGGCTACGTCCGCGCCGACGGGCACGGCGGGTCGGGGCTCGAGTACGGGTTCGACAAGGAGCTCGCCGGCACGCCGGGGTCGCAGAGCTACCAGAGCTCGGCCGGCGGGACCGAGATCCCCACCGCCGACTCCACGAGCGTCGACCCCGTCCCCGGCATGGGCATCCGGCTCACGATCGACCGCGACATGCAGTGGGTGGCGCAGGACGCCATCGCCAAGCAGGTCGCGGCCGCGAAGGCCGACAGCGGCACCGTCGTCGTGATGGACCCCAGGACCGGGCAGATCTACGCGCTCGCCACGGTCCCGACGTTCGACCCGAACAAGCCCGCCTCCGCAGCGCAGTCCGACATCGCGAACCGGGCCGTGTCCGACGTCTTCGAGCCCGGCTCGACCAGCAAGATCATGACGATGTCCGCGGTCATCGAGGAGCGCAAGGCCGGGCCGCTGACCCGCATCGTCGTGCCGCCGGTGCTGCGGACGCCGTACAAGACCTGGCACGACGACGTGCCCCACGGCACGCTCCACCTCACGCTCAACGGCGTCCTCGCCCGGTCCAGCAACATCGGCACGATCCTCGCCGCGCAGCGGATCGGCGGCCCGAAGCTGTACAGCTACCTCAAGAAGTTCGGCATCGGCGTGGCGACCGGCCTGCACTTCCCGGGCGAGAGCCGCGGCTACGTCCCGCCGCCGTCGAAGTGGTCGGCCACCTCCTTCGGCACGATCGCCTTCGGCCAGGGACTGTCGCTCACCGCGGTCCAGGCCGCGTCGGTCTACGCGACGATCGCGAACGACGGCGTGCGGGTGTCGCCCACCCTCGTCGCCGGATACACGTCGCCCGACGGCACGTACCAGCCGGCCGCGGCGCCCACCAGCGTCCGCGTGGTGAGTCCGTCGACGGCGACCCAGGTGCGCTCGATGCTCGAGTCGGTCGTGTCCGAGGACGGCACCGCGCCGAAGGCGGCGATCGCCGGCTACCGCGTCGCCGGCAAGACCGGAACCGCGAACCGGATCGACGACACCTGCGGCTGCTACCGCGGCTACACCGCCTCGTTCATCGGCATGGCGCCGGCCGACGCGCCGCGGCTCGTCGTCGCGGTGTTCCTGCAGAACCCGCGCAACGGCCACTTCGGCGGCCAGCTCGCCGGGCCGGTGTTCAAGAAGGTCATGACCTTCTCCCTCGAGCACCTGCGCATCCCCCCGACCGGCACGGTGCGCCCGCGCATCCCGGTCTTCTGGTGAGCGCCGGATAGGGTCTCGATCGTGCCCGAAGGACCGCGCCCGAGCACCCCACCGCTGCCGCTCGCGGAGGCCGCCCGCATCGCCGGGGCGACCCGCGCCGGAGCCGGTCCGACGGACCCCGATCCGGGTGTGACGGGCGTCACCCACGACTCGCGCGAGGTCCGTCCCGGCGACCTCTACGCCGCCCTGCCGGGCTTCCGCACGCACGGCGCCGAGTTCGTCGCCGGGGCCGCCACCGCGGGGGCCGTCGCCGTGCTCACCGACCCGGCCGGGGCCGGGCGCGCGACGGCCACCGGGTTGCCGGTGCTCGTGGTTGACGACCCGCGCAGCCGGCTCGGTGCGCTCGCGTCCGCGGTGTACGGCGACCCGTCGCGCGACCTGCTCGTGGTGGGCGTCACCGGCACGAACGGCAAGACCACGACGAGCTACCTGGTCGACGCGGGCTTCCGCGCCGCCGGCCACCTGACCGGGGTGATCGGCACGGTCGGCACCCGCGTCGGCGACGACGTCGTCCCCACGGCGCGCACGACCCCCGAGGCCACCGACGTGCACGCCCTGCTCGCGGTCATGCGGGAACGCGGTGTGACGGCGGTGACGATGGAGGTGTCGAGCCACGCACTGCGGCTCGGCCGGGTCGACGGCGTGCGGTTCGACGTCGCCGGCTTCACGAACCTCAGCCCGGACCACCTCGACTTCCACGTCGACCTCGAGGACTACTTCGACGCCAAGTCGACGCTGTTCACCACCGAGCGCACCGACCGGGCCGTCGTGTGCGTCGACGACGCGTGGGGCCGGCGCCTCGTCGCGCGTGCGACGGCCGCCGGTCTCGCGCCGACGACGTACGCCGTGGAGCGCGCCGCCGACTGGACCGTCGACGGCGTCGTGTCGGTGCCCGGCGGCTCGGTGATGCGCGGGCACGGACCGGCCGGGGAGGACGTGCCCCTGGAGGTGCGGCTGCCCGGGATGTTCAACGTGGCCAACGCCATCGGCGCGCTCGCGCTGCTCGTCGAGTCCGGCGTCGACCCGCTCGTCGCGGCCGACGGCATCGCGGCGTGCGACGGCGTACCGGGACGGATGGAGCGGGTGCCCGACCCCGACCCCGGACGCGGGCTGCTCGCCCTCGTCGACTACGCGCACACGCCCGACGCCGTCGCGCGCGTGATCGCCGCGGCGCGCGAGGGTGCGCGCGGCCGGGTCGTCGTGGTCCTGGGCGCCGGGGGCGACCGGGACCCGCACAAGCGGGCCGCGATGGGCGAGGCCGCGGCCCGCGGCGCCGACCTCGTCGTCGTGACCGACGACAACCCGCGGTCGGAGGACCCGGCCGCGATCCGGGCCGCGGTGCTGCGCGGTGCGGCGACGGTCCCGGGAACGCCGGTCGTCGAGGTGGGCGACCGCCGGCGGGCCATCGCCCATGCCGTGTCCACCGCGGCCGCCGGTGACGTCGTGCTGGTCCTCGGCAAGGGCCACGAGCAGGGCCAGGAGGTCGCCGGAGCGGTCACGCCGTTCGACGACCGGGTCGTCCTCGCCGAGACGCTCGGCGCGGCACCCGTCGGGAGCGCGCCGTGATCGCGCTGACCCTGGCCGAGGTGGCCGCGGCCGTCGACGGCCGGCTGGCCGGCGGTGCCGCACCGGCCGCCGTCGTCGCCGGCGCGAGCACCGACTCCCGCGCGGTGTCGCGTGGTGACCTGTTCGTCGCGGTGGTGGGCGAGCACCACGACGCGCACGACTTCGCGTCCTCGGCCCTCGCGGCCGGCGCCGTCGCCGTGCTGTCCGGGCGCGAGCTCGACCTACCCTGCGTCGTCGTCGACGACACCGTCGCCGCGCTCGGGCGGCTGGCCCACGCCGCGTTGGACCGCCGCCCGGACGTCGTCGTCGTGGGGGTGACCGGGTCCTCGGGCAAGACGAGCACGAAGGACCTGCTCGCGGAGGTGCTGCCGGCCTACGGCGAGACACTCGCGCCGCACGGGTCGTTCAACACCGAGGTGGGCCTGCCGATGACGGTGCTGCGGCTCGAGCCGTCCACGCGCGTCCTCGTCGCCGAGATGGGCGCGCGCGGCCTCGGCCACGTCCGCTACCTGTGCGGGATCGCCCCGCCACGGATCGGCGTCGTGCTCAACGTCGGGTCCGCCCACATCGGCGAGTTCGGCTCGCGCGCAGCGATCGCGGAGGCGAAGGGCGAGCTCGTCGAGGCGCTGCCCGCCGCGGCCGACGGCGGCGTCGCCGTCCTCAACGCCGACGACCCGCTCGTCCGGACCATGCGCTCCCGGACGGCCGCGCGCGTCGTGACCTACGGCGAGGACGGCGCCGCCGACGTCCGCGCCGAGGACGTCTCGCTGGATGACTCCGGGCGGCCGGCGTACGACCTGGTCCACGGGTCGGGCCGGGCCCGGGTGGCGCTCGGTCTCCACGGACGGCACCACGTGTCCAACAGCCTCGCCGTCGCCGCCGTCGCGCTGGCGCTCGGAGTCGGGCTCGACCGGGTGGCCGACGCCCTCACGCGGGCCCGACCGGCGAGTCGCTGGCGGATGGAGGTGGTCCGGACGGCCTCAGGTGCCACGGTGGTCAACGACGCGTACAACGCCAACCCGGAGTCGGTCCGGGCCGCGCTCGAGGCGCTCGTCGCGATGGCCCGCCCCACGGCCACGCGCGGGACCCGCCGTGCGATCGCGGTGCTGGGGGAGATGCGCGAGCTCGGTGGGACGTCGGTGTCGGAGCACGAGGAGATCGGGAGGACCGCGGTGCGGCTCGGAGTCGCGCGGCTCGTCGTCGTCGGCGACTCCGCCGATGCCGGGGCGATCGCCGCCGGCGCCGCCGGCGCGGACCCGTCCGGGGCCGCACCCGTCGAGATCGTGCGCGTCGCCGGGGTCGAGGAGGCCGTCGAGCACCTGGCCGCGACCGTCGCCCCGGACGACGTCGTGCTCGTCAAGGCATCCCGTGGGATCGGCCTGGAGCGTGTCGTCGCAGGCCTGCTCGAGCGGACGGGGGTGGCGTCGTGAGGCTCGTCCTCATCTCGGCCGGTCTCAGCCTGCTCGTGGCGCTGCTCGGCACACCGGTGCTCATCCGCTTCCTGCGCCGGCACGGCTACGCCCAGGCCATCCGCGTCTCGACCGAGGACGAGCACTATCCCGAGCACGAGGGCAAGCGCGGTACGCCGTCGATGGGCGGCCTCGCGATCCTGGGCGGGCTGCTCGTCGGCTACTTCGGCGCGCACCTCGTCGCGTGGCGCGTTCCGAGCGTGTCCGGCCTCCTCGCGATCTACCTGACAGTGGGGCTCGGCGCCGTCGGCATGGCGGACGACTACCTCAAGATCTTCAAGCAGCGCAGCACCGGGGTCCGCGCCCGCACGAAGCTGCTCGGCCAGGCCGCGGTCGCCCTCTCCTTCGCCTACCTCTCCGTGCACTTCCCGGACGAGTACGGCCGCAACCCGGCGTCGCACGCGATCTCGCTGTTCCGCAACACCTCGATCGTGCTGCCCACCGCACTCGTCATGCTGTGGATCTGGTTCCTCGTCACGGCCACCACGAACGCGGTCAACCTCACCGACGGCCTCGACGGCCTCGCCGCCGGCGCGTCGGTGATGACGCTCGGCGCCTACACGCTGCTCTCGGTCTGGCAGTACGGCCAGAACTGCCAGTTCGGCGAGTTCGCCCGCTGCTACGACGTGCGGGACCCGCTCGACCTCGCGATCTTCGCGGCGGCAGCCGCCGGCGCCTGCTTCGGGTTCCTGTGGTGGAACACCGCCCCCGCCAGCATCTTCATGGGCGACACCGGATCGCTGTCGCTCGGCGGTTCGATCGCGGCGCTCGCGATCCTGTCGCGCACCCAGCTGCTGCTGCCGCTGCTCGCCGGGCTGTTCCTCATCGTGACGCTCTCCGTGATCGGGCAGGTCGTGGGCTTCAAGCTCACCGGGCGGCGCCTGTTCCGGATGGCTCCGCTCCATCACCACTTCGAGATGATCGGCTGGGCGGAGATCCAGATCGTCGTCCGCTTCTGGATCATCCAGGGACTTCTCGTGGCGTTCGGGCTCGCGCTGTTCTACGCCGAGTGGGTGCGGCAGTGACATCGGTCGACGTCTCCGGGCACGCGCGCGGGTCGGACTGGTCCGCCGTCCACGCCGTAGTCGCCGGCGTCGGCGTCGCGGGGTTCGCGGCCGCCGACCAGCTGCTCCACCTCGGTGCCCGCGTGACGGTGATCGACGCCGCCGACGGCGAGCGTCAGCGCGAGCGCGCCGGGATCCTCGAGGTGGTCGGCGCGGCGATCCGGCTCGGCGACGGCGACACCCTCCCCGCGGGTGCCGACGTCCTCGTCGTGTCGCCCGGGCTGCCGCCGCGCGCGCCGGTGATCCGGGCCGCCCGGGCGGCCGGGGTGCCGGTCTGGGGGGAGCTCGAGCTCGCGTGGCGCCTGCGCGGCCCGGACGCCGCGCCGTGGCTCGTCGTCACCGGCACGAACGGCAAGACCACGACCACGCTCATGCTCGAGTCGATGCTGCGGGCCGCGGGGCTGCGCACCGCGGCCGTGGGCAACATCGGGGTCTCCCTCGTCGACGCGGTCATGGACCCCACGGGTTTCGACGTCCTCGCGGTGGAGGTCGGCGCCCCGCAGCTGCCGTTCCTCGAGACCGCGAGCCCGCTCGCGTCGGTGTGCCTCAACGTCGCCCCGGACCACGTCGACCTGTTCGGGTCCTACGACGACTATCGCGCGGCCAAGGCGCGGATCTACGCGCGCACCCAGGTCGCGGCCGTCTACAACGCGGCCGACGCGGAGACGCTCCGCATGGTCGAGGAGGCCGACGTCGTCGAGGGCTGCCGGGCGATCGGGTTCACCCTCGGCGTGCCGGGGCTCTCGATGCTCGGTGTCGTGGACGACCTGCTCGTCGACCGCGCATTCGTCGAGACCCGGCGGGAGAGCGCGCAGGAGCTCGCCTCGGTGCACGACGTGCACCCGTTCGCGCCGCACAACGTCGCGAACGCCCTGGCCGCCGCCGCGCTGGCCCGGGCCTACGGCGTAGCACCGGCCGCCGTGCGCGCGGGACTGCGGGCCTTCGAGCCGGCCGGCCACCGCATCGCCGGAGTCGCCGAGGCGGACGGCGTCCGCTGGGTGGACGACTCGAAGGCCACGAACTGCCATGCCGCCGAGACGTCGCTGCTGGCGTACGACTCCGTCGTCTGGGTCGCCGGGGGCATGGCCAAGGGCCAGGAGTTCGACGACCTCGTGCAGCGCGCCCGCGACCACATCCGGGCGGCCGTGCTGCTCGGCGTCGACCGGGAGCGGATCCGGGCCGCCCTCGCGCGACACGCGCCCGATGTCCCCGTCGTTGAGGTGTCGCGCACCGACACTGGAGCCATGGACGACGTCGTGGACGCCGCCGCCGGGTTCGCCCGCCCGGGCGACACCGTGCTGCTGGCCCCAGGCTGCGCGTCGTGGGACATGTTCCGCGACTACGCGCAGCGCGGTGACGCGTTCGCCGACGCCGTCCGCCGCCGGGTGCTGACGTGACCCAGGAGGCGGTCCGCCGGGTCGAGTCCACCGGCCGCCCGAGGTCCGAGCACCCGCTCGCGACGTATCACGTCATCCTCGGCGCCACGCTGCTGCTGCTCGTCCTCGGTGTCGCCATGGTGCTCTCGGCGTCGACCGTCGAGAGCTACCGCGTGTTCGGTTCGGCCTACACGCTCTGGCTGCGCCAGCTCATGTTCGCGATGCTCGGGCTCGTCGCGATGATCGTCGCATCGCGCCTGCCGGTCACGTTCTACCGGCGGATGGCCTACCCCACGCTGCTGTTCGCGTTCGTCACGCTCGCCGCGGTCCTCGTGATCGGCCACAGCGTCGCCGGCCAGCGCAACTGGATCGAGCTCGGCGGCCCGTTCCGCTTCCAGCCCAGCGAGTTCGCGAAGCTCGCGCTCGTCCTGTGGGGAAGCGACCTCATGGCGCGCAAGCAGGGGCTGCTCGACCGGTGGAAGCACCTGCTCGTGCCGCTGCTGCCCGTCATCGGCCTCATGGTGCTGCTCGTCCTGCTCGAGGGAGACCTCGGCACCGCGCTCATCCTCGTCCCGATGCTCGCGGCGATCCTCTACGTCAACGGCGCCCCGGCGCGCCTGTTCGCCGCGGGCGGCCTCGTGGTGCTCGCCGGCATCGCGGTGCTCAGCGTCGGCAAGAGCTACCGCCTCGCGCGGTTCGCCTCGTGGCTCGACCCGAACAACGACGCGCTCGGCAGCGGCTGGCAGATCCTGCACGGCCAGAGCGCCCTCGGCGGCGGTGGCTGGTTCGGCGTCGGCCTGGGCGCCAGCAGGGAGAAGTGGGGCTGGCTGCCCGAGGCGCACACCGACTTCATCTTCGCCGTGGTCGGCGAGGAGCTCGGGATCATCGGGACGCTCCTCGTCGTCGGCCTGTTCGCCGCCATCGGCGTCGCCGGCCTGCGGCTCGCGCGGGTGACCACCGACCCGTTCGTCCGCACCGCGTCGGCGGCGACCGTGGCCTGGCTGCTGACGCAGGCGCTGCTCAACATGGGCGCCGTGCTGCAGCTCATCCCGATCACCGGCGTCCCGCTCCCGCTCGTGTCGTACGGCGGTTCCTCGCTCGTGCCGACGCTCCTCGCGCTCGGCATGCTCATGTCCTTCGCCCGCGCCGAGGCCGGTCGCCCGGCGCGGGCGGTCGCCCGACGCACACCGGCCGCACGGGGGCGGTGACCCCGGTGCACGTCGTCCTCGCGGGCGGGGGAACGGCCGGGCACGTCGAGCCGGCGCTCAACCTGGCCGACTGCCTGCGGCGCCACGACCCCGCCGTCGGCGTCACCGCGCTCGGCACCGAGCGCGGTCTCGAGACCCGGCTCGTGCCCGACCGCGGCTACGACCTGCGGCTCATCACCGCCACCCCGATGCCGCGCCGGCCGGACCTCGACCTGGTGCGGCTGCCGGGCCGCGTCCGCCGCGCGGTCGCCGAGGTGCGCGCGATCCTCGCGGACACCCGTGCCGACGTCGTCGTGGGGTTCGGCGGCTACGTCGCCCTGCCGGCCTACCTCGGCGCCCGGGGGCGCGTCCCCCTCGTGATCCACGAGGCCAACGCCACCCCGGGCCTGGCCAACCGGGTCGGTGCCCGCTTCACCCGCTTCGTCGGCTGCGCGGTGCCCGACGCGCTCCCGCGCTCGCAGCACATCGGCATGCCGCTGCGCCGCGCGATCGCCGACCTCGATCGCTCCGCCCGACGGGTGGAGGCCCGGACGTACTTCGGCCTCGACGCCGACCGGCCGACGCTGCTCGTGTTCGGCGGCTCGCAGGGCGCCCGCCGGCTCAACGAGGCCGTCGTCGCCGCGGCGCCCGGGCTGACGGCGCAAGGGATCCAGGTGCTGCACGCCGTCGGCGAGCGCAACGCCGACCAGCGCCCGGCCGGCCGGCTCGGTGCGGCGCCGTACGTCGCCGTCCCCTACATCGACCGCATGGACCTCGCCTATGCCGCGGCCGACGTCGCGCTCTGCCGGGCCGGCGCGATGACCTGCGCCGAGCTCGCTGCGGTCGGGCTGCCCGCGCTCTACGTGCCGCTCCCGATCGGCAACGGCGAGCAGCGGCTCAACGCGCTCCCGGTCGTGCGCGCCGGCGGCGGGCTCCTCGTCGACGACGCCGCGCTCGACGGCGAGCGCGTCCTGCACGTGCTCGGGCCGCTGCTCCTCGACGTCGACCAGCGACGCGAGATGGAGTCGGCGGCCGCATCCCACGGCCAGCGGGACGCGGACGAGAGACTGAGGCGGCTGGTGCTCGACGCCGTCGCCGGCGCGACCGGCGCCGGCACCGAGGCAGGAGGACGACGATGACCGTGGAGACCGCGCAGCCCGCCGACCTGTCGGGGCTGGGGCGCGTCCACGTCGTGGGCATCGGCGGCGCCGGGATGTCCGGCATCGCCCGCATCCTCGTCGCGCGCGGCGTCACCGTCAGCGGGAGCGACGCCAAGGACTCGCGCCGCCTCACCGCGCTGCGCGCGCTCGGCGTCGACGCGGTCGTCGGGCACGACGCCGCGCACGTCGCCGACGTCGACACCGTCATCGCCTCGACCGCGATCAAGCCGGACAACCCCGAGCTCGTCGCCGCGCGGGAGCGCGGCACCCGGATCATGGGCCGGGCGGAGGCGCTCGCCACCCTCATGGCGGGCTACCGCGGAATCGCGGTCGCCGGCACCCACGGCAAGACCACGACGACGTCGATGCTCACGGTGGCGCTGCAGCACTGCGGCGCGGACCCGTCGTTCGCGATCGGCAGCGAGCTCAACGAGAGCGGCAGCAACGCCCACCTCGGCACGGGCGTCGACTTCGTCGCCGAGGCCGACGAGAGCGACGGCGCGTTCCTGGCGCTCCCGGCGTACGCGGGCATCGTCACGAACGTCGAGCCCGACCACCTCGACCACTGGGGCACGTTCGAGGCGATCGAGCAGGCCTTCCTCGACTTCGCCACCGCGATCGGTGCGCGCGGCGGCTTCGTCACCGTGTGCGCCGACGACGCGGGCGCCGCCCGGCTGGCCGAGCGGGCGCGCGCCGCCGGTGTCGACGTTCGGACGTACGGCGAGTCCGACACGGCCGACTACCGCGTCGAGCTGCTCGGCCTCGGCGAGACGGGGTGGCGGTTCGACGTGCTCGACCACGGGGTCCGGCTCGGCGTCGTCGAGCTCGGCGTGCCGGCACGGCACAACGTCCTCAACGCGACGGCCGCGCTCGTCACCGGCATGGGGCTGGGCCAGTCGCCGAGCGACCTGCGGGCCGGCCTCGGGTCCTTCACCGGCACCCGTCGCCGGTTCGACTTCAAGGGCGCCGCCGACGGTGTGCGGGTCTACGACGACTACGCGCACCACCCGACCGAGATCGCCGCGACGCTGCGCGCCATGCGCGACCTGGTGGGGGAGGGGCGCCTCGTGGTGGCGTTCCAGGCGCACCACTACTACCGCACGGCGCTGTTCTCCCGGGAGTTCGGCGAGGCGCTCGGGCTCGCCGACGAGGTCGTGGTGCTCGAGGTCTTCGCCCCCGGCGAGGACCCGATCCCCGGTGCCTCCGGCGTCGCGATGGCGTCGCACGTCCCGCTGCCGCCCGAGCAGGTCGTGTTCGAGCCGTCGTGGAGCCGCGTCGCCGGCCGTCTCGTCGAGCGCGCGCGCCCGGGTGACGTCGTCATGACCCTCGGCGCCGGCGACATCGCGATGATCGCGGCCGAGGTCCTCGACCTGCTCCGGTCCCGCGAGGGGACGACCCGATGACCGTCGTCGAGTCGGCGCAGCGGTTCGGCGCGGCCGAGCGCACACGGCGCACCCGGCGGTGGGCGGTCCTGGCCGCCCTCGTGGTGCTGCTCGGCGTCGGGGCCTGGGTCGTGTGGTTCTCGCCGCTGCTCACGGTCCGCGAGGTGCGGGTGCTCGGTGCCGTCGAGGTGAGCGCCGACTCGGTGCGCTCCGCCGCCGCGGTCCCGGTCGGGATCCCGCTCGCCCGCGTCGACTCCGCCGGCATCGTCGAGCGCGTCGGCGCGCTGCCGCGCGTGGCCTCGGTCGAGGTGCGGCGCGGCTGGCCGGACGTCCTCGTCGTCGTCGTGACCGAGCGCGTCCCGCTGGCCGTCACCCGGGAGGGCACGGCGTACACCTACCTCGACGCCACCGGCGCGCGGTTCGGCACGCTGAACGCGGTGCCGCGGGGACTGCCGCTCGTCACCGCCGCGAGCGACCCGGCGCTGACCGCCGCGCTCGGGGTCTGCGCGGCCCTGCCGGGCACGCTCGTCCCGCGGGTGTCGACCGTGACGGCGCGGACCCGCGACGACGTCGTGCTCACCCTGTCCGACGGCACGGCCGTGCAGTGGGGCGGCCCGGACGACAGCGCGCACAAGGCGGCCGTGCTGCTCGCGCTGCTCAAGGTCGGCGCGCGGTCCTACGACGTGTCCGCGCCCGACCTGCCGACCACGCGGGGGACCGGCGCCGCGCGGCCCTGACGCCGCACGACCGAGGCGAGCAGATTCTCAGTTTCGCGGAATCCGTTGCGGGACAGGTGATCACGAGCGTGGGCCGGGATCCGCCGGACGGTCGTGGGCCGGACCACCTTGCGCCGGTGGCATCCCGCACCGTAGGTTCACTCGCACCTACAGGATGACATAACTCTGAGCCTCTACGTGAGGGTGAGAGTTGGGGGTCACCCTCATGTGTCGAGCGGAAAGGCTGGCGCCGTGGCGGCTCCTCAGAACTATCTCGCGGTCATCAAGGTCGTCGGGATCGGCGGCGGCGGCGTCAACGCCGTCAACCGGATGATCGAGGTCGGGCTCAAGGGCGTCGAGTTCATCGCCGTCAACACCGACGCGCAGGCGCTGCTCATGAGCGACGCCGACGTCAAGCTGGACATCGGCCGCGAGCTGACCCGCGGACTCGGCGCCGGCGCCGATCCCGAGGTCGGCCGGCGCGCCGCCGAGGACCACACCGAGGACATCGAGGAGGTCCTCAAGGGCTCCGACATGGTCTTCGTGACCGCGGGCGAGGGCGGCGGCACCGGCACCGGCGGCGCCCCCGTGATCGCCAAGATCGCGCGTCAGCTCGGGGCCCTCACGATCGGTGTCGTCACCCGGCCGTTCGGCTTCGAGGGCAAGCGCCGCGGGGTCCAGGCCGACACCGGCGTCGACTCGCTGCGCGCCGAGGTCGACACGCTCATCGTCATCCCCAACGACCGGCTGCTGTCGCTGTCGGACCGCAACATCTCGATGCTCGACGCGTTCCGCCAGGCCGACCAGGTGCTGCTGCAGGGCGTCAGCGGCATCACCGACCTCATCACCACGCCGGGTCTCATCAACCTCGACTTCGCCGACGTGAAGAGCATCATGGCCGGCGCCGGCAGCGCGCTCATGGGCATCGGCTCGGCGCGTGGCGACGACCGGGCGATCGCCGCGGCCGAGGCCGCGATCTCCAGCCCGCTGCTCGAGGCCAGCATCGACGGAGCGCACGGCGTGCTGCTGTCGATCTCCGGCGGCTCGGACCTCGGGCTGTTCGAGATCAACGAGGCAGCCCGCCTCGTCGCGGACGCCGCGCACCCCGAGGCCAACATCATCTTCGGCGCCGTCATCGACGACACCCTGGGCGACGAGGTGCGCGTCACCGTCATCGCCGCGGGCTTCGACGGCGGGCTGCCGCCGTCGCGGCGCACCGGCAGCAAGCCGGTCACCCGCAACGACGTCGACGAGACCCCGCTCGCCGTCGACACCGCGCGGGCCACGGCCGAGGCCGGGCACCCGGCGGTCATCCCCGTCGCGCAGGACGAGGAGCCCAAGCGGGAGCCGCGCAAGATCGTGTTCGACGACGCGGCCGACGACGAGCTCGACGTGCCGGACTTCCTCAAGTAGCACCGAAGGACGACGCGCGCGGTGGCCGGGACCGGGGTCCCGGCCACCGGCACGTCCGGCCGCGGCGTGCGCACGGCGGGCCGCTCCTGACAGGGTGGGGCCATGGCCTTCGTGGACGGATCGCTCGGTCCCCGTGTGCGGTGGGCGTTCGCCGACCGCACCGACGGCGTGAGCGCGGCGCCGTACGACGCATGCAACCTCGCCGACCACGTCGGCGACGACCTCGACCTCGTGCGTGCGAACCGCGCCGCGCTCGCCCGTGCCGTGGGTGTCGACGGCGCCCACGTCGTGACGATGGCTCCCGTCCACGGCAACGACGTCGGCCACGTCGGCGGACCGACGGCCGAACCGCTCCCCGAGGTGGACGCGCTCGTCACGACGGTGCCCGGCGTCGCCCTGCTCGTGCTCGCCGCGGACTGCGTGCCCGTGGTCCTCGGGGGCGGCGAGGACGGGGTGGTCGCCGTCGTGCACGCGGGCTGGCGCGGTGTGCGGTCCGACGTCGTCGGCGCGACGCTCGCGTCGATGGCCGACCTCGGCGTCCGGCTCGACCGCGTGCGCGCGGTCGTCGGCCCGGCGATCTGCGGCCGCTGCTACGACGTCCCGCGGTCCCGG
>JAJXTD010000063.1 GCA_021784035.1 Actinomycetes bacterium | reverse complement strand
GGTCCCGCCCGGCCCGACGTCGGGCACGGCCGCATCGGAGCCGGCCGCGGGCTTCGTCGCCGCGCCGGCGGCGGCAACGACGGGCTGCCCTCCGGTCACGGGCAGGGTCGTGCCGCGGCGCACGCGCGGGACGGCGACGGCGGGGACGGGGGTGCCGAGCACGGCGCCGTCGGCCAGCCGCAGGAAGACCGGGGACGCGACAGGCACCATCCCGAGCGCGTCCGCCCGCTGCTGCAGCGACTCGGGCGCCTCGGCGACCGCGACCTGCTGGAGCAGCTGCTGCTCCTGGACCGCGAGCGCGTTCTGCGTCCGGGTCAGAGCGCTGATCTCGAAGGCGCCCTGGGCGAGCGAGGTGTTGAGCCCGAGCAGGACGCCCATCCCGACGAGGAGCAGCCCGACGACGACGAGCGCGAAGACGCCGTTGCCCGCGACGGACGCGGGAGCCGGCGGCACCTCGGTGAGTACGGGACGGCGCCGCGCGGTGGCGCGCGCCGGCTGGTGCCGGACGGTCCGGGGCCGGGCGGTCGCGGCCCGCGCGGTGGCGCTCACGCCGCCTCCCTCATCCGCTCGGCGGCCCGCAGCCGCACCGAGGCGGCCCGCGGGTTCTCCTCGATCTCGGCCGGCGACGCCTTCTCCGACCCGCGGCTCACGATCCGCAGCTCCGGCTCATGGCCCGCGGGCACGACCGGCATGTCGTGCGGGACGTCGCTCGTCGCCCGGGACACCAACGCTCGCTTGACGATCCGATCCTCGAGGGACTGGTAGGACAGGACGACGATGCGGCCGCCGAGGGTGAGCGCGTCGATCGCCGCGGGCAGCGCGCGCTCGAGCACCGCGAGCTCGGCGTTGACCTCGATGCGCAGGGCCTGGAACGTGCGCTTCGCGGGGTTGCCCCCGGTGCGCCGCGCCGGGGCGGGGATCGACGCGCGCACGAGCTCGACGAGCCGCGCGCTCGAGTCGAACGGCGCGTGGGCGCGTTCGCGCACGACCGCCTCGGCGATGCGGCGGGCGAACTTCTCCTCGCCGTAGTCGCGGAGCACCCGGGTGAGGGCTCGGACGTCGTAGGTGTTGAGCACCTCGGCCGCGGTCATGCCGGACGTCGGGTCCATGCGCATGTCGAGCGGCGCGTCCTGTGCGTACGCGAAGCCACGGCCCGCCTGGTCGAGCTGCATGGACGACACGCCCAGGTCGAAGAGGACCCCGTCCACGCGGGGGTGCTCGACCTCGGCCAGCACCCGCGGCAGCTCGTCGTAGACCGCGTGCACGAGCACCGCGCGCGGGCCGAACCCGCCGAGCCTGCGGGCGGAGAGCTCGAGCGCGTGCGGGTCGCGGTCGACGCCGACGAGCAGGACGTCGGGGAACCGGCGCAGCAGGGCCTCGCTGTGCCCGCCGGCCCCGAGCGTGGCGTCGACGACGACGGCGCCGGGGCGCTCGAGCGCGGGGGCCAGCAGTGCCAGGCAGCGGTCGAGCAGCACGGGGACGTGGCCCGGTCCGCCGCCACTCCCCGCCGGGAGCGGCCGGGCGGCCTCCTGCGGGTGGGGCGCGTCGGTCGGGTGGGTCACGGTCTCAGCCCAGCCGGGTCACGAGGTCGGAGACGGCGAGCAGGAAGGCGGTGGTGAGCAGGCACGCGGCGGTGAGGACACCGGCCGGTCCGGTGGAGACGGTGACCACGGTGCGCAGCCCGTGCTGGTGACGGGTGCGCGTCCGGGGACGCTGCACGGTGAGTGCCATGGTGACGGTGTCCTCCTCGCCCGGGGGCGCTCGCGGTGGGGGTCACGTGGTGCCGGCAGCTGCCGGGTGGTGCGTCTCGCAGGGGCGGGGAGGGTCGGACGGCGTGTCTCGTGCTTCGGGCGCGTGTCGTGGGGCCAGGTCCCCCGTCCGTCACTCGGGGTGGGGTCCGCCTGGCACCGGGGAAGGTGTGCCAGGAGGCCGGTGACGGACCGGAGACCTCGCGTCACGACGTCGGGCCGGGCGGGACCACCTCCCCGTCGAGCTCGGCGAAGGACTGCTCGGAGCCGGCCAGGTAGGCGTCCCAGGCAGCGGCGTCCCAGATCTCGATGCGGGTGTCGGCTCCGACGACGACGCAGTCGCGGGTGAGCCCGGCGTACTCGCGCAGCGGCGACGGGATCGTGATGCGGCCCTGCTTGTCGGGCACGTCGTCGTAGGCGCTCGCGAACAGCACGCGGGTGTAGGCCCGCGTCCGCTCGGTGGTCTGCGGCGCGGTGCGCAGCGCGGCGGCGTACTCGGTGAAGCCCTCGCGGGTCCACACGACGAGGCAGCGGTCCTGGCCCTTGGTCATGACCAGCCCGTCGGCGAGGGCCTCGCGGAACCGGGCCGGGAGGATCACCCGGTTCTTGTCGTCGAGGCGCGGCGTGTGGGTCCCGAGGAACACCGCCACCACCTCCTCGGACGCCGACGGAGCGGCAGGTCCGCTCCGATGCGCGCCAACATACTCCACTTCCCTCCACCGTCAACCACCCACACTCCACCGTTCGGCCGACCGGGCCCGAGGTGGCACCTGCCGGGAGACATCGCCGCAGGTCGGAGCGGTGGAGGGCAGTGGAGGAGGACTGCCGTGCGGGCGCCGCCCGCCGGCCGTCGATGGCCCGGCCCGGCGTGTCCCGCCCGGTGGGTCGGGGGGCCGGCCCCGTCGCCGCGCACGGGGGCGCACCGAGCGGACCCGATGGGTGTCGGATGTGGAGCGGAGTGGAGCGGTACGCCGGTCGAGCGCGGGGCGCGGGCGGCGCCGCTCGGGGGTCGACGGGGTCGGTGTCGCGGGCCGGGCCGGCCACTCGTGGATTACCGACGTGCGCAGCACCGATGTCCCGGACCGCGCGGTTCTCCCGCGGGATGGGGTCGGTCAGGGGGGTGCGGCGCCGTCGGTCACGCCGACATCCCGACGCACCCGAGACGCGGGAGCAGGGTCACGCGGACGCCGGTCAGTGCGATGACTCCTGCGCGCGCAGCCGGCCGGCGAGCACCCGGAGCATCGGGACGGCGACCTCGGGGTGCTTCTCCAGCAGGTCGTCGAACGCCCACTTCGACAGCGCGAGCGTGCGCAGCCCGCCGTCGTCGGCGACGACGTCGGCGGTGCGCGGCCGGCCGTCGATGAGCGCCACCTCGCCGAAGTACTGGCCCCGGCCGAGCACGGTGTGCGTCACGCCGTCGACGTCGACCCGCGCCCGGCCCTCGAGGATCACGTGCATCTCGACACCGGCCGGGGAGAACGCCTTGAAGCCCGTGACGGAGTCCCCCTGGACGAGGACGACCGCGCCGGCCTCGTAGCGCGCCTCGTGCCCGCTCTCGGCGATCCGCGTGAGGACCTTGTGCGACAGGCCGTGGAAGAGGTCGATCTCCCCCAGCGTCGTCACGAGCGCCTCGTCGGCCATGGTCGTCTCCCCTCGTCGGTGGCGACAGGTTAGGGCACGCCGACGGCGCCGGGAGCCGGTCCCGCGCCGCCCGGCCCCGTCAGCCCGCGGCGTCGACGCCGAGCGGGCCGGTCCTGGCCTGCGGGAAGTAGTCCTGCCCGATGCCGGTCTCGCGCTTCGGGACCATCACCGACCGGGTCCACGACACGATGACGTCGCCGTCCTGGTTGAGCCCCCGGGTGACCATCGTGATGATGCCCATCCCCGGGCGCGAGGAGCTCTCCCGCTTGTCGGTGCAGACGCTCTCGGCGTAGATCGTGTCGCCGATGTAGACGGGGTGGGTGAGCTTGATGTCGGTCCAGCCCAGGTTCGCGACGGCGTTCTGGCTCATGTCGATGACCGACAGGCCGAGGACGAGGGCCACCGTGAGGCCGCTGTTGACGATGATGCGCCCGCCGGTGATGGGGTTGGACTCCGCGAGGTGGGCGTTGAAGTGGTTCTGGTTCGTGTTGCAGGTGAGCTGGGTGAACCACGTCGAGTCGGTCTCGGAGATCGTGCGGCCGAACGGGTGCTGGTAGACGTCGCCGACCACGAAGTCGTCGAAGAACCGTCCGAGCTGTGCCGGGTGGACCGTCATCGCTGCCTCTCCCTCGCCGTCGGCGTCGCCGCGCCGGACCATCCCCGCGAGCGTAGTGAGCGCGGCTCCCCGGACCGGTCGCGGGCCGCTACATCCGGCGCAGCGCGGCCACGGCCGGGTTGCCGATCGCGACC
Source organism: Actinomycetes bacterium (assembly GCA_021784035.1). Taxonomy (GTDB): domain Bacteria; phylum Actinomycetota; class Actinomycetes; order S36-B12; family CAIYMF01; genus Longivirga. The sequence goes on along the minus strand of JAJXTD010000063.1, from coordinate 9,949 downwards.
GGCGGCTCGCCGTACAGCCCCGGCCCGAGCGGCTCGGTCCGCTGGGCGAGGCGCGCGAGCATCGGTACGGCGTCTCCGTAGGCGCGCTCCGCCAAGGACTCGGTGTGGGCGAAGTCGAAGATCGAGGTGGTGATCGCGGCCGGCGCCGGCAGGTAGACCACGGGAACGTCCTGCGCGACCTGGAGGTCCGCGACGATCTGCTGCCGGGCGGCGATCGTGAGCGCCTGGACGATGACACCGACCAGGCTCTGCGCCCAGCGCCCGTCGACGCCGAACAGCCCGCAGTCGAGCACGACCACCGACCGGGCCCCGCGCTCCACCGCCTGGCGAACCGGGACGTTCGCGACCAGGCCGCCGTCGACGAGCCGCCGGCCGTCCCGGTCGACCCAGGGGAACACGCCCGGAACGGCCGCGGACGCGAGCAGGGCCGAGCGCAGGTCGCCGGAGTCGAGGTCGACCCGGACCCCGGTGTCGAGGTCGGTGGCGATCGCCACGTAGGGCAGGCGCAGCTGCTCGATGGTCGCGACGGGAAGGTGCGTGGTGAGCAGCTCGGACAGCGGGCCCGGGTCGAACAGCCACGGCCGCGTCGACCGGGCCGCGAGGGCGGACGTGACCACATTCCCCGGGAACACGTTCCGCCGCTCGATCTGCGGCCAGATCGCCGCGAGACGCGCCGCCGCGGTGCCGGGGTCGGCCGCGAGCACCACGCCGTTGAGCGCGCCGACGCTCGTGCCCACGATCAGCCGCGGCTGGAGATCCGTCTCGGCGAGCGCGCGGATCATGCCCATCTGCACGGCGCCGTACGAGCCGCCGCCACCGAGGACGTACGCCGTCGGCGTCGGGAACAGGTGAGCGAGCGCCAGCCGGTCGTCGGTCACCCGTCGATCCTCCCAGCGTGCGTCGCCGAACGCAGGTGCGCCGGACGCCCGGCGCCTACGTTGTGCTGGTGGACCGCGCCGACCTGTTCAGCCTCGAGGACGTCTCGCTCGTGGTGGACGGCCGCCGCATCCTCGACGGTGTCGACGAGCACATCCACGACGGCGTCGTCACGGCCGTGGCCGGGCCGAGCGGCTCGGGCAAGTCGACGCTGCTGCGCCTGCTCAACCGGCTCGCCGAGCCGACGTCCGGGCGCATCCTGTTCCGCGGCACCGACGTCCGCGAGCTCGACGTCCTCGAGCTCCGGCGCCACGCGGTCCTCGTCCCCCAGCATGCGGTGGCCCTGACCGACGACGTCGCCGCCGAGGTGCGCGTGGCCGCGCCGGGACTGCCCGACGACGCGGTCCGCGCGCTGCTGTCCCGTGTCGCGCTCGACCCCGCGGAGTTCCTCGGCCGCCGCCCGGCCAGCCTCTCCGGCGGCGAGCTGCAGCGGCTGTGCCTCGCCCGGGCGCTCGCGGTCGGGCCGGACGCCCTCCTGCTCGACGAACCGACCTCGGCGCTCGACCCGCGCAGCGCCGACGCGGTGGACTCCGTGATCCGCTCGCTCGTCGACTCCGGGCTCGCCGTCGTGCTCGTGAGCCACGACGTCGTGCGCGCCGGCCGGGTCGCCGACGACGTCCGCGTGCTGCATGACGGCCGCGTCACGGCCCGCGGGCCCGCGCGCGACCTCGACCTGCACCACGAGCTCATGAGCCCGCCGGCCGACGGGCACGTCCACCCCGCCGACGACCCACGGACCCACGGCCCGGCCCACCCGCAGCACGCGCCCGCGCCGCCGGGCGCGCCGACGACCGACGGACCGCCCGATCCCCTCCACCCACCGGAGCAGCCATGACCACGATCCCCAGCTGGACGGCCGTCGCGGTCTCCGGGCTGCTCGTCCTCGTCGCAGTGGCGATCGCGTCGTGGCAGCGGCTGGGCATCACGCGAGACGTCGTCGTAGCCGCCCTGCGTGCGCTCGTGCAGCTCGTCGCCATCGGCGCCGTGCTTGCCTGGCTCTTCACGCACGCCGGGGTCGCCGGCGCGCTCGCCTGGATCCTCGCGATGACGTTCGTCGCGGCCAACGAGTCGCGACGGCGCGGTCGCGGGATCCCACGCGCCTATACCTCGGCGCTCGTCGGCATCCTCGTGGGTACGGCGTCGACGCTCGGCGTCCTCGTCGTCGGCGGGGTGATCTCCACCGAGCCGCAGGTGCTCATCCCGATCGGCGGGATGGTCGTGAGCGGGTCGATGCAGGCCGCCTCGCTCACGCTCTCGTCGCTGCGCCGGTCGGTGGTCGACAACCGACCGGCCGTCGAGGCCGCGCTCAGCCTCGGGCTCCCCGCGCACCAGGCCTTCGCCCGGGAGATGCGCACGGCGGTGCGCACCGCACTCATCCCGACGGTGGACTCGACCCGGGTGGTCGGCCTCATCTCGCTCCCCGGCACGATGACCGGTCTCATCATCGCGGGGGTCGACCCGCTCGAGGCGATCCGCTACCAGATCATCGTCATGTACATGCTGCTCGCGGCCTGGGCCGTCTCGGCCCTGGTCACGGCGCGGGCGGCCCAGGGCGCCCTGTTCGACGACGCCCAGCGCCTCGTCCCGATCCCGGCCTGAGCGCGCCGAGGACACCGGTCCAGGATCGGAGTGAACCGGACGGCAGCGCGGAACGTCCGAGGAGTGGCGAGGTGACCCTGCGCATCGCGCCGGATACGGGTGACAATCATCCCTGGACCCCTCCCGACCCCGAGGAGCACGCGTGACGACGAAACCCACCGGCGCGGGCCCCTCGGACCCGACCGACGTCTCGGACCTGGTGCAGACCGCCGCCCGCATCCGCGCGTCCGTCGAGACCGTGATCGAGGGCAAGGCGGACGTCGTCCGCACCGCGCTGACGGTCCTGCTCGCCGAGGGCCACCTGCTCATCGAGGACGTCCCGGGCGTGGGCAAGACCATGCTCGCCAAGACGCTCGCCCGGTCGCTGGACTGCACGGTCCGCCGGATCCAGTTCACGCCCGACCTGCTGCCCGGCGACGTCACCGGCGTGAGCGTGTTCAACCAGGAGAGCCGGACCTTCGAGTTCCGCCCCGGCGCCGTGTTCGCGAACATCGTCCTCGGCGACGAGATCAACCGTGCCTCGCCGAAGACGCAGTCCGCCCTGCTCGAGGCGATGGAGGAGCGCCAGGTCACCGTCGACGGCACGACGTACGAGCTGCCCTCGCCGTTCATGGTCATGGCCACCCAGAACCCGGTCGAGATGGAGGGCACGTACCCCCTGCCCGAGGCCCAGCGCGACCGGTTCATGGCCCGGGTGGCCATCGGCTACCCCGACACCCGCTCGGAGATGGACATGCTCGCCGGGCACGCGCACGCCAGCCCGCTCGACGACGTGCGGCCGGTGGCCGACGCCGCCCTCGTGAGCCGCCTCGTCGCGGTCGTCCGGCAGATCCACGTGGCCGACTCGGTGCGGCAGTACGCCGTCGACATCGCCAACGCCACCCGGCAGAACGCCGACATCCGCCTCGGCGCGTCGCCCCGTGCGACGCTGCACCTCGTCCGGGCGGCCAAGTCCGCGGCGGCCCTCGACGGCCGGGACCACGTGCTGCCCGACGACATCCAGGCGCTCGCGTCGTCGGTGCTCGCGCACCGGCTGATCCTCACCGCGGACGCCCAGATCGCCGGTCGCACCACCGGCTCCGTCGTCACCGAGATCCTCCGGCGCGTCCCGGTCCCGGCCGCCGTGCGGGTCTGACCGGGACTGACGACGATGCGTGCGGCACTCGGGCAGCTGACCCGCCGAGGGAGGCTCGTCGCGGTCCTCGGCCTCGCCGGCCTCGTCGTCTCGGTGCTGCTGGGCCAGCGCGACCTCATGCGCGTGGGGATCCTGCTGCTCGTGCTGCCCCTGCTGTCGGCGCTCCTCGTCGCCCGCACCCGCTACCGGCTCGCCTCCGCGCGCGGGCTGCGCCCCACCCGTGTCTCGGTCGACCAGCCGGCCACGGCCGTCGTCCGGGTCGAGAACGTGTCGCGACTCCCCGGAGGTCTGCTGCTCGTCGAGGACGCCGTGCCCTGGCAGCTCGGTCGGGCGCAGCGCTTCGTGATCGACCGGCTGGAGCCCGGCGGCCGCCGCGACGTGCGCTACGAGCTGCGCGGAGCGCTGCGCGGGCGCTACACCATCGGTCCCGTGTCGGTGCAGCTCGTCGACCCGTTCGGCTTCTGCCGGGCCACCCGTCAGTTCACGACGACCGACACCCTCACCGTCGTCCCCGCCACCGTTCCGCTCCCCGCGATCCCGGTCGGCGGCGACTGGTCCGGTCTCGGGGAGGCCCGGGCGCGCGCCGTCGCGTCGGCCGGCGAGGACGACGTCATCCCCCGGGAGTACCGCACCGGTGACGAGCTGCGCCGGGTGCACTGGAAGTCCACCGCGCGCAGCGGCGAGCTCATGGTGCGCCGGGAGGAGCACCCCTGGCGCACCCGCGCGACGGTGTTCCTCGACACGCGGGCCGTCGCGCACCGCGGCGAGGGCGCCTCGTCCTCCTTCGAGTGGGCTGTGTCGGCAGCGGCGAGCATGGCCTGTCACCTCGCGCGCCGCGGGTACGCGGTCCGCGTGGTCGACGCCGACGGCACGCTGCTGCGTCCCGGTGTCGCGGTGTCCGAGGCGCTCACCGGCGTCGAGGCCGAGGGGCCGCTGCTCGACATCTTCGCGACGGTCGGCCTGACCGAGGGGGCCGCACCCGGGGTCCGCGACGCCGCGGCGAAGGCCCGCGTGCGCGACGGGCTGCTCGTCGCCGTCCTCGGCGACCTCGACCCCGACCACGCGGAGGCCGTCGCGTCGCTGCGCAGCGGCAACGCGAGCGCCCTCGCGCTCGTGCTCGACACCGCCGGTTGGGCCTCGCGGTCCACCACGCCGGAGGACGGCCGCTCGACCCGCGCCGCCGCGCTGCTGTCGGCCGCCGGCTGGCGGGTCACGCTCTGCGGGCCGCAGACCGACCTCGCGGCCGCGTGGCGCGGCCTGGCCCGCGCGGGCGTCACCGCCGAGGGGGTGCGATGACCGCCAGCACGGCCCCGCCCCGTGCCGAAGGCCGAGGCGACGGCGCCCCGCCGTCCCGGGCCCCGAACCGGCTCGCGACGAGCGGCGTCCTCGGCCCCAGCGTCGCCAGCGGCGGCGCCGTCCTGCTCGCGGCGATCGCGCTCGCCCCGGTGTTCGACACCGGCGGCTGGTTCGGCGCGACCGTCATCACCGTCGCCGCGGTCACCGCGGTCGGCGGCGTCGCCACCTGGGCCCGGCTCCCGCTGTTCCTCGTGCCCATCGTGCAGGCCGTCGCGCTGTTCGCGGTCCTGGTCGCGCGGTTCACCACCGACCCGCCGCTCGGCTTCGTCCCCACCTCCGACGCCATGGCCGCGCTGCGCGAGGTGCTCGCCACCGGCATGGGCGAGGTGAACCGCTACGCGCCACCCGTCCCCGTGTCGTCCGCGGTCACCGCCGTCACCGCGATCGGGCTCGGCTGCGTGGCGATCGTCGTGTTCGTCCTCCAGGTCAACCTGCGCATGCCGGTCGCCGCCGGTCTCGCGCTCATCTCGGTGTACGTCGTCCCGGCCCTCGTCCTCGACGAGGGCGCGCCGTGGTGGGCGTTCGCCGCCGTGGCGGCCGGGTGGATGCTGCTGCTCATCAGCGACGAGCGGGTCGGGCTGGTGGGCTGGGGCCGCGTGCTGCGCCGAACCGAGGGCGGGGCCGCGACGTCCGCGGCCTCGGGGCTCTCGTCGGCCGCGCTGCGGCTCGGCGGCATCGCGGTCGTCACCGCCGTCGCGCTGCCGATCCTCGTGCCGAGCCTCACCGACGCCGTCCTCGGCCGGCACCCCACCGGCTTCGGCAGCGGGGAGGGCACCGGCAACGCCCCGGACCAGGTCGGCCTCAACCCCTTCGTGTCGCTGCGCCGCGACCTGCTCGAGCAGCCCGACGCCGTCGTCCTGCGCTACACCACGACCACCGCGGCACCGTCGTACCTACGCGCGGTCGTGCTCGAGCAGTACGTCGGCGAGAAGTGGCTGCCCCGCGCCCTCGACCCGGCGACGGCGACCCGCGTCACCGACGGCACCGCGCTCCAGGTGGCGATCGGCACCGGCGTCGCGACGACGCGGCAGACGTACGACCTCACCGCCGACCGGCTGGTCAACCCCTACGTCCCCGTCCCGGAGAACGCCACGGCGGTCCGCGGTCTCGCCGGCCAGTGGTACGACGACAACCAGACCGGCACGATCTTCGGGATCGACTCCACGACGAAGGACGCGTCCTGGTCGGTGGACGCGCTCGCGGCCGCCCCGACGACCGCCCAGTTCCAGGCCTCGACGTCCGGGAGCTCCCCCGACCTCGAGCAGCTCCGCGTCGCGGGAGACCTCCCCGAGGTCCTCACCGCCGACGCGCGCGCGTGGACGGCGGACGGGGCGACGAACTACGAGAAGGCGATCCTGCTGCAGAACCACTTCCTGCAGAACTTCGCCTACTCGACCGCCGCCGCGGCCGACCAGTCGTCGTCGGCGATCGAGTCCTTCCTGCGGGACCGCAGCGGGTACTGCCAGCAGTTCGCCGCGACGATGGCGCTCATGGCCCGGTCGCTCGGCATCCCGGCCCGCGTCGTCGTCGGCTACACGCCGGGCACGAAGGACGGCAACACCTGGGTCGTCACGGGCAAGGACGCGCACGCCTGGCCGGAGCTGTTCTTCCCCGGCATCGGGTGGGTGCGCTTCGAGCCGACCCCGCGCAGCGCCACCGACGGCGGCGGAGTGCAGGTGCCGGCGTACGCGCAGTCGCTGCCGCCGGCGGCGACCGACCCCGGCGCGACGCCGCGGCCCTCGTCGACGAGCGTCAACGGCAAGCTCGGCAACCTGCTCGACACCGGTGCCGGCGCGGCCGTGCCGTTCGACGGTCCCGCCGCCGTGACGACCGCCGACCAGTGGCGCCAGCGCGGACTGCTCGCCCTGCTCGTCGTCGGCCTGCTGCTCGCCGCCGCCCCGGCCGCGTGGCGCTGGGCCCGCCGGCGGCGCCGGCTGTCGGCCTCGGCATCGGTCGAGGACGCGTGGGAGGAGCTGCGGGACACCGCACTCGACCTCGGCATCGACTGGTCCGACGCGCGCACGCCGCGTCAGGCGGTGGCCGGCGTCATCGCGGGCCAGCACCTCACCGGAACGGTGGCGGAGGCGGCCACTCGGGTCGGCCGGGTCACCGAGCGCTCGCGGTACGCCCCGCTCCCGCCCTCCGCCGAGGGCCTGGCCGAGGACGTCAGCGCCGTGCGGACCGCGCTGCTCGACCGGGTCGACCGCTCGGCGCGGCTGCGGGCGATCCTGCTGCCGGCGTCGCTGCGCCGGTCCGACGACTGAGCGGCCGGCACGTCACCGCGGGTGGCCCCGGACATGGCGACGGCCGCGGACCGAGGGCCACGGCCGTGCGTCGGGCGGGGTGACGGATCAGGTGTCGTCGCCCTCGCGGCGCTTGCGGAAGCGCTCCTCCACCCGGTCCATGAACCCGGCCTTCTGGGGCTTCGGCGACTTCTTGGTGCCCGGCGTGGCCTGCGGGCCCGCGGTCGCGGGCGTCTCGGGCTGCGGGCGCATGGTGGTGACGACGAGGAACGTGCCGAGCAGCATGGCGAGGAAGCCCACGACGCCGACGACGACGAGCGAGGTCGCGGCACCGGTGACGAGGAGCCCGAACCCGACGAGTGCGGTGAGTACGCCGACGGCCGCCCGGCGGCGACTGCCCGGACGCGGACCGGTGGAGCGCAGGCTGGAGACGAACTTCGGGTCCTCGGCGTAGAGGGCCCGCTCCATCTGCTCGAGCAGGCGCTGCTCGTGCTCGGAGAGCGGCACGGCTCCTCCTCTGTCGGTCGGGGACCGGTCCACACCGGGTCCCACTGTTGAGGATAGGCAGGGAACGTCGATCAGGAAACCCGGACGGGTCAGGTCGTCGTGGCGCCGCGGTCCTCTGGTGGGTTCCATCGGCCGGGAACAACCGGATCTGAACGATCCGGGGCACCGCCCGTGCCCCTGCAACGAACGGACGGGTCCCCGGGTTCCCGGTCAGCCGCGGGGTCGCGGGGCCACCGGGGCACCGCCGAAGCCGTCGTCCTCGCCGGTCCGGAGCAGCCGGGCCGGGCGGACCGACCCGCGGCCGAACCGCGCGCCGGCGCGGTCGACGGCCTGCTCGGCCTCGCGCCAGCCGAGCTCGGGCTCGTCGAGCATCATCTGGCGCGGAGCCTCGTCGACGTCGACGAGACCCTCGACGCGGACGCCGACGAGGCGGAGCCGCGCGCGCTGCAGCCCGAGCGCCTCGAACAGGTCGCGGGCCGTGCCGTAGATGTCGCGGCCGACGTCGGTGGGCGACCGCAGGGTGCGCGAGCGGGAGATGGTCGAGAAGTCGGCGAACCGCACCTTGAGGACGACCGTGCGCCCGGCGTAGCCCTGCTGGCGCAGCCGGGACGCGACCTTCTCCGACAGTCGGAGCAGCTCACGACGGACCACCTCGGGGTCGTCGACGTCGCGCGGGAAGGTCTCCTCGTTCCCGATGCTCTTCTCGCCCTCGGGCACCTCGACCGGGCGCGGGTCGCGACCCCAGGCCAGCGCCGCGAGGTGCGTCCCGGCGGCGTGCCCGAGGGCGCGCACGAGGGTGTCGACGGGCGTGTGCGCGACGTCGCCGACGGTCGCGAGCCCCAGGCGCAGCAGCGCCTGCTCGGTCTTCTCCCCCACGCCCCACAGCTCGCCGACCGGCAGCGGGTGCAGGAAGGACACGACGCGGTCGGCCGGGACGACGAGCAGACCGTCGGGCTTCGCGCGGGTAGAGGCGAGCTTCGCGACGAACTTCGTCGAGGCGACGCCGACCGAGCAGGTGATGCCCTGCTCGTCGTGGACCCGCGAGCGGATGTCCTCGGCGATGACGGCCGGGGGGCCGAGCCGGCGGATCGCGCCCGAGACGTCGAGGAACGCCTCGTCGAGGCTGAGCGGCTCGACGAGCGGCGTGACGTCGCGGAACACCGCCATGACACCGGCCGAGACCTCGGCGTAGAGCGCGAAGTCCGGTGGCAGGATCACGACGTCGGGGCAGAGGCGCTTGGCGCGCGACATCGGCATCGCGGAGTGGATGCCGTAGCGGCGCGCCTCGTAGGTGGCCGCGGTGACGACGCCGCGCGAGCCGTCGCCGCCGACGATCACCGGGAGCCCGACGAGGTCGGGACGCGAGCGCAGCTCGCACGACGCGTAGAACGCGTCCATGTCGACGTGCAGGACCGGGCAGCCGGCGTCGTCGCGCCGGCCGTCGGCGTGCGGGGCGACGTCGGCCTGGGTCAGGCGCGCGCCCCGGGTGATCTGGCTGCGGCTCACGGCACCATCATCCGCCTCCGGGACGACACCGGACGGGAGCGCCGGTCGCGGCCGGCGGTGGCGCCGTACCCCGGCCCGCGGACGTCACCACCCCGAGCTCCCCGGGCTCGAGTGCCACAGCTTGCTCGGCGCGGACCGGCGCGGCCGGGGCTCCTCGCCGTCGGCCGCCGCGTCGTCGTCCCGCTCCCGGGCCGTCGCGGCCCGCTCGGCCGCGACCTGCGCGCCGAGCTGGGCCCGGGTGTCGGCGGCGTCGACGCCCTGCGGCTTGATGTCGGCGTAGGGCGACTGGCGGAAACCGCTGGCGTGCACCAGGACCCGGCGCACCCGCTCGGCCCGCTCGTCGGCGGACAGCTCGCTCCCCCGCCGACCCATGCCGCCCGCGGCCGCGCCGTGCCCCGGACCGCCGTCGTCCCCGAGCCGGGCCGCGACGTAGCCACCGGGCGCCGCCGACGGCGGCGGGGCCACGACCGGTCGCGTCGAGCGGCTGCCGGCCCGGCCGGCGACCGCCCCGTCGTCGCCGTCGGCCCGGGTCCCGGTGCCCGCGCCGAGCAGGGCCGCGACGGCCGCCCGCCCGCCGCGGCGCCAGACGTCGTGGACCGCCCCGAGCTCCCAGGCACCGGTCGCGCGGATGGAGATGCCACGCGGGCCGGTGCGCCGGACCAGCCCG
>JAJXTD010000062.1 GCA_021784035.1 Actinomycetes bacterium | reverse complement strand
ACCTGGCCCGCGAGATGTCGCTGCTCGCCGACGTCGAGTCCACCGGCGGCGCCACGGTCTACCGCTTCAGCGACGCGTCGCTGCGCCGGGGGCTCGACGCCGGGCGTTCGGCGAGCGACATCCTCGCGACCCTGCACTCCCGCTCGCGCACGCCCGTGCCGCAGCCGCTGGAGTACCTCGTCACGGACGCGGCCCGCCGGCACGGCGCGCTGCGCGTCGGGGTGGCGTCGGCGTACCTGCGCTGCGACGACACCTCGACGGTGTCGGAGATGCTCGCCGACCGCCGGCTCGCGAGCCTGCGCCTCACTCGCCTCGCGGACACGGTGATCGCGACCACGAGCCCGGTCGACGTCGTGCTGGACCGGCTGCGCACGGCCGGCTACGCGCCGAGCGCGGAGAACTCCGAGGGAGCGGTCGTCGTACGCCGCCGCGACGAGCGGCGCACACCGCCGCGCCCCCGGCCGCCGCGGCTGTCCGTCGAGCCGCCGGCGCCCACCGGGGCGATGCTGTCCGCCGCCGTGCGCGCGCTGCGCGCGGGCGAGACGGCCGCCGCGCACCGCCCGGTCCCCCTGCCCGACGGCAGCGGGAGCGGGCGCCTCCCGCGCTCGACCACCGCGGAGACGATGGCCGAGCTGCGCACCGCGCTGGACCGGCAGCGGCCGGTCTGGATCGGCTACGCCGACTCCACCGGCACCACGACCGAGCGCGTGGTCGAGCCGTTGCGCCTCGACGGCGGGTTCCTCACGGCGTACGACCTGCGCACGGCCGAGGTCCGGACGTTCACGGTCGCGCGCATCACCGGCGTGGCCGCGGTCGCCGACCCGGCCCACTGAGCATCCCGCTCCACACGTCCTGAACGACCGGACAGGAACGATCCTGAATCACCATGCAGGACAATGGCTTTCGCCGGTGTCCGATTCCTCCGCCCCTCGGGCCCGGAGTAGGGTCGCCCGCATGCCCCTCGTCCCTGCACCGTCTCTCGGACGCCACGTGGTCGCGGACGTCGAGCAGTGCTTCCACCCGCTCCTCGATGACGCGGCCGGCCTCGAGCTGCTGCTGCGCGACGCCGCTGTCGCTGCCGGGTCGACGGTGCTGAGCGGCCACCACCACCGCTTCGAGCCGCACGGAGCCACGGCGCTGTGCGTGCTCGCCGAGTCGCACATCTCGATCCACACCTGGCCCGAGCTCGGCGCCGCGTCGCTCGACGCCTACACCTGCGGGGACCAGGCCGACCCGGTCCTCGCTGTCGACCATGTGCTGCGGGTGCTCGCCCCTCGCGTCGTGCGCCAGGTCCTGCTGGCCCGTGGCGGCGACTCGCTCGTGGCGACGCCCGTGCCCTGGCTCGCGGTCACCGGCGGCTGACGTGGCCGAACCACGCGAGCCCGCGGCCGTCGTCCGTGAGTTCGTCACGCCCTACGACGCCTTCGTCCACGAACTCACCGCGGTCCACGCGAGGGGGCGCAGCGCGTTCCAGGAGTTCCTCATCGGCGAGAACCCCGCGTTCGGCAGGATCCTGTCCCTCGACGGCGTCGTGCAGAGCACGGAGGCCGACGAGTTCATCTACCACGAGGGCATCGTGCAGCCGGCGATGCTCGCCGTGGGCGACCCGCGGAGGGTCCTCGTGCTCGGCGGCGGTGAGGGGGCGACCGCCCGCGAGGTGCTGCGCTGGCCGAGCGTGACGCACGTCGACATGGTCGACATCGACGCCGAGGTCGTCGCCGCGTGCCGCGCCCATCTGCCGCTGCACCATCAGGGCTCCTTCGACGACCCCCGCCTCGTCCTCCGCCACACCGACGCCGTGGCGTTCCTGCACGATCGGGCGGGCGACGACGAGCGGTACGACGTCGTGATCAGCGACATGACCGATCCGGTCGACGACGGACCCGCGACGTTCTGCTTCACCCGCGAGTACTTCGGCGCGGTCTCCGACGTCCTCACCGACGACGGCGTCCTGGCTGTGCAGGCCGGCCCGCTGTCCCCCGTCGAGGTAGCGCTGCATGCCAAGGTCGTGCGGACGCTGCGCTCGGCCTTCCCCTACGTCGCGCCGTACTCGATCGACGCCCCGTGCTACTCCCGACCGCTGGGATTCGTGCTCGCAAGTCGCCGCGGTCTTCTCGACCGGCTCACCGCGGAGCGCACGACGGGCCCGCTCGCCCGGCTCCCGGGACGCACCGACTGGCTCACGGCCGCCGCACTCGAGGGACGCCTCGACCCGCCGCCCTACCTGGTGCGCGCGATCGAGGAGCGCGACGACGTCTACACCGACTCCACGCCGCCCGCCACCGGACACAGCGCCGGGTGGGAGGCCTGACCGCGGGGTCTCGCGCGGCTCAGACGAGACGCGTGGTGCTCGTCGTGAGCGCCGCGAGGATCTCGGGGATCGGCGTCACGCCGAGGCCGGGGCCGGTCGGCACGGTCATCATCCCGTCGGTCATCACGAACGGCTCGGTGATGTCCTGGGTGAAGAAGCGGTCGCTCGCGCTGGTGTCGCCCGGGAGCGTGAAGCCCGGCAGCGAGGCCAGCGCGACGTTGGCCGCGCGGCCCAGACCGGTCTCGACCATGCCGCCGCACCAGACCGGGATCCCCCTGCGTACGCCGAGGTCGTGGATGGCCTTCGCCGAGAGGTAGCCCCCGACCCGGCCGGCCTTGATGTTGATGATCTCGCAGGCGCCGTACTCGATGAGCGAGTCGGCGTTGTCGACCGACAGGACCGACTCGTCGAGGCAGACCGGCGTACGCATCCGGTCGGCGAGCAGCTTGTGGCCGAGGAGGTCCTCCTCGTGGATCGGCTGCTCGACGAGCAGCAGGTCGAACTCGTCGAGCGCGCACAGGTGGTCGATGTCGGCGCGGCCGTAGGCCTGGTTCGCGTCGACCTGCAGCGGCATCGCGGGCCAGCGCTCGCGGACCGCGCGGGTCGGGACGACGTCCCAGCCGGGCTGGATCTTCAGCTTGATCCGCTGGTAGCCCTGCGCGACGTAGCCCTCGACCTCGGCCAGCAGGGTGTCGAGCGAGTCGTCGTCCGGGATGCCCACCGAGACGCCGCACGGGATCTCGGTCCGGGTCGAGCCGAGGTACGCCGCCAGCGACTGGCCGGACGCGCGCAGCTGCGCGTCGAGCACCCCGAGCTCGAGCGCGCCGCGCGCCATCGGGTGCCCGCGCACGGGACCGAGCAGGTCCGGCACGTCCTCCGCGGTGATGTCCTTCCCGAGCAGGCGCGGCAGCAGGTGGTCGCGCATCACGAGCAGCGCCGCGGCGTTGAACTCGTGGCTGTACAGCGGCTCCGGCGACGCGACGCACTCGCCCCAGCCCACGACGCCGTCCGACGTCGTGACCTCGAGCAGCAGCACGTCCTTGGTGTACTCCGTGCCGAACGACGTCCGGAACGGCCGGACGAGCGGCAGCGCCGCCTCGTGCACGATGACCTGCTCGATCCTCACGACCCGACCTCCACCACGTAGTGACCGTCGGTCGTCAGGGCGACGACGCGACCTCCGTTGCTCATGAGCGGCTCGAGCACCTCGCGCACCGCGAGCCGCCAGGCGCGGGCCAGCGCGGCGTCCTCGTGCCGGATCGCGACGATGTCCGGGGGCAGCGCCACGAGCCGGACAGGGGACGTCGCCTCGAGGACATGCGGACCGTGGACGTCGGCCACGAGCGCGTCCTCGGCGCCGACCGCCACCCAGCCGTCGCGGGAGAGCGGCACCGTCGTGCCGGCGAGGGCGTCGGCCACCCGCTGCGCGGCGAGGTCCCACTGCAGCAGCAGCCGGTCGCTCGGCTCGCCCTTGTTGAGCGCGTCGTCCATCCGCCCGTAGAAGTCGACGAGGTACTCGACGCCGACGCCGCCGAGCTTCGCGAGGTTGAGCCGGGCGTTGCGGCGTACCAGCGGGTCGAACGTCCAGACGATCCGGTCGATCTCGTGCCACAGCGCCCACGCGCGCTGGTGCAGCTTGATCGCCGTGCCGATCCCGCGGTCGGCGGCCCGCGGCAGCACCGCGGCCATGTGCGAGTGCAGGTGGACGTGGTAGCCGTGCGAGCCCATCGAGCGGCCGACGAACGCGAGGCAGGCGCCGACGAGGTCGTCGCCGTCGTACGCGCCGCCGACGTAGCCGCCGGAGTGCTCGATGGCCCGCAGGTGGTTGGAGGTGACCTCGGTGCCGGTCGGGCTCGGCCAGACGGCGTCCCACAGCCGGCGCGCGCCGGCGAGCTCCTCGTGCGTGTGCAGCGTCCGGACCGTGACGCGCGAGCGCTCGGCCGCGACGTCGGCGTCGTGCTGCGCCGCGGTGAGCACCAGGTCGCCCTCGTCGTCCATCGTCACACGGACACCGTAGGGCAGCGTGGTACGTCGTGGGCCCGGCCCTCGATGACCTGCGGGTTCGCCGCCCCAGCGCCGGGATGGGAGGATCGTCGGATGACCGACGGCCCCCTGATCGTGCAGAGCGACAAGACCCTGCTCCTCGAGATCGACCACCCGCTGTCGGAGGAGTGCCGTCACGCGATCGCCCCGTTCGCCGAGCTCGAGCGTGCCCCCGAGCACATCCACACCTACCGGCTCACGCCGCTCGGGCTCTGGAACGCCCGCGCCGCCGGGCACGACGCCGAGGGCGTCGTCGACACCCTGCTGCGCTACTCCCGCTACCCCGTCCCGCACGCCCTGCTCGTCGACGTCGCCGACACGATGGGCCGCTACGGCCGCCTGCAGCTGCAGATGCACCCCGCGCACGGCCTCGTCCTGCACGCGCACGACCGCGCGGTGCTCGAGGAGGTGCTGCGCAGCAAGAAGGTCGAGCCGCTCGTCGGCGCGCGCATCGAACCCGACACCGTCGTCGTCCACCCGTCGGAGCGCGGCCACCTCAAGCAGGTCCTGCTCAAGCTCGGCTGGCCCGCGGAGGACTACGCCGGCTACGTCGACGGCGAGGCGCACCCGATCGCCCTGCGCGAGGAGGGCTGGGAGCTGCGCGGCTACCAGCGCGAGGCGGCCGAGGGCTTCTGGCACGGCGGCTCCGGCGTCGTCGTGCTGCCCTGCGGCGCGGGCAAGACGATCGTCGGTGCGGCCGCGATGGCGATGGCTCAGGCCACGACCCTCATCCTCGTGACGAACACGGTCTCGGCGCGCCAGTGGCGCCACGAGCTGATCCGCCGCACCACGCTGACCGACGCGGAGATCGGCGAGTACTCCGGCACCATCAAGGACATCCGGCCGGTCACGATCGCGACGTACCAGGTGATGACGACGCGCCGCAAGGGCGTGTACTCCCACCTCGAGCTGTTCGACTCCCGCGACTGGGGCCTCATCCTCTACGACGAGGTGCACCTGCTCCCCGCGCCGATCTTCCGCTTCACCGCCGACATCCAGTCGCGGCGCCGGCTCGGCCTCACCGCGACGCTCGTGCGCGAGGACGGCCGCGAGGGCGACGTGTTCTCGCTCATCGGGCCGAAGCGCTACGACGCGCCGTGGAAGGACATCGAGGCGCAGGGCTACATCGCGCCCGCGGACTGCGTCGAGGTGCGCATCACGCTCGACGAGCGCGAGCGGCTCGTGTACGCCACCGCGGAGCCCGAGGAGCGCTACCGGCTCGCCGCGTCGAGCGACCGCAAGTACCGCATCGTCGAGACGCTCATCGCGCGCCATCCCGAGGAGCACATCCTCGTGATCGGCCAGTACCTCGACCAGCTGCACGAGCTCGGCGAGCGGCTCCAGGTCCCGGTCATCACCGGGGAGACGCCGGTCGCCGAGCGCGAGCGGCTCTTCGAGGCGTTCCGCACCGGCGAGGTCCGCGTGCTCGTCGTGTCGAAGGTGGCGAACTTCTCCATCGACCTGCCCGACGCCGGCGTCGCGATCCAGGTCTCCGGCTCGTTCGGGTCACGGCAGGAGGAGGCGCAGCGGCTCGGCCGCGTGCTGCGGCCGAAGGCCGACGGCCGGACCGCCCGGTTCTACGCCGTCGTCGCGCGCGACACGGTCGACGCCGACTTCGCCGCGCACCGCCAGCGCTTCCTCGCCGAGCAGGGCTACGCCTACCGCATCGTCGACGCCGAGGACGTCCTGCACGGCGACATCGACCCCCAGCCCTCGGCGTAACCCCCCGGCCCCCGGCCCCCTTTTTCCCGTGAAGGTGCCCTGAGCTGCGCTAGAAGCAGTCCAGGCTCCCCAGCTCAGCGCCGGAGCAGCCAGTTCTGCCGGGCATAGAGCTCGGTCATGCCAGCGCGACGCATGTTGTGCAGCGACGGGTTCGGGTCCTCGGGGGTCTCCGACCCGGTCTCGGCGCCGATCCAGCGCACCCCGAGGTCGCGGGCGTCGGCGATGCGCCGGGCCATGAGCGCGAGCTGCGCGCCCCGGCCGCGGTGCGACGGCAAGGTCGCCGCGCCGGAGAGCTGCCCGGCGTCGCCCCGGGTGAAGAGCGACCCGATGGCGACCATCTCGTCGCCGTCGTACGCCGCATACGTGTGCCACCCGGCCGCGGTCACCTGCCGGGCGCACCACGGGGCCATGAACGGCGGCATCTCCATGCCCTCGGCCTGGACCGCGCCGAAGCGGTCGGCCTCGGCCGGGTCGACCTCCGCGATGCGCAGGTCGGTCGGCGCCTCCGGCGGATCGCCGACCGGCCGGAGCATCTTGGCCCACGTGCCGCCGCGGGTGAAGCCACGGGAGGCGAGCAGCTCGAGCAGCTCCGGCGTCTCGAGCACCGGCGGGTGCTGCACGAGCAGCGTGGTGCCACCGCCGGCGCCCAGGAACCCCACCGCCTCGTCGAGCACGTCCGCCGACAGCGGGTCGTCGAGGCCGACGGCGAAGACGCGGTTGAGGAACGCGAAGCCGGGCGACGCCGCCATGCGCACGCCCAGCCCACCCCCGAGCCGCGTCACCGCTACGCCGAGGGACTCGGCCATCTCGGCGGACATCATGCCCACCAGGCTCTCGACGGTCGCTGCCTCGATCCGCTCGGCGATCCGCGCCCTGTCCAGCACGTCCACGACGTCCTCCCCGCACCGGCGGCCCGACCCGTACGGCGTACCGGCGTACGGCGTTCGGGCGTACGGCGCGAGCATGGCACCGATCACCGCGGGGGACGAGCGGCGCCGGCGGGTCGAGCTGGGGAAGCACGGCTGCTTCTAGCGCAGCTCAGGGCACCTTCACGGCGGAAAAACCAGAGGAGCGGGGGGTGGCTCAGCTCTGCTGGCCCATGCTCCAGAGCGTCCAGATGGCGGTGCGCAGGGAGCGGGGCTGCTCGAGCGTCGTGACGATCGCGTGCGCGACGTCGTCGGCGGTGAGCCACTCGGCGAAGCGCGGGTCGTCCTCGGTCCGGCCCGCGCCGACGGCGAACTCGGTGGCCGTGCCCGCGGGGCAGATGAGGGTGACGCGCACGCCCTTGGCGCGCAGCTCGCGGTCGAGGCTGCCGGCGAGACCCACCTGGGCGTGCTTCGTGCCGGCGTAGACCGCCTCGTCCTCGCCGCCGCGGAACCCGGCCACGCTCGACACGATGACGACGTCCCCGCCGCCGGACTCGAGCATCGCCGGCAGCGCCGCGCGCACGGTCCACACGGTCCCGGCGTAGTTCGTGTCCATCATCTCGGTGAGCTCGTCGTCGGTGTGGTCGAGGATCCCGCCGTACATCCCGATGCCGGCGTTGGGGACGACCGAGTCGACCCGGCCCCACTTCTCCATCGCGGCGGCGACGAGGCGCGCGTTGTCCGCGGGCCGACGGACGTCCATCACGACGCCGACGGCGTTGTCCGCCCCGAGCTCGGCGACGAGCTCGTCGAGCCGCTCCTGGCGGCGCCCGCCCAGCGCGACCTTCGCGCCCTTCGCCACGAGCTGACGGGCCGCGGCGCGGCCGATGCCGGCGGTGGCTCCCGTGATGACGACGACGGTGCCGGTGAGGTCACGTGCTGCGGGCATGGCTTCTCCTGACGAGGGACGACGCTTTCGTTCAGCGCCCAAACATATGCCGCCGGCACCCCGCCTGTCGACCTCGGGCCCGTCGAGCGGACGTCGGGTCGGCGCTCGGACACGTCGAGGAGGTGCCCGCCGACGGGTGGACGTCAGGTCAGCGTCGCGACACGTCGAGGCTCTCCCCCACCGACGAGCGGACGTCGGGTCAGCGCCGGGACACGTCGAGGATGTCGCCGCCGCGGGTGCGCCAGGCCGGGCACACCACGTTGTGGTCGAGCAGCCGGCTCCCCGACCGCTCCACCCACTGCACGATCGCCGACGTCGACCCGGCGAAGGACTCGGAGCACGAGGCCGCCGCCGTCGTCCGCGTCCCCGGCCCGGTGGCGTTCCACACCGGCAGGCCGGGCGCCCAGTCGCCGGCGATCTGCGCCCACTGCTGCGGCGAGGAGTAGATGCCCACGCGTACGCCGGCCTCCTGCAGCCGAGCCGCCATCGCGGCGAGGACCGTCGCGTTCTCCTGCGTCGTGCCGTTCCACGCGTTGGTGACCTCGACGTCGAGCCACCACATCGCGACGCCCTTGACCCCCGCGGCGCGCTCGCGCTCGATCGCGTCGTCGACGAGCCGCCGACCGTACGCGACCGGGTCCCCGACCCCGGGATACGCCGTGTTCACGTAGACGGCGTAGCCGCTGGTCCGACGCGCCCACGAGACCTGCTTCGCGAAGCACCCGTTCGACCGCAGCGGTGCCCCGCCGTTGAGCCCGACGATCCCGAAGGCCGCGCCCGTCGGGGGCGTGCGTCCGCACTGCGGGTAGGAGATGTCGTACCCGACGCCCGCGACCACGGCGGGGGGCTCCCTCGGCGGCACGAGCACGGTCGGTGCGCCCGGCAGGAGCGGGGGCGGCGACGACGCGTCGAGCTGCGGCGTCGTGCCGGAGCCGGACAGCAGCGCGGTCCCGGCGTAGACGAGACCGGTGAGCACGAGCAGCGCGCCGGCCACGCCCAGCACGGTGCGACCCACGCGGCGACGGCGCTGCCGGAGCGGCGTGAGACCGGCCGACCGCCGGCGGGCGTCGCGACCTCCGGACCGGCTCACCCCGAGAACCTAACCGACGCGCGCAGCGGCGCCGGACGCCGCAGCCGCCCGGCGGACACCCGGGCACCGACGACCGCGGGTCCGCCGCTCGCGGCGACGCCGGCCGGGACTACGCGCTCGCGCCGGTGAACAGCGCGGTGAGGTCGAGCGAGGGCACGTGCCGCTTCCCGGCGAGCGAGACGTAGGTGCGCGCGAGCGTGTCCTTGCCGGCGCCGAGCACGGTGCTGAGCAGCCCCACGGCCTCCGCGAGCTCGGCCGGCGGCCCCGCCGCGACGAGACGTCGCCACATGGCGGCCTCGAGGGCGTTGTACGCCGTCTGCACCTCGGAGATGTCGAAGCCGGCGCTGAACCGCTCCTCGGCGACCCGCTGCGAGTACGCCGTCACCGCGGACAGGTCGCGGTCGCGGACGGCCGCGACGACGAGGTCGTGCAGGTCGGCGAGGCGCTGGCGGGTGAGCGGCTCCCCCGCGGCCTCGTAGTGGGCGACGTGGGAGCTCTCGAGCGCCGCGTAGGCCTCGTCGAGCACCTCGGTGCGGGCGTTCTCCAGCAGGACGGACACGTCCATCGTGATGCCTCTCCGGACCCGTCCCCCCGCCCGGCTGGGGCGGCCGTGGGCCCGTCGTCCACGCTACGCCGCCCGCCCGGCCGCACCGGGCGCGGACGGCGTGGGCTTCGCCTCATCCGGCCCGGACGACGGTCGCCGACGGCGCTCAGGCGAGCTCGAGCGTGGCGTGCCGGCGGCTCTCCCGCTCGAAGAAGAACAGCATCGCCATGCCGATGGCGCCGTACACGACCCCGATCAGCGCCTCGTCCCGGACGAGCGGCATCACCGCGGCCCACGACGCGCCGGCGACCAGCTCACGGGCCGCCTCGATGCCATGGGTCAGCGGCAGCACCTGCGCGACCGACTGCATCCACGCGGGCAGCGCCGAGACCGCGACGTTGACGCCGCAGAAGACGATGAGGACGCCCATGATGATGTTCGAGAGCACCGCGGTCTCCCGCACCCGCAGCGCGAGCGCGGCGGACGCCAGCCCGAGGCCGGTGCAGGAGAACGCGCAGACGGCCAGCACCGCCACCAGGGGCGCCCACGCCGCGACGGGGATCGACACGTGCAGCACGAGCGCGCCGAGGACGAGCACCAGGAAGGACACCGCGAACCCGTTGACGACCACCGGGAGCGCGCGGCCGAGGAACAGCGGCAGCCGCCGGGCGGGGCTGGCGAGCAGCAGGCCCAGCGTCTGCGTGTAGCGCTCGTTGCCGATCGTGTTGCCCATCGCGAACAGGCACGGGATCGAGGCGAGCTCGACCGCGTTGCCGATCAGGTAGAACGTGTCGTCGCCGACCCCGGCGGCGCGCCCGACGTAGGCGAAGAACAGCAGCTGGAAGATCGGTCCCACGACGAACGTCGGGATGAGGATCCACGGCGTGAGCCAGTGGAACAGGGCGCGGTAGCTGGTGAGACCGCCGAGGAAGAAGATGCGCAGGGACGTCCTCACGCCGGCCGCCTCACGTCAGCGCCAGCGTCGCGTTGACGCGGGCCGAGTCCACGAGTCGCCGCGCGAGCACGACCCCGATCACGGCGTACGCCGCACCCGTGAGCAGGCACAGCGCGATGTCCGGCCACGCGTTGCCGCCCAGGGCGGCGTCGCGCACCGCGGCGACCCCCCACGTCGGGGGCAGCAGCCACGAGATGGGGCGCACCCAGTCCGGCAGGATCGACAGCGGCACGAGGAAGCCGCAGATGAGCCACACCGGGAACTCGAACAGCGACCCGAGCGCCCAGGCCGAGCGGTAGCGCACCGACGAGACGGCCTGCAGGAAGCCGACGAGCCCCAGCGAGAACGCCAGCACGAGGGCGGCGACGACGAACACGAGCGGCTGGTCGAAGGAGATCGGGATGCCGAACACGACACGGCCCCACAGCAGCGTCGCCACGAGGCTCCACAGCCCGATCGTGGCCATCGACACGGTGGCCGGCACGATCACGAGGCTGAACGACGTCGGCGACCCGACGAGCAGCTCCAGCGTGCCCTGCCGCCGCTCGCCCTGCAGCGTGGTCGACGCCGTGGTGCTGACTGCCGACCACACGCCCATGCAGCTCGCCCCGACCGCGGCGCTCACCAGCGCGGCCTCGTCGCCGTTCTCGCGGTACATGAAGAAGATCGTCGTCGCGAAGAACATCGGGTAGACGATCGACAGCAGGCCGTCGAACGAGGAGCGGCTGCGCATCTTCAGCTGCAACCACCAGCCGACGGCGACGAGGCGCAGCGTGCTCATGCCTGGCGCACCAGCTCGACGTAGGCGTCCTCGAGCGTCGGCTCGCGGGTCGCGACGCGTCCGAGGGCGAGGCCGTCGAGCCGGCCGAGCACCGCGGGGGTCACCGTCGCGGCGGCGTCGGTGCGGACGACGAGCAGCTGCGAGTGGCCACCGTCCTCGACGCCCACGGACGTCACGCCGGGGATCGCGCGCACGGCGTCGAGCCGGTCACCGACGCCGTCGAACACCTCGATCTCCACGACGTGCCCGTCGGCCACCCGCGACTTCAGCTCCGCCGGCGTCCCCTCCGCGACGATGAGGCCACCGGCGATGACCGCGATGCGGTCGCACAGCTCGTCGGCCTCGAACATGTAGTGCGTCGTGAGCAGCACGGTCGTGCCCTGCGACGTGAGCGAGGCGACCGTCTGGCGCAGCTCGCGCGCCCCGACCGGGTCGATGCCGATGCTCGGCTCGTCGAGGAACAGGACGTCGGGCCGGTGCAGGAGCCCACGCGCGATGTGCAGGCGCTGCCGCATGCCGCGCGAGTACCCCTCGACCCGCTCGCGCTCGCGTCCGGTGAGGCCGACGAGCTCGAGCAGCTCGCCGATGCGCGGTCCCTGCTCCCGCGCGGGGACGCCGTACAGCTCGGCGAAGTAGCGCAGGTTGTCCAGGCCGGAGAGTCGCTCGTAGAGGCCCTTGTCGCCGCCGAAGACGTAGCCGATCCGGCGGCGTACCTCGCGCGGCTCCGCGACGACGTCGTGGCCGAGCACCCGCGCGCTCCCCGAGGTGGGCAGCAGGAGCGTGATGAGCATCTTGATCGTGGTCGTCTTGCCCGCGCCGTTCGGGCCGAGCAGGCCGAACAGCTCACCGCGACCGACCTCGAAGGAGATGCCGCGGACCGCCTCGACGTCCTTGCGGGTGCGGCGGCGGAACCCCGTGCGGGTCGTGTACCGGCGCGTCAGCGCCTCCACCTCGATGACCGGCATGCTCGTCCCTCCCGCTCGCCGACCGTCGGCTCCGTGCCGTCGACCGTCCGCACAGCCCCGATCCTCGCACCGGATTCCGAACGCTCAGGTCAGCGCCACGCGGTAGCGCAGCCCGTCGCCGCCGCCCGACGTGGCCGGCTGGTCGAACCGCTCGACGAGCACCCCGCCGTTCGCCTCGATGACCCGCTGCGACCCGACGTTGTCCGGGTTGGTCGTGATCTCGACGTACGGCAGGCCGACCTCGCGGGCGAGCGGGAGCAGCTGCCGCAGCGCCTCGGTCGCGTACCCGCGGCGCTGCTTCCACGGCACCACGGCGTACCCGATGTGCCCGAGGCAGTACGGCGGGAGCTCGGGCGTGCCGTCCTGCCAGCGCAGGTTGATCGAGCCGCAGAACCCGCCGTCCCACATCCACCGGGAGAACCCGGGCAGCCGGGGCACGCGCGACCCGTCGGACAGCTCCACGGTGCGCCCGGCCGGGTCACGGTCGTCCGCGCCCGCGAGGAACGCGACCGGGTCGGCCTCGATCTCGGCGACCAGCTCGGCCGAGACGTCCCGCTCGGTGTTCGGCGACCAGCCCCGGCGCAGCGCGGCGAGGTAGTCGTCGAGGTGCTGCGGCTCCGGCCGGACGAGGTCCATGCCCCGATGGTGTCAGCGCCGCGCCCGCGCGACGAGCGCGTTTCGACTACCGGCGGGCGCCCCCTCGGCCAAGGTCACGGTTCGTCCAAGATCCGGCCAAGGAACGGTATGGGACTGTCGCAATCTCCGCAGATCGGCGGACAGCCGCTTGAGGTCTCGGCGGGGTCCACCGAAGGTGGGTCGAGTGAAACGGGCCGGCAACACGGCCGGCCGCGTCGACCTCGGAGGACCATCCCCCATGCGATCCAGCATCCGCCGCACGCTCCTCGCCGGTGCCACCGCCGGCCTGTCCTTGACCCTCGTGGCGCCGGCCGTCTCGGCCAACGCGTCCGAGCTGCACCGGTCCGCCTCGGAGCACCGCAGCGCCGTGCACCACAAGCACTCGACCACGGCGGCCACGCAGAAGGCCATGCGCACGCTGCGCCAGGCCCTCCGGGTGGCGAACGCGAAGTACCGCCTCGACGTCCGCGCCGCGCGGATCGCGTTCGCCACCGCCACCGCGCCCGCGCGCGCGGCCCGCGACGCCGTCGTCTCGACGAGCACCGTGCCCGCCGACATCGTGGCTGCCTGGCACGCCTACGCCACCGCGACGGCAGTCGCCACGGCCACGCGCGACGCCAAGGTGTCCGCCGCGGCCGCGACCTGGGTGACCACCACCGAGGCCGCCTACGTCGCCTTCGACAAGGCCACCGCACCCGCCGAGGCCGGCGCCCGCGCGGCCTACCGCGCCTCGGTCCGCACCGCGACGACGACGCTGCGTCACGCGGTCGACACGGCCCGGTCCACGTTCGAGAGCGCGACCGAGCTCGCCCGGGCCACGAAGCGGGCGGCCATCAACGCTGCGGTCGCGACGTACCGCTCCGGCGCGATGGACCAGGCGGCCAGGGACGCGCTGCACGCGGCCGTCGAGGCCGCCGAGACCGCGTTCCGGACCGACCCGGCCGTCGTGGCCGCGGTGACCGCACGCGGGACCGCCACCCGATCGGCATACCTCGCGTTCCGCACGTCCATGGCGACGGCTCGCAGCACCTTCGTGGCCGCCACGCACCACGCCCCGGTGCGCGGGATGATGGTCCTGCCCAAGCACTGACCGCACGCACGTCGAGGCCCCGGAACCTGACGGTTCCGGGGCCTCGACGCGTTCTGCCACGCAGCGGCTCCGCCGGGACGCGAACCCGTCTCCGGCCGTCGCTCGCCCGACCGCTCCGCGGCCGGCACTCGAGGGCCCCCTCACGCCGCTCGACGCGAACCCGTCTCCGGCCGTCGCTCGTTCGCTGCGCCGCCGACCCGCTACGCGGATCGTCGGCTCCGCCCGGACCGCTCACTCCGGCCGTCGCTCGCCCGACCGCTCCGCGGCCGGACTCACGACGACCGAGGGCCCGG
>JAJXTD010000255.1 GCA_021784035.1 Actinomycetes bacterium | reverse complement strand
CCTGCGCGCGGCGGCACCGGCGCCCGAGGCGCGCGGCGCGGTCCGGCTGCGGCTCGAGGGCGCGCGCTGGTACGCCGACCTGCGCGGGCCGACGGCCTGCGACCTCGTCGGACCCGACGGGCGGGCCGCCATCCTGGCGCGGCTCGGTCCCGACCCGCTGCGCCGCGACGCCGACCAGGGCGCCGTACGCCGCCGGATCACCGCGAGCCGCTCGCCCGTCGCGGGTCTGCTCATGGACCAGTCCGTCCTCGCCGGCGTGGGCAACATCTACCGGGCGGAGCTGCTGCACCGGCACGAGGTGTCGCCGTACACCGAGGGACGGGCGCTGCCCGGCGACCTCGTCGACGCGATGTGGAGGGACCTCGTCCTGCTGATGCGCGACGGCGTCCGGCGCGGCCGCATCGTGACCGTCGCGCCGGAGGACGTGGCGCGGCTGGCGGCGCTCGACGTCGACCGCCCCGCGGCCGACGACCCCGAGCTCGACGGGGGCGAGGACACCCCAGCCCGTCGCCGGCTGCGCCGGTCCACGGGCGTCTACGTCTACCGGCGGGAGGGCCGGGCGTGCCTGCGCTGCGGCTCGGTCGTCCGGGCCGAGGACTACCAGGGCCGGCGGCTGTACTGGTGCCCCGGCTGCCAGACCCGCTGAGCACCGGGCGCCGTACCGGAACAACCGGACAAACGGGACCATCCCCGTACGCGCCGCGGCCCGACCGAATACGGTGATCATCCGACGCCGCGATGCGGTGTCGTGCTGTCTGATGCTGCGACGAGGGGGTGCCGTGACCGACCTGCGCCGGCACATCCCGCGCGTGGCCCTCGAGTGGGACGCCGAGGCCCCGGGGAGGCAGTGGCAGTCCGTCGACGCCACCCTCGTCTTCGCCGACATCTCCGGCTTCACCGCCCTGACCGAGCGGCTCGCCCGCCGTGGCCGCATCGGCGCGGAGGAGCTCATCGAGACCCTCAACCGGGTGTTCGGCGGCATGCTCGGCATGGCCGCCCTGCGCGGCGGCGAGCTGCTCAAGTTCGGCGGCGACGCCCTGCTGTTCACCTTCCGCGGCGAGGATCACGTGGTCCGGGCCTGCGCGGCCGCGGTCGACATGCGGATCGCGCTGCGGGAGGCGGCGAAGATCCCGACGTCGGTCGGCCGGCTGAAGCTGTCGATGTCGGTCGGCATCCACTCCGGACCCGTCGACTTCTTCCTCGTCGGGGCGCCGACCCGCGAGCTGCTGATCCTGGGTCCGGCGGCGACCGCGACCGCCGAGGCCGAGCACGCCGCGGTCGCGGGGGAGATCCTGGTCACCGCCGGCACCGCGCGTCGGCTCCCGGCGTCGGCGACCTTCGCCCGCGACGACGACCTGCACCTGCTCCGGTGGCGCCGGGCCCCGGACCAGGGCGACGCGCCGCCGCCGATGCCGTTCGTGCCCGAGGAGCGGCTGCGCACGCTGTTCCCGACCGCGCTGGGGGAGTACCTCGCGGAGCGGGTCCCCGACCCGGAGCACAAGGTGGCCACGATCGGCTTCGCACGCTTCTCCGGGACCGACGCGCTGCTCACCGGCCCGGGGCACGACGCCGTGGCCGACGCCCTGCACCGCACCATCTCGGTGTTCGAGGAGGCGCTCATCGGCGAGGGGGTGACCCTGCTCGCGACCGACCTCGACAGCGACGGCGGCAAGCTGTTCATGGGCTCGGGCGTCCCGTACTCGAGCGAGGACGACGAGGGCCGGATGCTGCGCGCGATGCGCGACGTCCTCGACGCCGGTACGCCGTTGCCGCTGCAGATCGGCGTCAACCGCGGGCACGTCTTCGCCGCCGAGGTCGGTGCGCTCGAGCGCGCGGCGTACTCCGCGATGGGTGACACCACGAACACCGCGGCGCGCATCATGGCGAAGGCCCCGCACGGCGTGCTGTTCGCGCACCCGACCGTCCTCGAGCAGTCCCGGACCCTGTTCAGCACCGAGCCGGCCGGCCCGTTCGCGATGAAGGGCAAGACCGTCCCCGTGCCGGTCTTCGCCATCGGCGAGGAGCTGGGCACGCGCGAGGCGGCGGCACGCACCGTGCTGCCGCTGATCGGTCGTGAGGAGGAGCTCGCGACGCTGCGGGCCGCCCTCGAGAAGGCGCTCGGTGGCGAGGGCGGGGTGGTCACCGTGTCGGCGGCGACGGGGCTCGGCAAGAGCCGCCTCGTCACCGAGGCGATGCGCGGCCTCGATGCCACCGTCTCCGTCGTACGAGCCGAGCCGTACGGCATGACCTCGCCGTACCGCATGCTGCGCGACCCGGTGCGCCAGGCACTCGGCATCGAGCGCGGCGAGCCCGGGGCCATGACCGCACAGGCACTGGCCGGGTTCGCCCGGCTGATGCCCGACCTGGCGCCCATGGCGCCGCTGCTCGAGGACGTCGTCAACGTGCCGATCCCGCCGACGTCCGAGGCGTCCGCGATCGAGCCGCGGTTCCGTCCGGCGCGCGTCGCCGACATGGTCGTCCGGCTCGTCGAGGCCACCGTGCGCGGTCCGTTCGTCCTGCTCGTCGAGGAGGCGCACTGGTCCGACGCCGCGTCCACCACCGTCCTCGATCGGGTCGTCGCGGCGGCGACGGGTCGCCCGTGGGCCGTCGTGGTCGTACGGCGCAACGAGGGCGAGGGCTTCGCGCCGACCCAGGGGGCGCTCGTCACGCTCGAGCCGCTGCCCGATGCCGTCATGCGCCGCATCGTCATCGCCGCGACGGAGGCGACTCCGCTGCGCCCGCACGAGGTCGACGGGATCGTCGCCCGCGCCGGCGGCAACCCGCTCTACGTCGAGGAGCTCACCCGCGTCTTCCGCGAGGTGGGCTCCCTCGACGCGATGCCCGAGAGCCTGCACGCCGCGCTGGACGCGCAGATCGACGCGCTCGACCCGTACTCGCGGCGCGTGCTCCGCTACGCGTCCGTGCTGGGGCGCAGCTTCCGGCGCGAGGTCCTCGACGAGACGCTGCACGGCGACGACCTGGTCATCGACGAGGCGACCGTCTCCAAGCTCTCCGCGTTCCTCGAACCGGACGGCCAGGAGCGCCTGCGCTTCCGCACCGGGATGATCCGCGACGCGGCGTACGAGGGACTGGCCTACCGCCTGCGGACGAAGCTGCACGCCGCCGCGGGCCGCGCGGTCGAGCGGCTCTCCACCGACCTCGACGCCGACGCCGACACGCTCTCCCTGCACTTCTGGCGCGGCGGCGA
>JAJXTD010000254.1 GCA_021784035.1 Actinomycetes bacterium | reverse complement strand
CGGCTCGCCGGGCGGCTCGACGCGCCCGACGCCGATCGGCACGTCGACCTGCTCGAGTCGCTCGGTCTCCCGACGACGTACGCCGCGGGGCGCTTCCCCGAGCTGCTCGACGCCATGCGCATCGACAAGAAGGCGCGGGGAGACCTGCTCCGCTTCGTCGTCCTCGACGGCATCGGCCGTCCGGGACTGCTCGAGGGCCCCGACCCGGAACTGCTCAGAGCGGCGTACGCCGTGGTCGCGAAGGAGACGTGATGACACGCGTGCTCGTGCTCAACGGTCCCAACCTCGGACGCCTCGGCTCGCGCGAGCCCGAGGTCTACGGGCACACGTCGTACGACGACCTCGTCGGGCGCTGCACGACGGAGGGTGCGGCGCTCGGCCTGGCAGTCGAGGTGCGGCAGACCGACGACGAGGCGGAGCTCGTCCGCTGGATCCACGAGGCGGCGGACACCGCGACGCCCGTCGTCCTGAACCCCGCGGCGTTCACGCACTACTCCTACGCGCTTCGCGACGCCTGCGCCCAGCGCACCGCGCCGCTCGTCGAGGTGCACCTGTCGAACCCCGCCGCCCGCGAGGAGTTCCGGCACACGTCGGTCGTCTCCGGCGTGGCCAGCGGCACCATCGCCGGCTTCGGCGTGGAGTCCTACGTCCTCGCGCTGCGGGCCGTCGCGGGCCTGGTCGCGTCGTGACCGCGCTGGACCGGCGCGACCGGGTGCGGGAGTCGTTCGACGACCTCGGCGTCGACGCGCTGCTCGTGAGCGGCCTCACCAACGTCCGCTACCTCACCGGCTTCTCCGGGTCGAACGGTGCCGTGCTCGTCGGACGCGAGCCGCGCCTGGACCGGCTCGCGACCGACTTCCGCTACCTCACGCAGGTCGCGGCGGAGTGCCCGGGCGTCGAGGTGGTCGACGTCCGGTCGGTGGTCGACGGCCTGGCGGCGTACGCCGTGTCCGCCGGCATCGGGCACGTGGGCTTCGAGGCCGTGCACCTGAGCGTGGCGGACCACACGAGGCTCGCGGCCGAGCATCGCGACCTCGACCTGGTCGCGACCACCGGCGCGGTCGAGGCGCTCCGCTCGGTGAAGGACGACGACGAGCTCGACGCGCTCGCCGAGGCCTGCCGGCTCAGCGACGTCGCGCTCGCCGCGCTGCTGCCCGAGATCCGTGTCGGGATGACCGAGCGGCAGATCGCGAGGCGGCTCGAATGGCTCATGCTGGAGGCCGGCGCCGAGGCGATCTCGTTCGACTCGATCGTCGCCACCGGCCCGCACTCCGCGATCCCGCACCACACCCCGACGGACCGCGCGGTCGAGCGCGGCGACCTGCTCAAGATCGACTTCGGCGCCCGGCACGCCGGCTACCACGCCGACGAGACGCGGACGTTCGTCGTCGGTGCCGATCCGGAGCCGTGGCAGCGCGACCTGCACGACCTCGTGGCGCGCGCGCAGCGTGCGGGCGTGGAGGCGCTCGGGGTCGGCGTCGACGTCCGTGACGTCGATCACGCCGCCCGCTCGCTGATCGCTGCGGCCGGACACGCGGAGCACTTCGGGCACGGCCTCGGGCACGGCGTCGGGCTCGACATCCACGAGGCGCCGATGATCGGGTACTCCGCGACCGGTATCCTGGGCGACCGCACGCCGGTGACCGTCGAGCCGGGGGTCTATCTCCCCGGACGCGGCGGGGTCCGCATCGAGGACACCCTCGTGGTCCGGACCGGTGGGCCCGTGTCGCTCACCACGACGACGCGCGATCTGCTCGTCCTCTAGACAATCCGACCAGGAGACCTTCCGTGGCCACCACGAACGACCTCAAGAACGGCCTGGTGCTCAACATCGACGGCCAGCTGTGGACCGTCGTCGAGTTCCAGCACGTCAAGCCCGGGAAGGGCCCGGCGTTCGTGCGCACGAAGCTCAAGGCCGTGCTGTCCGGCAAGGTCGTGGACCGTACGTTCAACGCCGGCGTCAAGGTGGAGACGGCGAACGTCGACAAGCGCGACTTCCAGTACCTCTACCGCGACGGCGACGACTGGGTCTTCATGGACACCGCGTCCTACGAGCAGGTGCACGTGTCGGACGCGGTGGTCGGCGACAACGCCCGGTGGCTGCTCGAGGGTCAGGGCGTGATCGTCGCGACGCACGACGGCGTGCCGCTGTACGTCGAGCTCCCCGCGTCGGTGGAGCTGATGATCACCTACACCGAGCCGGGTCTCCAGGGCGACCGCTCGACGGGTGGCACGAAGCCGGCCACGCTCGAGACGGGTGCGGAGATCGCCGTACCGCTGTTCATCGAGAACAACACCAAGGTCAAGGTCGACACCCGGGACGGGTCGTACCTCGGTCGCGTCAACTAGTCGTGACCGCACGCGGCAAGGCACGCAAGAAGGCGCTCGACGTCCTCTACGAGGCCGACCTCCGCGGCATCTCCGCCGTCGAGGTGCTCGACACCAAGGCCGACGACGCCGAGCAGACGCTGAACCCGTACACGAGCGACCTCGTGTACGGCGTCGTGGAGCACCTGGATCGCATCGACGACCTGCTCTCGACGTACTCCCAGGGCTGGACGCTGGAGCGCATGCCCGCGGTCGACCGCAACCTGCTCCGGATCGGCACCTACGAGCTGCTCTGGCGCGACGAGGTCCCGCCCGCCGTGGCGATCTCCGAGGCGGTCGCGCTGGCGACCTCGCTGTCGACCGAGGAGTCTGCGTCGTTCGTCAACGGACTGCTCGCGCGCATCCTCGAGGTCAAGCCCCGCCTCGCCCTGGACTGATCCCGGTCTGCTCGCGTGTCACTGATCATCGGGTCGTCTCCTGGCGCGGGAAGCGACCCGTCGATCAGTGACACAGGGCCCCGGCGGACGGATCCGACCGTGGCCGTGGCCGCGGGGGTCCCGGCAACGCGCGCCGCGGAGCACTAGCGTCTGCCGCGTGAGCGCCCCCCGGCTGAGCACCGCCACCAAGGTCGGCTACGCCTTCGGCTCGGTCGGCACCGGCGGGTTCGCCACGGTCCCCGGGCTGCTGCTCCTCTACTACCTGACCGACGAGCTCGGCGTCGCCGCCGTCGTCGCCGGTCTCGTGGTGCTCCTCCCGAAGGCATGGGACGTCGCGCTCAACCCCATGGTCGGGAACTGGAGCGACCACACGACGTCGCGCTGGGGGGCGCGCATCCCGTGGATGGTCCGCGGCTCGATCGTGCTGCCGGTGTTCTTCGCGCTCATGT
>JAJXTD010000253.1 GCA_021784035.1 Actinomycetes bacterium | reverse complement strand
GTCTCCAGCCGGCTCGCCGGCCACTGACCGCCGGCCGCACGTCCCGCGCCGTACGCCGGTCAGCCCGAGATCCCGGCCGCTGACCACCGGCCGCACGCCTCCCGCCGTACGCCGGTCAGCCCGAGATGTGTCGCCAGCGCGGCCTATAGCCGGCGCTGGTCACACATCTCGTGTGCACCGGGCTAGTCCAGGCCGATGGCGAAGGCGCTCTCGAGGTCGTGGCGGCTGTAGGTGCGGAACGCGATGTGCGTCTCCGTCTGCGCGATCCCCGGGGTCTTCGCGATGCCGTCGGTGACGACCGCGCTCAGGTCGTCGAGCACGCGCACGCGCACGATCGCCACGAGGTCGAGGTCGCCGGTCACGGAGTAGACCTCGCTCACGCCGTCGATCGCGGCGATCGTCTCGGCGACGTCGTTCACGGCGTCGACCTTGGTCCGGATGAAGACGAGTGCGGTCACCATGGCCGCCACCCTAGGCCGACGCACCGCCCGACGGGGTGCCGACCGGCCCGCTCGCAGCCGTCGCCCGCCGCCCGCCCGATCCGCCCTCAGCCGGCCGGCCGGAGCGACCGCTCGCCCGAGGGGAGCCGCACGACCTCGGCGCGACCGGCCGCCAGCAGCCGCGCGACGAGGCCGCCCGCGCCGTGGGCCGGCAGGGACCAGGCGACCGGTCGGGGTCCGGGCACGAGGCGTACGCCGTCGGACTCCAGCCAGCGCAGCACCCGGACCGTCTCCTCGACGAGCGCCGCCGGGACCGGACCCTCCGGGGGCTCGACCCGCTCGGCGGTGGCGAGCAGCGCGTCGACGGCCGGCCGTGGGTCGACGCCGGCGGCGACCGTGGTGGCACCGGCGAGCCGGCCGTGGCGGACGACGTGCACCTCCCAGCCGCGCTCGGCCGTCGGCCGGGCCGCGACGAGCTCGTCGATCCCCGCGAGGGACGCGATCTCCTGGGCGCGCGCCGCGCC
This sequence comes from Actinomycetes bacterium, assembly GCA_021784035.1. Lineage (GTDB taxonomy): Bacteria > Actinomycetota > Actinomycetes > S36-B12 > CAIYMF01 > Longivirga. Next base: position 2,272 of record JAJXTD010000253.1, on the reverse strand, counting down.
GCGCGCGAAGGCGTCGAGCCGGTCGCGCCAGAGCGCCGCCTCCTCGTAGCGCAGGTCGGCCGACAGCGAGCGCAGCCGCTCGAGCAGCGCCCGCTCGACGTCGCGCACGTCGTCGAGCAGGGCGCGCCGCGCGGCGTCGACGAGCGGGGCGTAGCCCTCGACGTCGACCGAGCCGACGCACGGGGCGGGGCACCGGCCCATCTCGGCGAGGACGCAGGCGGAGGTGGTGCGCCGCGGTGAGATGCGCTCGGTGCACGTGCGCAGCCCCACCGCGGCCTGCAGCGCCTCGACCGCCTCGAGCGCGGTGCGCCGCGAGCCGAACGGCCCGAGGTAGGCGGCGCCCGCGTCGGTGTCGGCCCGGACCTGGCGTACGACGGACAGGCGGGGGAACGCCTCGGCGGTGAGCTTCACCCACACCGCGCGCTCCGGGTGCCGGCTGCGCCGGTTGTAGCGCGGCGCGAGCTCGCCGATGAGCCGCAGCTCGCGCACCTCGGCCTCGAGCGGCGTGGCGCAGGCGATGGCGTCCACCCGCGCGGCGAGCCCGACCATCTCGGCCATCCGCGTGCGCGTCTCGGACGCCGTGAAGTAGGTGCGCACGCGCGAGCGGATGCGCTGGGACTTGCCGACGTAGAGCGCCCGGCCCTGGTCGTCGCGGAAGACGTAGACGCCGGGGGAGTCGGGCAGCGCCTCGGCGAGGTGGCGCTTCCGGCGCTGCGCCGGGGTGACCCGGGAGGTGTAGGTGGCCAGCTCCTCGAGGGAGTGGACGCCGAGGGTGCCGACGCGCTCGATGAGCGCGTGCAGGACGTCGACGGTGGCGCGGGCGTCGGACAGCGCGCGGTGGTTCGGGGTCGTGGTGGCGCGGAAGTGCCGGGCGAGCGTGCCGAGCTTGCAGTCGCGGACCTCGTCGCGGAGCAGGACGGCCCGGGCGAGCCGGGCGGTGTCGACGACGGCGTGGTCCGGCCAGGCCCGGCCGAGGCGCGCGCACGCGCCCTTGAGGAAGGAGACGTCGTAGGGCGCGTTGTGCGCGACGAGCACCGCGCCGGTGGCGAACTCGAGGAACGCGGGGACCGCGACGGCGAGCGGCGGCGCGTCGACGAGCATGGCGTCGGTGATGCCGGTGAGGACGGCGATGAACGCCGGGACGGGGACGCCGGGCTGCACGAGGGTCTGGAACTCCCCGACGATCTCGCCGCCGCGCACCTTCACCGCGCCGATCTCGGTGATCCCGGCGTCGGCCGGGGACCCGCCGGTGGTCTCGAGGTCGACGACGACGAACGTGACGCCGGCGAGCGGGGTGCCGAGGTCGTCGAAGGTCGGCTGCGCGGGGCGGCGCCGGGCGAGGTGGTCGGGCTCCACCCGGAGCGCGGCGGACGCGGCCGGCGCCGTCGACCTGCGCACGCCCTCGTGCGGCGTCGGGGTCGGGTCGGCCGGGCTCACGTCGACGACGCTAGGCGGGGGGTACGACGTCGCGGGCGAGGCGCGCCGCCGTAGGGTCGTCCCGATCCGACTCGCCGGGCCCGACGCGCGCCCCGGCCGACCGAGGGGACACCGATCGTGGCCGTGGCGCTGCCCGACGCCGACACCCGCTGGCGCTGCTCGCGCTGCGGCAACCTGACGCGCTTCGACGTCGTCCGCTCGAGCCGGGTCCGCGAGTTCTGGCACCTCGACCTCGCCGGCGAGCCGGCGGTGGACGAGACCGACGTCCTCACCGAGTCCGTCGAGTCGGTGTCGTGCCGCTGGTGCGGCGCCGACGGCGCGGCGATCGAGGTCGTGCCCCGGCCCGCCGCGGGCGGTCCGACCGACGACCCCACTGGAGCCTGACGTGCCCGGGTCGGCGACGCGCCCGCTCGACGGGGTGCGCGTCCTCGACCTGACGCGCCTGCTGCCTGGCGCCTACGCCACGTCGTTGCTCGTCGGGCTCGGCGCCGACGTGCTCAAGGTCGAGGACCCGCGCGGCGGTGACGGCCTGCGCGTCACCCCGCCGTACACCGCGACGGGTGAGTCCGGCGTGTTCGTCGTGCTCTGCCGCGGCAAGCGGTCGATCGCGCTCGACCTCAAGAACGACGAGGGGCGGGCCGTGCTGCTCGACCTCGTCGCGCGGGCGGACGCGCTCGTCGACTCGTTCCGGCCCGGCGTCCTCGACCGCCTCGGCCTGGGGGCGGACGCGCTCGCGGCGGCCAACAGGCGGCTCGTGCACGTGTCGATGACGGCGTACGGCGACGGCGACCGGGCTCCGCTGCCCGGGCACGACCTCAACGCCGAGGGCTACGCC